>JBELAR010000043.1:0-14375 GCA_049508555.1 Steroidobacteraceae bacterium
CGCCGAGACCGTGACGGGAAAGCTCCCATGGTCGCCGGGCGCGAACAGTGCGCCCCATCCGCTGGACACCAGCGTGTGGCATTTCTTCACGCCGGGAGAGGTCGCTGCCGTTGAGGCGCTGGTTGAGCGTTTGATTCCGACCGATCCAAACACCCCGGGCGGCAAGGATGCCGGCTGCGCCCACTTCATCGACGGCCAGCTCGCCGGTCCCTTCGGCTCCTCCCAGGGCATGTACATGGAAGGGCCGTTCGAGAAGGGTACGCCGCAGCAGGGCCAGCAAGCTGAGGCCACGCCAGCGCTGATTTATCGTGCCGGGCTCAAAGCGCTCGATGCTTATACTCGCGGCCACTTCGCCGGCAAGAGCTACGCTGCGCTGAGTGCCGCCGATCAGGATGCCGTGCTCAGCGGGCTCGAGCACAGCACGATGGCTCTCGAGGGTGTCGATGGCAAACGGTTCTTCGAGCTGCTGTTGCAGAACACGATAGAAGGCTTCTTCGCCGATCCGCTCTATGGCGGCAATCGCAACATGGTGGGCTGGAAGATGGTCGGATTTCCAGGCGCGCACTACGACAATCGCGAGTACGTCGACATGCATAACCGCAAGCTCGACATTCCGCCCGTCTCGATTCTGTCGAAACTGTAGCCACTCATGAGCAGAAAACTGCCTGCAACCGACGTCGCAATCATCGGTCTGGGCTGGACCGGCGCGATCCTCGCCGAGCAGTTCACGCGAGCCGGTCTCGATGTCATCGCGATCGAGCGCGGCCCCTGGCGCAACACGTCGACCGATTTTCCGACGACCTACGTGCAGGATGAGCTGCGCTACGCCATCCGGAACGACCTGTTTCAACAGGCCTCGCAGGGTACGCTGACCTTCCGCAACAACAGCCGCCAGAGCGCGCTGCCCATTCGTCAATTCGGTTCATTCCTGCCCGGCAACGGTGTCGGCGGCGCGGGTGTGCATTGGAACGGCCACACCTGGAGATTCCTGCCCAGCGATTTTGTGCTCAAGAGCCATCTCGAGTCCCGCTATGGCAAAGGCTTCATCCCGAACGGCCTGAACGTGCAGGATTGGGGCATCACCTTCGATGAGCTCGAACCCTATTACGACAGGTTCGACAAGTTGTGCGGCATCTCAGGCAAAGCCGGTCACCTGAAGGGTCAGATTCAACCCGGCGGCAATCCGTTCGAAGGCTCACGTTCGAGCGAATACCCAACACCGCCGATGCGCCAGACCTACGGACCCACGCTGTTCGCACAGGCAGCGGCCTCGCTGGGATATCACCCGTTTCCGCTGCCTTCGGCGAACATATCGCAGGCCTACACCAACCCGCTCGGCGTGCGGCTCGGGCCCTGCACCTACTGCGGTTTCTGCGAGCGCTTCGGCTGCGGCAATTATTCCAAGGCCAGCCCCCAGACCACCGTGCTGCCCGTGCTGATACGCCGGCCCAATTTCACCGCACAGACCAACAGCGAGGTGCTCAAGATCAATCTCTCGCGTGACGGCAAGCGCGCCACCGGTGTCACCTACATCGACTCGAGCGGCGAGACCTGGGAGCAACCCGCCGAGCTCGTCATGATCTGCGGCTTCGCCTACAACTGCGTGCACATGATGCTGGTCTCCGGTATCGGTAAGCCCTACGATCCGGTCAGCGGCAAGGGCGTTGTCGGGCGCAATTACACCTATCAGACCAGCTCGGGCTCGACGCTGTTCTTCGATGACAAGATCTTCAACCCCTTCATCGGCTCCGGCGCGCTCGGCATGACGATGGACGATTTCAATGGCGACAATTTCGATCACGCCAAGGTGGGCTTCGTCGGCGGTGCGTCCATCACGACATCGGTGACGGGCGGGCGTCCGATCGGGCATCGGCCCGTACCCCCAGGCACGCCACGCTGGGGTGCGGCCTGGAAGAGCGCGGTGCGGGATAACTATCAGAGGGTGCTCGGGATCGGCTCGCAGGGCAGCAGCTATCCGGTCCGCGATGCCTATCTGGATCTCGATCCGACCTACAAGGATCCGCACGGCCGCCCGCTGCTGCGTATGACCTTCGATTTCAATGCCAATGACGCCAAGATGGCAGCCTTTGTCGCCGATAAGACCGCCGAGATCGGCAAGAGCTTGAACCCCAGGCAGATCGTGAAGGCGCCGCCGCTCGGACCGTATTCGATCGTGCCGTATCAGAGCACGCACAACACGGGCGGTGCGGTCATGGGCGCGGATCCGAGCACGAGCGCGGTCAACCGTTATCTGCAGAGCTGGGACGTGCCGAACGTGTTCGTCATGGGCGCGGCCGTGTTTCCGCAAAACGCCGGCTACAATCCCACCGGAACGGTCGGTGCGCTGGCGTACTGGACCGCCGAGGCCATCATCAACCGCTACCTGCGCGATCCGGGGCCGCTGGTTCATGCGTGAGAGCCTGCACCGTGTCGCGCTCGTTGCGGCGCTGCTGACCGCCGGGGCAGCCTCGGTACCGAGCTTTGCGGTGAATCCGCAGTTGGCCATTCTGGTCGAGCGCGGGCGCTATCTGGCCACGGCGGGCGACTGCAGCGCCTGCCATACGCTGCCGGGCGGCAAGCCCTTCGCCGGTGGCCTCAACCTCGATACGCCGTTCGGCACGCTCCTGTCCGCCAACATCACGCCGGATCGCGAGACGGGTATCGGTGCCTGGAGCGATGATGATTTCGTGCGCGCCCTGCAGCAGGGGATCGCGCCCGGCGGCGTGCATCTGTATCCCGCGATGCCCTATCCGGACTTCACGCGCGTGACGCGCGAGGATCTGCTGGCCGTGCGCGCCTATCTCGCGACGCTCGAACCCGTGAGGGCCGAGATCGACACCAACCGTCTGCCCTTCCCCTTCAGCATTCGCTCGAGCATGCTGCTGTGGAACGCATTGAATTTCTCGGCTGGCGAATTTCACGCGGAGCCGAGCCGTACCGCAGAATGGAACCGCGGGGCCTATCTGGTGACCGGACTGGGTCATTGCGGCGCCTGCCACACCCCCAAGGGGCTGATGGGCGGAGCCAAGGCGCAGCCCATGGCGGGCGCCGCGTTCCTGGGCTCGTATGCCCCGCCCCTGGATAACGACGTGCGCACGGGGCTCGGCGCCTGGCGCGTCGATGACGTCGTCTCGTATCTCAAGAGCGGCTGGGGCGGCGGACAGGCCGCGACCGGGCCGATGGCGCTGGTGGTGGCGAATTCAACCTCGCACCTCAGCGATGCTGATCTGCGCTCGATCGCGGTGTATCTCAAAGACATCGCGGCGCCGGGCAGCAGCGCGAGCGCACTGAACAAAGACGATGCGGCCATGCGTGCCGGCCGAGCGCTGTACCTCGTGAGTTGCTCCGCCTGTCACACCAGCACGGGCGAGGGTGTGACGGGACTCGCCCCGACACTCGCCCACAGCGCGGTGGTGCAGGCCGCCGCGACCGACACCTTGCTCGATGTCGTGCTCAACGGCGCCCAGGCCGTCGCGACCGACGACGCGCCGACTTCGCCCGGCATGCCCGCCTTTGGCTGGCAGCTATCCGACGATCAGATCGCGGACGTGCTGACCTACATCCGTAATGACTGGGGCAACGCCGCCAGCGCGGTATCCGCGAGCGATGTCCAGGCGGTGCGCGCTCATCACGCCGAATAGGCCCCCGCTCCGGCCCTCAGCGTCGCGTGCCCTTAAGTCCGGCGCGCTTTCTCAAACACACAGTACAACGTCGCCGGGACCAGCAGCCCGGGTACCCATGCAAGATCAGCGCCCAACGCCACAGCGACATCCCCGACATAGAACGAGAGATTCATGAAGGGGATCTGGACCACGATGCCGATCAGATAGCTGAGGATTCCGGTCCAGCGGTAACGGCCATAGATGCCCTTGACATCAAACATATCGGCAATGACGTAGCTGCCGCGTCGTACCAGGTAGTAGTCGGCGAGATTGATGGCGCTCCACGGCACCAGCACGTAGATCATCGCGTTGAGCATGTCGCCGAAATGCTGATCAAAATTCTCTTGCGCCGCGATCGCGATCCAGGTCGCCACCGCGATCAGAATCAGCAGCAGCGCGAACTTCAGCCGGTTGCCGACCCGGCTCATGCCGTGGGCACTGGTCAGTATCGTGACGGTCGACATGTAGGCGCTGTACAGATTCATGACGTTGCCTTCCAGTACCCCCACGACGATCAGGAGGCGGACCAGAAAGCTTCCTGGCCCGAACAGCCCTGCCAGTCCAGTGCCCGGATCCGCCGCGATGCTCGGGAATCGTGCCGCCAGATACGCCCCCAGTACCATGAGCGAGGCGGCGCCGAGGAAATTTCCCATCGCGGTGTACCAGAAGACTCGCCAGGTCGAAACCGTGGCCGGCAGGTAGCGCGAGTAGTCGGCGACATAGGGCCCGAAGCTCAGCGACCAGGCGGCCGCCTGAGTCAGCGTCAGCATGAATGCCGCGGATTGCAGCGGCGTGGGCGTGATCGGCTCGCTCGCAGAGGGCAGGTCATGCCGCAACAGCAGTAACAACGTGGCGCCGGCAAACAAGGCGGCGGAGATCACCGCCAGCAGTGCGCCCATCCGATGGATGAGCTCGTAGCCGATGTAGGCGATCAGCAGGGTCACGGCGCCGAAGAGGATCAGGACCGTATCGTCGCCCAAGGGCAATAGGGATTTGAGCGACTGGCGCACGATGACGCCGTTCGCCGCCGTATAGAGCGTATACGTAGCGATGACCGCCACGAGCGGCAGCCCGGCGCCCAGCACTCCGAACTGCGCCCGACTCTGAATCATCTGCGGAATGCCCAGATGCGGACCTTGAGCGGAATGTGCCGCCATGAAGACGGTGCCGATCGCATTGCCGAGCACCAGCGCCAGCACCGCCCTACCTAAGGGCAGTCCCGCCCCGACGCCGAGCGTGCCGACCGTGAGGCATACGATCGAGAGATTGATGCTGAGCCAGATCGTGAACAGTCGCAGCGGCGTGCCGTAGCGCTGCGTCAGCGGAATGAAGTCGATGCTGTGCTGCTCGACCCGCAGGCCAGCGCGCTCGTTGCTCACGTCGCCTCCTCGGGATCCGGATGGCGAGGCGCATCAGGCGTGATCTCATCGAGGAAATCGCTGACACCATCGTGCGCGCCCGCGATGGGCTCCGACCCGCATTGCACGGCAATCGACAATCCGAGCGCCGAGGATAACGGGGTGTGACCCCCGGCGCCTCCGGCGCACAGATCCATGACCAGGGTCGGACAGCAGAAGAGCGCGCAGCGCAGCGTGCTGCGCCAGTCCGCCGCGAGCAGGGCCTGCGAGGCCAGTGCCTGCAGTAATGGCCGCCACAGACGGGCGGCCTTCTCGCGCAGAAAGCTCAAGCGCAACGCGGAAGGACTCCAGTCGGTGGTGAGCTGCAGGATCGATCCGGCCAGCCGCGCACGCACGGTGTAACGACTGGCGAGTTCGGCGGGATGGTACAGCCAATAGGGATGAGCGTAGATGTTGTGAAAGGTTGCCTTGACCTCGGCCAGCAGTGCACTCACCTGCGTTCCGGCGAAAGCCGGATCGAACAGGATCAGCCGCGGCGCATCGCCAGCCGACGCGTCCCACCACAGATTCGCATTGTGCGCATCCCCGTGCGCCGTGAGGGCGCCGAAGCGGGCCAGGCCCGCCGGATGCAACAGCACTCGGCTGCGCTCGAGCAAGTCGCCGATCGTGTCCATATAGTCGATGCCATTGATGCGCCAGTGGACCGCGCGCACCTGCGCGTCGGTCAGGTGCAGACCGGCCATATCGAAATGGCGCTGCCAGAAGAAACGGCGGGCGCGGCCGCCGATGACTTCCGGCGCCTCGGGGTCGATCAGACGATGATGGAATAATTGATGAATCGGCTCGCGCGCGATCTCATGGCCCGATGCGCTGTGCAAGGTGCGCAGATAGATCGCACAGCTGAGCTCATCGAGTTCGCGTTGCGCCCGCAGCGCCGGGGCCGCTTCCTGCAGCGGCCTGAAGTCCAGGTTGGCACACACCTCGGCAAATCGCGGCTCGTGGCGCCGGCGGTAGAGCAGCAGCTGTCGGCCAATCTGCCTCGAGGCGTAGCGGGGTAGATCGACCGGAAAGCCCGCCTCGCGCAGCACCTCGCCGCGATACAGCTCCTCCAGCGTGACCTCCTCGTCCTCCTCATGATGAAACTTGAAAAAATATTCCTCGCCGTTACGCAGGCGCGCGTAGCCATGGACGGAATTGAGGCTGTAGTCATCGCGCCCGATCTGCACGCTGTCGAGCTCGAGCGCAAATTGCTCGCGAATCATGCTCGCCACGATCGCCGCGGCCTGATCCCATTGCCCGGCCCGCGTGGCCTGTAGCGCCAGCGCCGCGGGGGAAGCCGAAAGGAGCTGTGCCTGGCGCATGAACTGTCCGTGTGACGCAGCGGCGCAGAGTAGCGGCGCCACCGGGGGCTGTCCAGGCAGAGCGAGGCCATCCCTGTCTAGACAGCAAAAGAGCAGCGCCCTATATTCCGTTCAATAGTGATCCGCGACGCATCGCGCCGGCGTCCGGCCGCAGCAGTCGCGGGCATATTTTGAACAGGGAGAAGACTCTTGCGAGTGCGCGCGATCCTATTTTCCTCTCTGGCCTCAGGCACTCTCGCGCTGGGCTGCGCGGCGCCGCTATGCGCCCAGGAACTCAGCGCCGATTCGGACCAGCTGCAGGAGGTCGTCGTCACGGCGGAGAAACGCAGCGAGAATATTCTGGATGTGCCCATCAGCGTGTCGGTCATCGATGGGGCCAGCCTTGAAAAGGAGCATGTGCAGAATTTCGATGCCATCACACGCATGACGCCGGGCGTGTCCTTCAGCGCCGGCGCCGGAGAAGGCGTTGGCGAGGGACAGGAGACCATCGAGATCCGCGGTGTGAGCTCGAATGTCGGCGCGGCGACGGTCGGGGTGTACATGGACGAGGCGCCGATCACCTTGCCCGGCGAGGTCGGCAGCTCTCAGCCCAAATTCTTCGACATGGATCGCATCGAGGTACTGCGTGGACCGCAGGGCACGCTCTATGGCTCGAGCTCGGAGGGCGGCACGCTGCGTTACATCGAGAAGCAGGCCGACCCGACGCAATTCTCGGCCGACAGCGCCGCCGACGGCTCCTACACCGAACACGGCAGTGGCAATTATGATTTCCGCGGCGTCGTGAACGCGCCGCTCATCGATAATGTGCTGGCGGTGCGTCTCGGCGTGCAGTATGGCGACCAGAGCGGCTGGATCGATCGCTACGGTCACGCCCCGGGTTATACCAACCTCGATGCCTCCGACGGCCAGTTGCTCGGCTCGGGTGTGAACCAGGAGCACGACGTCGCACTCAAGCTCGCGGTGACCTATAGACCGAGCGACGACCTGAGCATCACCCCCTTGGTGTATTACCAGCGCACCAAGGAGGACGATCAACCGGCGTTCTTTCTCGGCCAGGCACTCTATACGCAGGAGAATAATGTCGCCCAGCCGGTGCGCGATGAATTCATGATCGCCAGCGTCAAGATTGAAAAGGACCTGGGGATTGCCAATCTGACTTCGAACTCGAGCTATTACTGGAAGGACATCTTTCGGGAGGCCGACGGCACCTACTACGATCCGGCCTACGTCGTGCCCTATATCCTCGATGCGGCCCTGCCGCAGTACGCCGCCACGGCCGATCCCGCATTGAGCTCACTGCCGACCACTGCCTACGACAATCAGACGGTGACCAACTTGGTCCAGGAAATCAGGCTCGCCTCCAAGGCGCCGGCTGCCGATGCGCTGCCATTGCGCTGGGTCGGCGGCCTGTATCTCTCGTATCAATCCTATCGGCTGTTGCACAAGGAGGTCGCACCGGGCTGGAACCAGATATTTCAATCCGTCTATGGTTTCAGTCCCAATAATGCCGCCCTCTCGCCGGTTGCGGATCCCACCGACCCGACGCTTTGGGCCGGGGATCAATTTCAGCACAATCGGACCGAGCGCAAGGAGCTCGAATACGCGGCATTTGGTCAATTGGATTACGATCTGCTGCCCAATCTGCACGCCGCCGTCGGGGCTCGCTACGACTGGGCGCGGCTGCCCTACGATCGCTTCGCCGGCGGCTTCTTCAATGTGGGCCTGCCCGACTTCTTCAGCGCCGTCAGCCACGACCATGCGCTCACGCCCAAGGTTTCCCTGAAATTCGATACCTCCAGCAGCTCGAACATCTACGCCTCGGCTGCCGAGGGCTTCCGCGTCGGCGGCATCAACAATCCGGTCCCCTACGCCATCTGTGAACAGGATTACATCAATCTCGGTATCTCCGCGGAGCCCGCCTCCTACGTGCACGACAGCCTGTGGACCTACGAGCTCGGCTCCAAGGCGGCGCTGTTCAATCAGAGTGTCTCGGTCACGGGCGCGATCTACGACACGCAATGGAAGAACATCCAGCAGCAGATCGAGCTGCCGCTCTGCGGCTATGCCTACGTGAGCAATGTCGGCGATGCCCAGATTCGCGGCGCGGAAATGGAATTGCGCTACAAGATTCCGGAGCTGCGGGGGCTGTCCCTGGGCCTCAATGGCGATGTGCAGAATGCCCGGATCACCTCCGCACCGTCGGGCAGTCCGGCCTCAGTGGGCCAGCATGTGCTCTACACGCCCGAATGGAACGCCGCAGCCACGGCCGACTACACCTGGAGCGTCAAGGAGAGCCTCAACGCCTTCGTGCATGCGGATGTCGAGTGGACCGGATCCTCCAACGGCAGCTTTCAGATTGGCAGCCCGGACTATGACGACTCGTCCTACGCGGTGGTCAATGCCCTCGCGGGCATCGACGTGCACTCGCTTGAAATCTCGCTCTATGCCACGAATCTGCTCGACAACACCACCATCATCAAGCACCCGCAGGTCAACCTCGTCATCGAGGCCTACACCGTGCAACCGAGGGTGATCGGGCTGCGCGTGTCCAAGCACTTTCAATGAGCACGGGCCGGTTCCTCGGTATTGAACATGTTGATGAGGCTGTAGCCTCCCATCGCCAGCCGCACCGAGGGACCCGAGGGCGCTTCCGCAGCCATCTCATGCCAGCTCATCGGCGCGGCATAGAGCACGTCGCCCTCCACGGCATGAAATTGCCCGGCATTCTCGAATTTGCCGCTGATGGCACCGACCTGCACGATCCACCACTCTGCCGGGCCCGCATGCATATGTCCGAAGGTGGAATGGGAATTGAACGCGCCTTGGGGCACCCCGCCGCCTGCGGCGCCGCCCACGTTGCCGCGACCCGTACCGCAGGCGTTGTCCGCCGGATTGACATAGCCCAGCAGCGGCGAGGCGAACAGGTGGTCGTCCAGTACCACGGCGCCGGGCGCTGAGCACTTGGCAATGCCGTCATCGAAGAGGTTCCAGTGCAATTGGTTGGGAGGTGTGTAGACGCCCGGTTTGTGGGGAAAGGCCACCTTGACGATCCCACCGCCGCGGCTCGGCGCAGGCGGCGGTCCATCCGCGGGATAGACCGTCTTGTAGTTGGTGGGATTGACCTCCACCCAGAGGGCGTTCTGGCTG
This sequence comes from Steroidobacteraceae bacterium, assembly GCA_049508555.1. GTDB lineage: Bacteria > Pseudomonadota > Gammaproteobacteria > Steroidobacterales > Steroidobacteraceae > FEN-1191. The sequence goes on from JBELAR010000043.1 coordinate 9,529, forward strand.
CCCGCGATGTCGTAGGAGAACAGCGTCGTCTTCATGATGTTGACGATGGAGCCGCGCGTCGCCGCCACCGGAGGCTGACCCTCGACCGCGAAATGAACCTCGCCGGCGACCACGACATACACCGTGGGCGTGTCGGGATGCATGCGTTGCCCGAAATGACTGCCCGGCGCAGCCGAGTTATAGGTGGCATCCTGTTCGGGATCGAGGATGATCTGCTCGGACCAGTTGTCCTTGCTGGCGTGCATTTTCTTGAGCTCCGCGAGTTTCCACAGCGGCCGCATCGGCGCCTGGTAGAGGCCGCCTTCGGTCTTGTTGACCCACCAGTATTCCGGCGGCGCGCCACGGCCGCCGCCGCCGCCGCCGGGCGCCTGAGCCTCGGCCGATACGGCAGTCCCCAATCCCAGAACCGCGAGAGCCGCGCTGTACAGGAATATGTGCGACATGCGCATGCGACATCCCCCGGATGAATCTCATGATGTGCTGTCAATCTAGCCGTTCCTAATCCTGCTCACAATCGGCGCGAGTGGGACAGTTGCCGCGCCGGGGTCCGAGGCGCAGTATCGCCTGCTGCCGGCAAGGATCCCGATGAGCCTCAAATATCCCGAGTACGCCAATCCACAACTGCGGCCGCGCTACGTGGGACTGCCCACCTTCATGCGCACGCCCTATCGAGAAGACCTCAGCGGCGTCGAGATCGGGCTCATCGGCGTTCCCTTCGACGGCGGTGTGACCAACAGGCCCGGTGCCCGGCACGGTCCGCGCGAGGTGCGCAACCAGAGCTCGTTGATCAGGACGTTGAATCCGGCCACCGGCGTGAACCCGTTCAAGCTCTGCACGATCGCCGACATCGGCGATGCCTGGATCGAGCAGCCCTTCGAACTGCAGGGCGCTCACCGCGAGATCCAATCGTTCTTTGAGACGGTGCACGCGGCCGGCGTGATTCCGGTATCGGTCGGCGGCGATCATTCGGTCTCGCTGCCGATCTTCCGCGCCATCGCGCGCGAGCGAGCCGTGGGCATGGTGCATTTCGACGCGCACTGCGATACGGGCGGGGACTATCTGGGATCGAAGTTTCATCACGGCTCCCCTTTCCGCAACGCCGTACTCGAGGGATTGCTGGACCCCTTGCGCACCTGTCAGATTGGCATCCGCGGATCTCTCAATGATCCGGACGTCTGGAAGTTCAGCTACGACAGCGGCATGCGGGTCATCACCATCGAGGAATTCCACGACATGGGCTGGCGTGCGGCCATTGCCGAGGCAGTGCGCGTGGCCGGGAACGGTCCGACGTATGTGTCCTTTGACGTCGATGCGCTGGACCCCGTCTATGCGCCGGGAACCGGCACGCCGGAGGCGGGCGGCATCACGATGATCGAGGCGCAGCGCATGATTCGCGCCCTCGGCGGTCTCGACGTGATCGGCGCCGACGTGGTCGAGGTCGCGCCGCCGTTCGATCCCTCCGGCAATACCGCGCTCAATGCCGCGACGCTGTTGTTCGAGATTCTCTGCATCACGGCGAGCGCCGCCGCCGCACGCAACAAGGCGGCCTAGCCGACCATATCCTCGAGCTCCCGCCCGCGGGTCTCGTGCACCGCCCGCACCACAAAGAAGATCGAGAGGAAGGCGCAGGCCGTATAGAACCCATAGGTGATCGGCAGGCCGAGCACCTTGGCCAGCACCGGAAAGCTGGCGCTGATCAGAAAATTGGTGCCCCATTGGGCCGCGCCGCTGACCGCCAGCGCGGAGCCTCGCATCTGATTGGGGAACATCTCCCCCAGCATGACCCACATGACCGGACCCCAGCTCACGTTGAAGAAGATCACGTAGAGATTGGCGCTCACGAGCGCCACGGTCGCCACGTTCGGCGCCAGTTGCAGTCTGTCCTGGACGAACTGGCCGGTGCTGAACGCATAGGTCAGCGCACCCAGCGTCGCCGCCATGCCGATCGAGCCGATCAGAAGCAAGGGTTTGCGCCCGATGCGGTCGATCAGCGCCATCGCGACCAGGCAGGCGGCGACCGAAAGACTACCCGAGAGCACGTTGATCTTGAGCGAGTCCGCCTCGCTGAAACCCACCGCCTGCCACAGCACGGCGCCGTAATAGAACACCACGTTGATCCCGACCAGCTGCTGGAACGTGGCCAGCCCGATGCCGACCCAGACGATGCGGCGCAATTTGCCGGTGGCGGGGCTCACGAGATCGGCGAAGCTCGGCGCATGGTCGGCCGCGATGGAGTTGCGGATCTCCTGGGCCTTCAGATCCGCGGCCACGGGACCGAACAGGCGGCTCAATACGGCCTTGGCTTGCTCGTAGCGCCCTCGCGCCACGAGGTAGCGCGGACTCTCGGGAATCAACAGCAGGGTGAGCAGAAACAGCGTCGCCGGGGCGACCTGCATCCAGAACATCCAGCGCCACGCGGCAATACCGAGCCACAGGGCCTCGGTGGACCTGCCGGCATAATGCGCCAGGATGTAGTTGGCGATGAAGGCGCCCGTGAGACCCGCGATGATCATGACCTGCTGCACGCTCGAGAGTCGCCCGCGCAGGTGCGCGGGCGTGACCTCGCTGATGTAGGCCGGAGAGAGCACGCTCGCCGCACCCACGCCCGCGCCGGCCACGAATCGGGCCAGGATCATCATGAGCGCGGAGCCCGCGGCCCCCGCGGCGATCGCGCTGAGGATGAATATCGCGGCCGCAATGAGCAGGACCCGTCGCCGGCCCCAAACGTCGGCCAGACGGCCCGCCGCGTAGGCGCCGAGGGCGCAGCCCGGCAGCAACGCGCTCACCGTGATACCGAGCCATGCCTCGCTGAGCTGAAAGGTGCTCCTGAGGCCATCCTGAGTGCCGTTGATCACCCCGCTGTCGTAGCCAAACATGAAGCCGCCAATGGTAGCGACCCCGACGATCGCGGATATCAAAGGCAGATTGAGGCCGGCGTCAGGCGCAGCAGTCCCACCCGCGCGCTGCAATACCGGCTCGATCCCTGTACCGCTCATGTGCTTCCCCCCTTTCAAACGCGGCGTCGAGCATCTGTCCCCACTCCCGGACTAAACTGGTGGTTTATGGGGGGCCGGCCGCGCAGCTATGTATCTGGGCCTTGATATTGGCACATCCGCCGTCAAAGCGGTCCTGCTCAGTGCGGACGGCCGGCTCGTGGCCCAGGCGCAGAGCCCTCTGGCCGTGAGCCGCCCGCAGCCGTCGTGGTCGGAGCAGGATCCAGAGGACTGGTGGCGTGCGAGCATCGATGCGGTGAGGCAGTTGCCCGCCGCATCGCGCGCGAAAGTCCAGGCCGTGGGACTCTCGGGGCAGATGCATGGCGCGACTGTGCTCGATGTGCAGGGCCGAGTGCTGCGGCCCGCCATATTGTGGAACGACGGGCGCGCCTTCGCGCAGTGCGCGCAGCTCGAGGCCCGCGAGCCGAACTCGCGCCAGATCACCGGCAACATCGCCATGCCGGGATTCACCGCGCCGAAGCTGCTGTGGCTGCGCGAGCATGAGCCCGAGGTCTTTCGCCGAATCGAGCATGTGCTGCTGCCCAAGGACTATGTGCGCCTGCGGCTCACGGGTGAATACCTCTCCGACCTCTCCGACAGCTCCGGTACGCTCTGGCTCGATGTGGGCGCGCGCGCCTGGTCGCAGCGCATGCTCAGCGCCTGCGATCTCGACCTGCGGCAGATGCCCGGTCTGGTGGAAGGCAGTGAGCCGGCCGGAAAACTCACCGCCAGCGCAGCGCAGCAGCTCGGCGTGCCGGTCGTCGCCGTCGCGGGCGGCGGCGGTGATAACGCTGCCGGTGCGGTGGGCGCCGGTGTGGTGGACGCGGGGCAGGCGCTGCTCTCCCTCGGCACCTCGGGCGTCATCTTCGTGGCCAATGATCGATTCATGCCCAACCCGGCCGGCGCGGTCCATGCGTTCTGCCACGCGTTGCCGGGACGCTGGCACCAGATGGCCGTACTGCTCTCCGCGGCGAGCTGTGTGGACTGGGTTGCGCGCCTGGGCGGTTTCCCCGGGGTTCCCGCGGCACTCGCCGCCGCGCAGCGCCGCTCGCGCGCGACGCCGTTGCCTCTGTTCCTGCCGTATCTCTCCGGAGAGCGCACGCCTCACAACGATCCCTATGCGCGTGGCGTATTCTTCGGCCTGGATCACGATACCGATTCGGCCGCTCTCGTGCAGTCGGTGCTCGAAGGGGTCGCTCTGGCATTGCGCGATGGCTTGCGGGTGCTGAGCGATGCGGGGTCTGCCATTTCAGAATTGAGCGTAATCGGGGGCGGATCGCGCTCGCTCGATTGGGCGCAGCTGCTGGCCAGCGCGCTCGAGCGCACGCTCGTGATCCGAGATGCAGCCGATGTCGGGCCTGCGCTTGGGGCTGCGCGGCTGGCGGCGCTCGCCGTGAGAGGCTCGAGCATCGAGGCGCTGTGCGTCCCGCCCCCCGTCGTGCGTATCGTCGAACCCGATGCGAGCGAGGTCAATCGATTGCGCGAGCGCTCCGAGCGCTTTCGCAGCCTGTATCGCGCATTGCGCGATCAATTTCCACGAGAGGTAACCCACTGATGAGCATCTTCAGCGCCGTGGCGCCCATCCGCTACGAGGGCCCGCAATCGGCCAACCCGCTCGCCTTTCACCATTACGATCGCGACCGCCTCGTACTCGGCAAGCGTATGGAGGATCACCTGCGCCTGGCCGTGTGCTACTGGCACAGCTTCTGCTGGCCCGGCTCGGACGTGTTCGGCGCCGGTACCCTGCAGCGGCCCTGGCTCGCGGGCCCGATGACGCAGGCCCGGGCCGAGGAGAAGCTCGACGCGGCCTTCGATTTCTTCGAGCGCCTGGGCGTGCCCTACTACTGCTTTCAC
>JBELAR010000044.1:0-14274 GCA_049508555.1 Steroidobacteraceae bacterium
CAGATGGCCGAGCGTTACGCGCTGGCGGCGGCGCCGGCGCGGCAGCTGGTGGAGTACCTGGCGGCGGCCAAGGCCGTGCTGGGCGTGCTGCCGACCCAACGGCGGCTCGTGTTCGAGCGCTTCTTCGACGAAGCCGGCGACATGCATCTGGTGATTCACGCGCCCTACGGCGCGCGCATCAATCGCGCCTTCGGCCTGGTGCTGCGCAAGCGTTTCTGCCGCGCTTTCAATTTCGAGCTGCAGGCGGCCGCAACCGAGGATGCGATCGTGCTGTCCCTCGGCGAGACGCACAGCTTTGCGCTCCAGGACCTGCCGCGCTTTCTGCACAGCGCCAGCGCTGAGGCTGCGCTCGTACAGGCCCTGCTCGATGCGCCCATGTTCGCGACCCGCTGGCGCTGGGTGGCCACCATCTCGCTGGCGGTGCAGCGCATGCGCGGCGGCCGCAAGACGCCCGCGCCGCTGCAGCGCATGGCGGCCGAGGATCTCATCTCAGTGATATTTCCGGATCAGCTCGCTTGTGCCGAGAACCGCAGCGGCGAGCGCGAAGTGCCCGAGCACCCGCTGGTGCGCCAGGCATTGCACGACTGCCTGCACGAGGCGATGGACAGCCCGGGACTCGTGGCGCTGCTGGCACGCATGGAGCGCGGAGAAGTCGAGGTCATCACGCGCGATTTGCCGCAGCCCTCGCCCCTGGCCCAGGAGATCCTGAGCGCGCGGCCCTATGCCTTCCTGGATGACGCACCGCTGGAAGAGCGTCGCACACAGGCGGTCGCTTCGCGGCGCTGGCTCGATCCGCAAACGGCCGCGCAGTTCGGCGGCCTGGACGCGGCGGCGATCTCGAGCGTACGCGCGCAGGCCTGGCCCGAACCCGAGAACGCCGATGAGCTGCACGATGCGCTCATGCTGCTCGGTGTGATGAGCTCGGGCGAAGCGCTCGGACTGCAACATCAGGACGCCTTCCAGGAACTGCTGCGAGCGCAGCGCGCGACGGTGCTGCAGATCGCGGCCACCGCCGCGCCGAACGCTGAATTCTGGGTGGCGGCCGAGCAGCTGCCCATGGTCATGAGCGTTTATCCCGACGCCACGCTCTCGCCCGCGATCATCGCGCCGGCGGATTATGCCGCGCGTGCTTGGGACAGCGGCGAGGCGTTGCGAGAATTGCTGCGCGGCCGGCTGCAGGGCATGGGCCCGACGAGTGCCGCGGCGCTGGCCGAGCTGCTGCGGCTGCCGCTCGCGCCTATCGATGCGGCGCTGCTGGCGCTGGAGGCGGAGGGTTTCGTGCTGCGCGGGCAGTTCACGCCCGGTGCCAGCGGGCTCGAATGGTGTGAGCGGCGACTGCTCGCGCGCATCCACCACTACACGCTGCGTTCGCTGCGCGCCGAGATCGAACCGGTGGCGAGCGCTGATTTCATGCGCTTTGTGCTCGAGTGGCAGGGCCTCACGCGTACTGCGGGCCTCGAGGGGACGGCTGCGCTCGCGGGCGTGATCGAACAACTCGAAGGCTACGAGGTCCCGGCCGTCGCCTGGGAAGCGGATGTGCTGCCGGCGCGCCTCGAACACTATGAGGCGAGCTGGCTGGACAGCTTGTGTCTGTCGGGACGCGTGCTTTGGGCCCGGCTGGATCGCCCGGCCGGTGCCACCGCGGCACCGGTGCGCGCAACACCGATTGTTTTGCTCACGCGCAGAAACTGGCCCCTCTGGCAGGGTCTGCGACCCGTGGAGGCCGAGGCAGCAGCGCTGTCGCCGAGCGCGCAGGTCATGGCACAGTATCTGCGCGAGCGCGGCGCCTCGTTCTTCGACGAGATCAGCCAGGGCAGCGGTTTGCTGCTGGCGCAAGCCGAGAGCGGATTGGCGGAACTGGTGGCGGCGGGCCAGGTCAGTGCCGATAGCTTTGGCGGCCTGCGCGCGCTGCTGATGCCGCTGCAGCGCAAGCGCAAACTCGCTGCTCGTGGCAGGCGCGCGATGCAGTTCGGCCTGGAGGAAGCCGGCCGCTGGAGCTTGATCCAGCGCGCCGCGTGCAGCCCGGTTGTCGCGGCGGGGGCCGCGGCGGAGTTTGCGGCGCAGATGGCGCGCGTCGAAGCGGTAGCCTGGGTGTTGTTGCGACGCTATGGCGTCGTATTCCGGCGTCTGCTCACGCGCGAGGCGCCGTGGTTGCCGCCCTGGCACGAGTTATTGCGCGCGTTGCGGCGCCTGGAAGCCCAGGGCCAGGTGCGCGGCGGACGCTTCGTCGCCGGAGTGAGCGGCGAGCAGTACGCGTTGCCCGATGCGGTCGGCGCGCTGCGCGCGGTGCGAAAGCGCAAGGGCGAGGGTGAGCTGGTCGCTCTGAGCGCCGCCGACCCGCTCAATCTCGCGGGAATCGTGACGCCCGGTCCCCGCGTGCCGGCGCTGGCGGGCAATCGGCTGCTGCTCGCCGACGGCGTGCCGGTCGCGACGCACAGCGGCGGCGAGCTGCAATTTCTGCAGCCCATGCAGCCCTCGGAGCAATGGCGTGCGCGCCAGGCACTGCTGCGCCGGCGCACGCGCCCCGGGCTCGTACTGCTCGGGTAGCACCATGACGCCGCAGGTACAGAAGCCACGGCAAAGCCAAGTGACCGCTGGAGATCGGTCAGGCCATGGGCGATTTTTTGATCACAAAAAAACCGCCCATGGCCTGACCCATTTCAGGCGGCCGAATGTCATAGCCAGGGCTCGCTGCTGACACGCCATGGTCGACAAGACAGCCTCGGACACGGAGGAGCCGTCCAATCCGCCGCCGCGCCGTATCGCCCACCTGGATATGGACGCCTTCTATGCCTCCGTCGAACTCCTGCGCTACCCGCAGCTGCAGGGGCAGCCCCTGGTGATCGGGGGCAGCCGGGCGCAGTTGCCCGCGGCGGCTCGGCGCGAGGACTTCCCGCGGTTGCACCAGTACGCGGGCCGTGGTGTCGTGACTACGGCAAGCTATGCGGCGCGCGAGTTCGGCGTGCATTCGGCCATGGGTCTGATGCAGGCGGCCCAGCTCTGCCCGCAGGCGATACTGCTGCCGGCGGATTTCGAGGAGTACCGCAGGTGTTCGCACCTGTTCAAGCAAGTGATCGCGCAGTTCACGCCATTGATCGAGGACCGCGGCATCGATGAGGTCTACATTGACTTCACGGGCGTCGAAGGCGGCCAGCGCGATGGAGGCCGCGCTTTGGCCCTCCAGATCCAGGCGGCCATTTTGCAGCACACCGGCCTCGGTTGCTCGATCGGCGTGGCACCCAACAAACTGCTGGCCAAGATGGCCAGTGAGTTTCGTAAGCCCAACGGCGTGTCGGTGCTCTATGAATCCGAGCTGGCACAGAAAATCTGGCCGTTGCCCTGTCGCAAGATCAATGGCATTGGCCCGAAGGCCTCGGGCCGCCTCGAGCAACTCGGCATCCGCACCATCGGCGAGCTCGCTCAGTGCGAGCGCAACTGGCTCATCGGGCAGTTCGGCCCCAATCACGGCAACTGGATGTATGAGTCGGCCTGGGGCTGGGACGATCGCTCTGTGGTCACGGTCAGCGAGCCGGTATCGATGAGTCGCGAGACCACGTTCGAGCGCGACCTGCACGCGGTGCATGATCGCCACGAATTACGCGCACTGTTCACGGCGCTGTGTGAGAGCGTGGCGCAGGATCTGCAGCGCCATGGCTACGTCGGACGGGTCATCGGCATCAAGTTGCGCTACGACAATTTTCAACGCATGACGCGCGATCAGACCATCGAGGGCTACACCAGCGATGCGGTGCAGATTCGACGCGCAGCCGGGCAATGCCTCAAGCGCGCGCCGCTCGAGCGGCGCCTGCGCCTGCTCGGCGTCAGGGTGGGCGGCCTGGTACGCAGCGATTCGCTGGCAGCGACTCGGCGCGCCGAGTCGCTGCCTACTGCCGCGCTGCCGCTGTTCTAGCGTGCCGGGGGGGCGACTGCCCGACTGCATGGAACATTCGCGCCGGCGAGTGCATCAGTGCCCGTAGCGCGCGATGATGCTGGTCTTCGCGAGCTCATTGGCGTGCAGCATGAATCCAACCAATGCGGCGGTGGCATCTGGGGGCACGTCGATCTTCTCGATCTTGAGCGCGTAAACCGTAAAGAAGTACCGGTGTGGCTTATCGCCGGCCGGCGGACAGGCGCCCCCGAAACCAGTGGTGCCGAAATCCGTTCGGCCCTGGACCGCCCCAACGGGCAATAGCTTGCCCGAGGCATCGCCGGCATGCTCGGGCAGCGCCGTCACCGAGGCGGGGATGTTGTAGAGCACCCAATGCCACCAGCCCGAGCCCGTCGGCGCGTCCGGATCGTAGACGGTTACCGCGTAGCTCCTGGTACCGCCGGGCGCATCGTGCCAGCTCAGAGCCGGGGAGGCATTCATGCCGTTGCAACCCATGCCGTTGTATACCTGGGCGTCCGACAACATGCCGTTGGCTTTGACGCTCGGGCTCTCGAGGCCGAATCCGGCGGCCCGTGCCTCGGGTAGAGCGCACAGCGCCATGAGCGCGACCGCGACACTGGACCGCAGACACACACCGCGTCGTATCATGAGGCACTCCTGGGCTGCGAGTTCATTCGCGGCATCGGGGGACTTAGGCCACGGATTGGACGGAGATTATACGATGCTCACGCTGATCGCAGGGCTCATACTTTTCCTCGGACTGCACTCGGTTTCCATCGTGGCGCCTTACTGGCGCAATCGCATGGTGTTGTTCGCCGGCGAAGGCACTTGGAAGGGCGGGCTGGGGCTGCTCAATCTGCTGGGCTTCGGCCTGATAGTGCTGGGCTTCGCGCACACGCGACAGGCACCGGTCGTGCTCTACGTGCCGCCGGGGTGGCTGCGTCACGTCACCTTTTTGCTGATGCTGCCGGTGTTCCCGCTATTGCTTGCGGCCTACCTGCCCGGCCGGATCCAGTCGAAGATGAAACATCCGATGCTGGCCGCCGTGAAGTTTTGGGCCACGGCACACCTGCTGGCCAACGGCATGCTGGGCGATGTATTGCTGTTCGGCTCCTTTCTCTTGTGGGCGATCATCGATCGAATTTCGCTCAGAAGCCGCCCCGTGCAGAGCGTCCGGCGCGCGTCGCCCTCGCGCTACAACGATCTGATCGCGATCGTGGTTGGACTCGGCCTCTACGCATTGTTCCTGGTCAAACTGCACCTGCTGCTCTTCGGCGTGTCCCCGCTGGCATTGCCGCCGGGGTGAAGCGCGCGGCGGTGTCATAAATCCGACCGCAGAGAATGGTTTAATTCTCGATGCACCGTGTCTGGATGGCCGCCCGTCAAGGGCTCCGCCGGCACCGAGGAGGGCCATGAGAATTGCCATTGTGTCGGACGCCTGGCGGCCGCAGATCAACGGCGTCGTCACCACGCTGGAGAAGACGACCGAGGCCGCGCACAGGCTCGGCCACGAGGTGCTCGTCGTCAACGCCTCGGGCCTGCGATCCATCCCCTGCCCGAGTTATCCGGAGATCCGTCTCGCACTGCGGCCCGGACGCGCCGTGCGCGAGGGGCTGCAGCGCTTTGCGCCCGAAGCGATCCACATTGCCACCGAGGGGCCGTTGGGTCTGGCGGCGCGTAACTATTGCCTGCGCCGCGCTCTGCCCTTCACGACCTCCTATCACACGCAGTTTCCCGATTACGCGCAGCAGCGCTGGGGCGTGCCGGCTGCCCTCGGTTACGCCTATCTGAAGTGGTTTCACCGCCCGGCGGTTCGCACCTTGGTCGGCACGCCGACAGTACGCGCGAACCTGCAGGCGCGCGGCTTCACGCATCTGGCGCACTGGTCGCGCGGCGTGGATACGGCGCTGTTTCGGCCCGATGCGAGCGCACGCCGGGCCGCTGCCGCCCGCTGGCCGCGCCCGATCATGCTCTATGCGGGCCGCGTCGCGGTTGAAAAGAATCTCGAAGCGTTCCTGGGCCTGAAGCTGGCGGGCACCAAGGTCATCGTCGGCGATGGGCCCGCGCGGCTCGATCTCAAGCGACGTTATCCGGATGCGCAGTTTCTGGGCTATCGCTTCGGTGTCGAGCTGGCCGAGCAACTGGCCGGCGCCGACGTGTTCGTGTTTCCCAGTCGCACCGACACGTTTGGAATCGTGATGCTCGAGGCCATGGCCTGCGGTGTGCCGGTAGCGGCTTTCCCGGTGCAGGGGCCGCTCGATGTGGTGCGGGGCGGACATACCGGCGTGCTGCATGAACAGCTCGCCTCGGCGATACGCGGTGCGCTCGAGATCAACTCGGCGCCGTGCCGTGCGTTTGCGCAGCTGCACACCTGGGAGCGCTGTACGCGCCAGTTCGTCGGTCATCTGGCGGCCCCTGCCGAACGTGCGACGCTTGCTCGCAGCCGCTGCACCGAGCAGGGCGGCGCGGCGGCGATTCAGAAAGCGAAGTAGGGTCCGACGGTGCCGCCTGCAGTTTGGCCCTCAATCGCCACGTAAACCGTACGGCCGTAGAAGAACGGCAGGCCCCAATCGAAGTAGCCGGAACCCAATCCTGCGATCGAGCTGGCGCCGCCGGCCACATCATCGCGTGCGAAATTGGCATCGCTCAGCCTGCTCAGATTCGCAACCTGGAAGGACACCGTGCTGGTATTGCCATTGTTGCCCTGATCGGTCGCCGAGAGATCTAGGGTCGAGGGTGGGCAATAGAACTGAGCGCCGACACTGCTGGAGCAACTGGCGATGGTCGAGTCGACGAAAAACAGGCCATTGGAGCCCGAGTCGATGAAGCTGCCGCTCAACATCTGGGCGCCGTACGTGGTCGTGAAGTCTCCGGTCGAGGCATTGGCGCTGAGCACCGTGGCGCTGCCAAGGCTGTTGTTGCTCTCGGTTCCAATCCCGAATACGAGGTAACCGGTTGCAGTGGCGGCGCCGGTGGCGGGGATCGAAGGTAACTGCAGTATGACGCCGTTGTTGTCGGCGCCGAACAGCACCACCGGATTGACGACCTGGCTGTCCAGTGCCTCGAGGGTCGAGTGGCAGCTGCTGTCCGTGCAGCTGTAGTACCAGTCGTAGTTGCCGGTTGACTGCGTGCAGTAGCGGCCGCAATCCTGGCTGAACAGGCTCACGCCGAGCACGCCGTTGGCGCTGAACGCCGCCACCGAGTCCAATGAGGAGCCGTTGCTCGTGCAGCCGGCTGGCACTGCCGGCGAGAAGCCGGCGTTGTCGTCGATGATCTGGACTGGAACATCGCTGGCGCTCTCCCCGCCGATGATGATCGCGGCGCGTACCACCGAGCCCCAGGTGTAACCGTCGGCAAACGGCAAGCACTCGGCGATCGTATTGCCGCTCATGCTCGGATCGCTCTCCGGCGCCAGCGGCAGTCCGTTGAGCGCCGAGGCCATCAGACGCAAGCCCGTCGAGCCGGTATCGACCAGCACGTGATCGACGGTCGTGCAGGAATTGGTAGCGTTCACGCACACCGTCACACTGGTATAGGGAACATTGAAGGAGGAACCCCCCGCGCTCGGCCCGGGTCCCACGGTGACCGACACGACATTGGCGCCGCCAGAGGCGTAGACGCTGCCGGTCGTAGCGGCAACACTCGGCCCGCTGACACTGCCACCGCCGCTGCCGCCACCGCCGCCACAGGCGTACAGGCTCACCGCGGCGAGGCAGATCGTCCAGCGCCGGAATCGTGGCATGGGCAGGCTCACGCTAGGGAAGATCGTCGGCGGCTACGCCGGCGGGCACGAGGCTCGGCACGTAGGCGCGGCCGCGAAACGCGCGCGCATGGCCGGCCGCCCGGAACACGAAATCCGCTTGCACCAGGCTCAGCTGGCGGTGCGCTCCAGCCCGGGTGGCGGCGCCCGCAGCGGCGGCACTCTGGAAGCCCGGAAAATAGGCGCCGAATAACGCCCTCAAATCCGGCGGCGTCGGGCCCTGCCAGGTGATCGCAAACACGCGATTGTCGCGCGATGTGTATTCATTCACGACCGTGCCGGTAGCGGCCGTGATCACGTGCAAATCGTATTGCAGCATCGATTGGTCGCTGCGCTCGCCCCGCAGCGCAACCCGATCGGCGCTCACGGAGCTGGCGTCGCCGCCCAGATAGGCCAGCGCCGGTGACGCCACCACGCCAAAAAGCCATAGGATCCGCGCGCCAGCGGCTTGCGCCGCGCTGAACACGCGACGTCGTGTACCTGGGTTCGCGGCCGGGCTACTCACTGGCGCTAGATTGCCAGAGTTCTGCGGCCTAATACCGAGATCTCATTCACTTCCCGGCGTTTTACATTGGCGCCGGAGGCGCGGAACCGGAACCGCGTCGCTGCGCGAAGACATGCCAAGGCCGCTCGAGGCCGCCGGGCGGCTGGGCGCGTGCGGGATCCGCTCGCCGGTACCAGCCCGAACTCCCCAGTGTAGAATGTACGCACATGCAACAGTTGATAGGGCCAACTTACAATGAACGCCGCGCTCTCGCCTGAAATGCGGCGCGGCGCCGCGGTCCAGGGCGCTGAAGCGACCCCGCGGCTGCGAGAGATTCCATACAACTACACCTCGTTTTCCGATCGGGAAATCGTGTTGCTGCTGCTTGGCGAGCGCATGTGCGCATTGCTCGATGAACTGCGACACGAGCGGCGCACCGGGCGCTCCGCGCGCATGCTGTACGAGGTGCTCGGCGACATCTGGGTGGTGCGCCGCAATCCCTATCTGCAGGACAACCTGATCGACAGTCCGCGGCGGCGCCGTTTGTTGATCGCAGCCATGCACCATCGGCTCAACGAGGTCGATCGTCGCCGCGATGAGCCTGACAGCGAGCGGTACGGGCGCGTCGGCGAACTGCTCGCGGCCGCGCGCGCGGCGGTCGAAAGCTTCGAGCAATCCTTCGCCGCTGTGGTGCAGCTGCGCCGTTCGGCCCGCCGAGTGCTCGCGCGCCATACGCGCGCGGATAACGTCCGCTTCGATCCCTACGCCCGCGTCTCACACGTGACCGATGCCACGGACTGGCGGGTCGAATACCCGTTTCTGGTGCTGATGCCCGATACCGAGGCCGAGATCCCGGGACTTGTGCGCGCCTGTATCGATCTCGGCTTGACCATCATCGCCCGCGGTGGCGGCACCGGTTATACGGGCGGCGCGATTCCGCTGACGCCCATGTCGGCGGTGATCAATACCGAGAAACTCGATTACCTGAGCGCCGTGGAGTCGCAGCTATTGCCGGGACTGGAGCACGAGGTGCCGACGGTTTTCTCCGGCGCCGGCGTGGTGACCCGTCGCGTCAGTCATCTCGCCGATCGGGCTGGGCTGGTATTCGCGGTCGACCCGACCTCGGCCGATGCTTCCTGTATCGGCGGCAATATCGCCATGAATGCCGGCGGCAAGAAGGCCGTGCTCTGGGGCACGGCGGTCGACAATCTTGCCTGGTGGCGCATGGTGGATTGCGACGGCAACTGGCTCGAGACCACGCGCATCGGCCACAACCGCGGCAAGATTCATGAAGTCGAGACGGCGCGATTCGAGCTGGTCTGGAAGGACGGCAATGAGCCCCCGGATCGCGCCCGGGTTTTGCGCACCGAGCAGCTCACGCTTCCGGGCCGCAGTTTTCGCAAGCTCGGGCTCGGCAAGGATGTCACCGACAAGTTTCTCGGCGGCCTGCCTGGCGTGCAGAAGGAAGGCTGCGACGGACTCATTACCTCGGCGCGCTGGGTGCTGCATCGCATGCCCCGCTACACGCGCACCGTATGCCTGGAATTCTTCGGCCAGGCGCGCGATGCGATCCCGGCCATCGTCGAGATCAAGGATTACCTGGATGCGCTCTCCGGCAGGGGCGTGAAGCTCGCCGGACTCGAGCATATGGACGAGCGCTATCTGCGTGCCGTGGGCTACACCACCAAGTCCCGCCGCGGCGCATTGCCGAAGATGGCGCTGTTCGGCGATATCGTCGGTGATGACGACGCGGCAGTCGCAAGTGCGACCTCCGAGGTCGTACGCATCGCCAACGCGCGCAGCGGCGAGGGCTTCATCGCCGTGAGCGCCGAGGCCCGGCGCAAGTTCTGGCTCGATCGGGCCCGCACCGCGGCCATCGCCCGCCATACCAACGCCTTCAAGATCAATGAGGACGTCGTCATTCCGCTCGCGCGCATGGGCGAATACACCGACGCCATCGAGCGCATCAACATCGAATTTTCCATCAGCAACAAGCTGCGGCTCATCGAGGAGCTCGAGCAGGCGCTGGCAGCGCCGCTACCGCTCGCCCGCGCCGAGGACCCCGAGCTCGGCACGCTGCCGCTCGAGGAGATCACCGGCGAGCGGCTCATACAGAGCAGGCAGCTGCTCGGCGAGGTGCGCGAGCGCTGGAGCTGGCTGCTGGCCAATCTGGATACGAGTCTGGGCGAGGCGGTGCACGAGTTCGCTCGCCTCGGCCTCGAGGAACTCGTGCCCGAGGCGCGCGCGCGGCTGCGTCACAGTCCCGCGCTGCGCCTGTTCGACCTGCTACAGGATCGCAGCATTCGTGTGTCCTGGAAGCGCGAGCTGCGCGCGCCGCTGCAGCAGATCTTCGGCGGCCAGGTGTTTGCACCCGTACTGGCTGCCTGCAACGAGGCGCACGCGCGCGTGTTGCATGGGCGGGTGTTCGTCGCGCTGCACATGCATGCCGGCGACGGCAACGTGCACACGAACATTCCGGTCAATTCGGATGACTATGAGATGCTGGGCGCAGCGAGCGCCACGGTCAGGCGCATCATGGCGATCGCGCGCAGTCTCGACGGCGTCATATCGGGCGAACACGGCATCGGCATCACCAAGCTGGCACATCTGGAGGAGGGCGAGATCCGGCAGTTTCGAGCCTACAAGCAGCGCATCGACCCTCAGGGCCATTTCAATCGCGGCAAGCTGTTGCCCGGTGGCGACCTGTCCGGCGCCTATACGCCGAGTTTCAACCTGCTCGGCCACGAATCGCTGATCATGCAGAAGTCGGACATCGGCTCGATTTCCGATGCCATCAAGGATTGCCTGCGCTGCGGGAAGTGCAAACCGGTATGCGCCACTCATGTGCCGCGCGCCAATCTGCTCTACAGCCCGCGCGATAAGATCCTGGCGACCTCATTGCTGATCGAGGCGTTCCTGTACGAGGAGCAGACGCGTCGCGGCGTGAGCATTCAGCACTGGGACGAATTCGCCGACGTCGCCGATCACTGCACGGTGTGCCACAAGTGCGAGACGCCCTGTCCGGTGGATATCGACTTTGGCACTGTCTCGATGGCGATGCGCGATCTGCTGCGTCACATGGGCAAGCGGCGCTTCAATCCCGGCACCGCCGCCGCGATGTTTTTCCTGAATGCCACCAATCCGCAGAAGATCCGCCTCGCCCGCAAGCTCATGATCGACTGGGGCTACCGGGCGCAGCGCGCTGCCAACCGGGTGTTCAAAGGCCTGGCGCGCAGGCAAACGCAGCATCCGCCCTCGACCACAGGTAAAGCGCCGCTGCGCGAGCAGATCATCCATTTTGTGAACAAGAAGATGCCCGGAGGCTTGCCGAAGCGCACGGCGCGCGCCCTGCTCGACATCGAGAACGCCGATTACGTGCCGATCATCCGTGATCCCGCACTGACCAGCAGCGAGTCCGAGGCGGTGTTCTATTTCCCGGGCTGCGGTTCCGAGCGCTTGTACTCCCAGGTGGGACTCGCTACCCAGGCGATGCTCTGGCAGGTGGGTGTCCAGACGGTGCTGCCGCCGGGGTATCTGTGCTGCGGTTATCCGCAGCGCGGTGCCGGCCAGTTCGACAAGGCCGAAAAGATCATGACCGATAATCGAGTGCTGTTTCACCGCGTGGCCACGACACTCAATTATCTCGACATTCGCACCGTGGTGGTGAGCTGCGGTACCTGCTACGACCAGCTGCAGGGCTACAAATTCGAGGAGATCTTTCCTGGCTGCCGCATCATCGATATTCATGAATATCTCATGGAAAAAAATGTCCGGCTGCAGAATGTCACGGGTACGCGCTACATGTACCACGACCCGTGCCACTCGCCGATGAAGACCTACGAGCCACTGACCGTCGTCAACACGCTCATGAACGAGGCGCAGAATGGACACATCGAAAAAAACGATCGCTGCTGCGGTGAGTCCGGAACGCTGGCGCTGACGCGGCCGGACGTCTCGACCCAGGTGCGCTTCCGCAAGGAGGAGGAATTGCGCGCCGGGGCGCAGCGCGTGCGCGCCGGGGCGCAGGCTGCGGCCGGCAATGTCGCCGTGAAGATTCTGACCTCTTGCCCGTCGTGCCTGCAGGGTCTCACTCGCTTCCAGGAGGACGCAAATCTGGATGCCGACTACATCGTGGTCGAAATCGCGCGCAATGTGCTGGGCGTGAACTGGATGGCAGACTATGTCGCACGCGCCAATGCCGGCGGTATTGAACGCGTTCTGGTCTAGATTGCCTCGAGCGGTTCTGAGCGCGGTCGCGGCATTGCTCGTGGCGGGCGCGAGCCATGCGCAGACGAGCGCGTCGGACGCGGCTGCGAGCGCTGAGGAGCCGGGGCTCGCCGAGATCATCGTCACGGCGCAGCGGCGCGCCGAGGACCTGCAGCAGGTGCCCATGGCCGTGAGCGTCATGGCGGGCGACGCGCTCGGGAAATCCAATATCGTCGATCTGACCGGCCTGAACGGCTTCGTGCCGGGTCTGTCGGTCGAGAAGAGTTCCGGCTCCGAGCTCATGATCTCGATTCGTGGCGTCGGCTCGGAAACGCCGCAGAACCTCTATACACAACCCGGCGTCTCGGTGTTCGTGGATGGCATCTACATTCCGGTCGCCCTCGGCCTCTACCAGGGCTTCTTCGATCTGGATCGCGCCGAAGTGCTGCGGGGGCCGCAGGGCACGCTGTTCGGGCAATCCTCCACCGGCGGCACGATCAATCTGATCTCCAAGCAGCCGGTGCTCGGGAGCTTCGGGGGCGACGCCGGCTTCAGTTACGGAAACTACGAGCTCAATCGCGAGCAGTTCGATCTCAATATTCCCGTAAGCGACACCTTTGCCGTGCGTGGCGCGTTCCAGCACTATGCCCATGATGGCTTCGGCGAGGATATCGCGCTGCCGAACTACGGGCTCGACGTCGCCAACGACACGCAGGGCAAGCTCTCGGCGCTCTGGCAGCCGGTCGAGCAGTTCTCATCGACGACCACCATCCGGCTCTTTGCCGAGGATCATAACGGCGCGGAACAGAAGAATATCCTCGATCCGAATCCCGACCCGCGGCAGGTCGAGCAGGACTTTTCATCCTTTCTGCAGATGCACTATCAGATCTTCAGCGAGTCACTGAATTGGGAACTGCCCTGGGTCACGCTCAAGTCGATCAGCGGCTATCAGAACATGCTCAACGATCAGGGAATCGATGATGATCGCCTGAGCTCCGCGATCCTCGGCTACTACAACGCGCAGCCCGAATGGCTCTCGACACTGCATGCCTACACTCAGGAGTTCGACCTGGTGTCGAGGCCGGGTGCGGTGCTGGACTGGGTCGCCGGCCTCTATTACATCTGGCAACAGAGCAGCCAGTACATCGTCGAATTGGAGAACAGCGGCCCCGAGCCGGCCAGCTTCGACATTCCGCCGCCGAGCGGCCCATCCCCGGCCCATGTGAGCTACGAGGAGTATTCGACCATCCTTCGTAATTCGTATTCGCCGTTCTTCCAGGGCACCTATCATCTGAGCGATCGGCTGCGCTTCACCGGCGGGGCTCGCTACAACCATGATGCCTACGATGGACACGCGGGCTTCTACTACGCGCCTCAGGCCAGGGTTCCAGGCTTCTCCTCTCACGTACTCACCGGCAAGGCCGAAGTGGACTATGACCTCACGGCCGGCGAGATGCTCTATGCATCCTGGACGCGGGGCTACAAGCCGGGCGGCATCAACAACACCTGGGACAGCGATGCCGTGTTGCTGAAGCAGTTTTTCCAGCCCGAGATCGCGACCTCATACGAGGTCGGCTCGAAGAACCGCTTTCTGGAAGGGCGGCTCAGCCTCAACGCCGCCGGATTCTTTTATGTCTATCGCGATATGCAGTATCTCTCGAGCGACCCTTATCCCTATCAGGACGGCACGGCCAATATTCCGGACACGCATATCTGGGGTGCCGAGATCGAAGCGGCCTACGTGGCGTTGCAGAATCATCTGCGGCTCAACGCCAGCATGAGCGCGCTCGACGGCCGCTTCGTGGACAACTACTACGCGATCGACGCGCAATCGGCCGCCGCGGCGCGGGCGGCCTACGAGGCCGCGAATCCCGGCAGCAGCGATTACAGTCCCGCAACCATTGCGGCGATCGCGGCCGCAGCGCGCAATACCAT
>JBELAR010000045.1:0-14003 GCA_049508555.1 Steroidobacteraceae bacterium
ACCCCCCGCCCGGTATATTGGAATGGTATAGGGGCGATCTGGGCGCCCATCCGTCAGCGCCCCCCGAATCGCACAATTTCTTGCAGCAGTCACCCTTCAGGCGCCGGCGCCCCGGGCCTTGAGGTTGGCTCGCCCTCTGACAGGGGGGCCTAAGGGAACGGGAGCGTCAACATGAGCCAGTCGACAGGTCGCGGCCTCTACCGCGAAGCCTACGAGCGCGATAGTTGCGGCTTCGGCCTCATCGCGAGCCTCGACGACAAGCCGAGCCATTGGCTCGTGCAGACGGCCATGATCTCCCTGAACCGCCTGACGCATCGCGGCGCGATTGCGACCGACGGCAAGACCGGCGACGGCTGTGGTCTGCTGCTCAAGAAGCCGGAGAAATTCCTCAAGGCCATCGCGCGGGACGCGAAGATCAAGTTGAGCCCCCGCTTCGCCTCAGGGCTGGTGTTCCTGAATCAGGACCCGGCGCTCGCGGCGCTGGCCCGGACAGAACTCAAGGGGCAGCTCGAGCGCGAGGGCCTGGTGCTGGCGGGCTGGCGGGCGCTGCCCACCAACCCGGAGGCCTGCGGCCCCGAGGCGCTCAAGACCCTGCCGCACATCGAGCAGTTGTTCGTGAACTGCCGCAGCAGCGATATCGACGAGGCGAGCTTCAATCGCAAATTGTTCCTGGCCCGGCGCCGCGCCGAGAAGGCGCTCTCGATGGATGTTCAGTTCTACTGCCCGAGCCTCTCGGCGAGCACCATCGTGTACAAAGGCATGGTTATGCCGCAGCATCTGGCGGAGTTCTATCCGGACCTGTCCGACCCGCGGCTCGAGGCCTCGGTGGCCGTGTTTCACCAGCGCTTCTCGACCAATACGCTGCCGCAATGGCGCCTCGCGCACCCGTTTCGTCTCCTCGCCCATAATGGCGAGATCAACACGATCGAGGGCAATCGCAGCTGGGCGGTCGCGCGCACGCCGATATTGCGCTCGCCCCTGTTGCCGGACCTCAGCGAGATCGCGCCCTTGGTCTCCTTGCAGGGCTCGGACTCCCAGAGCCTGGACAACATGCTCGAGGTGTTGCTCATGGGCGGCCTCGACGTGCCGCAGGCACTGCGGCTGCTGATCCCGCCGGCCTGGCAGGCCGTGGACACGATCGATCCGGATCTGCGCGCCTTCTACGAGTTCTACTCCGGCCACATGGAGCCCTGGGATGGGCCGGCCGGCGTCGTGCTGACCGATGGCCGCTATGCGGCCTGCACGCTCGATCGCAACGGCCTGCGCCCGGCGCGCTTCGTGATCACGAAGAACCGTCACCTGACCATTGCCTCGGAGACGGGCGTCTGGGACTACGCACCCGAGGACGTCGTGCGCAAGGGCAAGCTCGGGCCCGGCGACATCGTCGCACTCGACCTGCAGACCGGTACCTTGCTCGAGACCGAAGACGTCGAGGCGATGCTCAAGACGCGCCATCCCTACAAGGCCTGGCTCAAGAAAGGCGTGCGGTATCTCGAGTCCGACCTCATCGACCCGCGGCTGGCGGCCGAGCCGATGGATCGCGAAACGCTCGCGATCTACCAGAAGATGTTCGACATCACGGCCGAGGAGCGCGACGAGATCATCCGCGTATTGGCCGAGGATGAGAGCGAGGCGATCGGCTCGATGGGCGATGACACGCCCATGCCCGTGCTGTCGCACAAGATCAGGAGCCTCTACGACTATTTTCGCCAGCAGTTCGCGCAGGTCACGAACCCACCGATCGATCCCTTGCGCGAGTCGATCGTGATGTCGCTCTCGACTCAAATCGGTCCCGAGTGCAATGTGTTCGTGCCGATCCCGGAACACGCGCGGCAGATCGTGCTGAACTCACCGATCCTCTCGCAGCGCAAATTGCGCCAGATCCTCGCCTCCGAAGACGTGGTGGAGGCCAATGAGTTTCTGGATCTGCAGTACGAGCCCGCCGAGGGGCTCAAAACCGCGCTGCTGCGCATCTGCGATCAGGCCGAGGCGGCGGTGCGCGATGGCAAGCTGGTATTGATGATCTCCGATCGCTATCTCGTGCAGGGTAAATTGCCGATCCACGCCTTGCTCGCCACCGGCGCCGTGCATCATCGCCTGGTCGAGACCGGACTGCGCTGCAAGTGCAACATCCTCGTGGAGACCGGCACTGCACGCGATTCGCACCAGTTCGCCTGCCTGATCGGTTATGGCGCCACGGCCGTCTATCCGTACATGGCCTACCAGACGCTCTACGAGATGATGCGCAAGGGTCAGGTCAAGATGGGCTTCCAGGAACGCAGCGAGCTCGGTCGCAGCTACCGCCGCGCGATCCGCAAGGGCCTCTACAAGATCATGTCCAAGATGGGCATTTCGACCGTCGCGAGCTATCGCGGTGCGCAACTGTTCGAGATCGTGGGCCTCTCGAGCGACATCGTGGATCTGTGCTTCCGCCACACGACAAGCCGCATCGAGGGCGCGGACTTCGAGGATCTCGAGAACGACAGGAAGTACATGGCCCTGCGGGCCTGGAATCCGCGCTCGGAGATCGAGCAGGGCGGACTCTACAAGTACGTGCACGGCGGCGAATACCACATGTACAACCCCGACGTGATCGGCGCGCTGCAGGCCGCGGTCGTCGCCGGCGACTACGGGCTCTACAAGCTCTATGCGCGGCTCGTGAACGAGCGCCCGGTGTCTACCTTGCGCGATCTGCTCGGCTTCAAGCTCGCCGCCGCGCCGATTCCGATCGATGAGGTCGAGCCGCCGGAGGCGATCCTTGCGCGCTTCGATGGCGCCGGTATGTCGCTCGGCGCGCTGTCCCCGGAGGCGCACGAGGCGCTGGCGATCGCGATGAATCGCCTCGGGGGGCGCTCCAACTCGGGCGAAGGTGGCGAAGACCCGGCGCGCTACGGGACCGAAAAGAACTCCAAGATCAAGCAGGTCGCCTCGGGCCGATTCGGCGTGACGCCCGCCTACCTGATCAACGCCGAGGTATTGCAGATCAAGATCGCGCAGGGCGCCAAGCCCGGCGAGGGCGGTCAGCTCCCGGGCCATAAGGTCAACGAGATGATCGCCAAATTGCGCTTTGCGCGCCCCGGGGTCGGGCTCATCTCCCCGCCGCCGCATCACGATATCTACTCGATCGAAGATCTGGCGCAGTTGATCTTCGATCTCAAGCAGGTTAATCCAACCGCATTGGTGTCAGTGAAGCTCGTGGCCGAGCCCGGAGTCGGCACCGTGGCCGCGGGCGTTACCAAGGCCTACGCCGATCTGATCACGATCTCCGGCTACGACGGCGGTACGGGCGCAAGCCCGTTGTCCTCGATCAAGTACGCCGGCACGCCCTGGGAACTGGGGCTCGCGGAGACGCACCAGACCCTGCGCGCCAACGACTTGCGCCATCGGGTACGCGTGCAGACCGATGGCGGCCTCAAGACCGGCGTGGACGTGATCAAGGCCGCGATCCTCGGCGCCGAGAGCTTCGGCTTCGGTACCGCGCCGGTGGTGGCGCTGGGCTGCAAGTACCTGCGCATCTGCCACTTGAACAATTGCGCGACCGGGGTTGCCACGCAGCATAACGTGTTGCGAGCGAAGTTCTTCCTCGGCCTGCCCGAGATGGTCATGCACTATTTCCGCTTCGTGGCCGAGGAATGCCGCGAGCTCATGGCGAGCCTGGGTGTGCGTCATATGGCCGATCTGATCGGTCGCACCGAGTACCTGGAAATCCTGCCGGGCGAGACGGCGAAGCAGCGCAAGCTCGACTTGAGCCCGTTACTGTCCGATGCGGGATTGGTGTCCGATCGCCCACATGTGTGCGTGGATCCGTCGAACGCGCCGTTCGATAAAGGTGAGCTCGCGGAGCGGATGCTCGCCGACATGCTGAGCGCGATCACCTCCAAGTCCGGTGGCGCGTGGCACTACGAGGTCAAGAACTTCAATCGCTCGATCGGCGCGCGCATTTCCGGCGAGATCGCGCGCCATTGGGGCGACTACGGCATGGAAGACGCACCGCTCGTCGTGACGCTCAAGGGTTCGATCGGCCAGAGCTTCGGCGTCTGGAATGCCGGCGGCCTGCACCTGAGCCTCGAGGGCGATGCCAACGACTACGTCGGCAAGGGTATGGCCGCGGGCCGTCTGGTGCTCAAGCCGCCCAAGGGCGCGGGATACGTCGCGCGCGACACCGTCATCATGGGCAATACCTGCCTCTATGGGGCCACCGGCGGCCAGTTGTTTGCGGCCGGCCAGGCCGGTGAGCGCTTCGCCGTGCGCAATTCCGGCGCGGTCGCGGTCATCGAGGGCACCGGCGATCACTGCTGCGAGTACATGACGGGCGGGGTCGTGTGCGTGCTGGGTCGCACCGGATTGAACTTCGGCGCCGGCTTCACGGGCGGCTTCGCCTACGTGCTCGACATGGATCATCAGTTCGTCGATCGCTACAACCACGAGCTCATCGACATCCATCGCCTCACGCCCGAGAACATGGAAAACAATCTGCAGCACCTCGAGGAGCTCATCCGCCTGCACGTGGCCGAGACCGGCAGCCTCTGGGGTCAGGACATCCTCGATGATCTGCGCTCCTATATCGGGCGCTTCTGGCTCGTGAAGCCGAAGGCCGCCTCGATCGATTCATTGATCGAGCACCTGCGGCGCGCTGCCTGATGATCACGACGCTGCAGGACAAGGAGCCATGGGTATCGAAACCCGCCACTCGCGAGGGGTCAGTCCATGGGCGGTTTTTTTGTGATCAAAAAATCGCCCATGGCCTGACCCCTCGCGGGCGGCCGAATGTCATTCCCGGGGCTCCGGGGTCCGTGCTGAGGCGTCATGGTCGATAAGACGCTCCAGTTCCTCGATTTCCCGCGCCGCGAACCTGAGAAGATCCCGGTATCCGAGCGCATCGTGATGTTCAAGGAGATCTACGCGCCCTTCGAGCCGCAGGGAGCCGCGCAGCAGGCTGGCCGCTGCCTGTCCTGCGGCAACCCGTTCTGCGAGTGGAAGTGTCCGGTCCATAACTACATTCCGAACTGGCTGAACCTGATCAGCGAAGGCAAATTGTTCGAGGCCGCGGAGCTCTCTCACCGCACCAACTCATTGCCGGAGGTCTGCGGGCGTATCTGTCCGCAGGACCGGCTGTGTGAGGGCGCCTGCACACTCAACGACGGGCTCGGCGCCGTCACGATCGGCTCAATAGAAAAGTACATCACCGACGAGGCCATCAAACTGGGTTGGCGCCCGGACATGTCCGGGGTGCGCGCGACCGACAAGCGCGTGGCTATCGTCGGCGCGGGCCCCGCGGGTTTAGGCTGCGCCGATATCCTGGTGCGCAACGGCGTCAAACCCGTGGTCTACGACCGCTATGCGCGCATCGGCGGCCTGCTGACCTTCGGCATTCCGCCCTTCAAGCTCGAGAAATCGGTGGTCGAGGCGCGCCGCGAACTCATGGAAGGCATGGGGGTCGAGTTCCGCCTGGGCGTCGAGATCGGGTCGCAATTGCCCTTCGAGTCGTTATTGCAGGCCTATGACGCGGTGTTCCTCGGCATGGGCACGTACACCGCCGTGCGCGGCGATTTCCCCGGCGAGAATCTGCCAGGGGTCTACGACGCGTTGCCGTATCTGATCGCCAACATCGATCGCGAGCTCGGATTGCCGGATGCCGAGGAGCGCTACATCGACCTCAAGGGCAAGCGCGTGGTCGTGCTCGGCGGCGGCGATACCGGCATGGACGCCAACCGCACCGCGATCCGTCAGGGTGCGCAGTCCGTGACCTGCACCTACCGCCGGGACGAGCAGAACATGCCCGGCTCGCGCCGGGACTACAAGAACAGCAAGGAGGAGGGCGTCGAGTTCCTCTTCAATTGCCAGCCCATCGAGATACTCGGCGAGCATTACGTGACTGGCGTCAAGGTCGTCGAGACCCGGCTTGGCCTGCCGGGGCACCGCGGCCGGCGCATCGCGCAAGTTGTGCCCGGATCCGAGCAGTTCATCCCGGCCGACGCCGTCGTGATCGCGTTCGGATTTCTGCCGAGCCCGCCGGATTGGTTCGAGACCCACGAGATCGCCTTGCACGGCAGCGGTCGAGTGCGCGTGAGCGCCACGGCGCAGCGGCCCTTCCAGACCACGAACCCGAAGGTCTTCGCCGGCGGGGACATGGTGCGCGGCTCGGACCTGGTCGTGACCGCGGTGTTCGAGGGCCGCGAGGCGGCGCGCGGCATTCTGGATTATCTGGCTGTAACCTGAGGTTCGCGATGGAAACCGTCACCGTCAAACTCCCCGTGCAGCGCGATGAGCGTGGCGCACGCGCCGAGCCCGTCCAGGTATTGCGCCTCGGCGTGGGTGGTCCCGTCGGTTCGGGCAAGACCGCGCTCGTGGACGCGCTGTGCAAGCGCCTGCGCGACCGGCTCGACATCGCTGTGGTCACGAACGACATCTACACGCGCGAGGATGCCGAGTTTCTGATCAGGAGCGAAGCCCTGCCGGCCGAGCGCATCCGCGGGGTGGAGACCGGTGGGTGCCCGCACACGGCGATACGCGAGGACGCCTCGATGAACCTGGCCGCGATCGACGGCCTCATGCGCGAGTTCCCCGATCTGGATCTGATCATCGTCGAGAGCGGCGGGGATAATCTCGCGGCCACCTTCAGCCCCGAGCTCTCCGATCTCACGCTCTATGTGATCGATGTCGCCGCCGGCGACAAGATTCCGCGCAAGGGCGGCCCGGGAATCATCCGCTCGGACCTGCTGATCATCAACAAGATCGATCTGGCCCCGCATGTGGGCGCCTCGCTCGAGGTCATGGAACGCGATGCGCGCCGCATGCGCGGTGCGCGCCCGTTTGTATTCACGAACCTCAAGACCGGCCAGGGACTCGATAGCGTCATCGAGTTCATTTTGCATCAGGGGATGTTGGCCGGCACGGCCGGTTGAGAACATCGCGAGCGATTGTTGTGCTGCCGCACCCTGACTCGCACAGTCCTGTGGGTACGGCGCATAATCGGAACATGAGAATGCGGGGGCGACAGGGCAATCGGTGGCGTGGCGTCCGGACGCAGCTCAGCGCTCTGCTGTTGTGCGCCCCATGGCTCGCGGTGCCCGGGTCCAGCCAGGCGCAGGCACTGCCAGTCGTGCCGCTCGCACCGATCGCGCCGCTGCTGCCAGCCTCGCCGAATGAGACCGACCCCGTGCTCGCACCGCTGGGTCCGACGCAGACGCTGCCCCAAGTGTCCATTACGGCCCCGGAACCGCGTTATGTCTCACCCACCCGAAAGGATCAGATCGGCCGGATCTGGGCACCGGTGTTCATCAACGGGCGCGGCCCGTTCCGGCTCGTGCTCGACACTGGCGCGAGCCATTCGGGGGTGACGGCCCAGGTGGCCGCGGCGCTCGGCATCCCGCTCGATCGCTCGCCACCCATGATGTTGCAGGGCGTGACCGGCCGCGTCCAGGTGCCGGCCATCAAGGTGGACAATCTGAGCGTCGGGGATCTGCTGCTCGCGCCGACGAGGCTGCCGATCGTGACCGATGCGCTCGGCGGGGCCGAGGGCGTGCTCGGCGGAGAGGGCCTCGATGACAAGCGCATCTACATCGACTTCCGACACGACCAGATCACGATCACGCGCTCGCGCAATGAGCGCGCCGGTCCGAGCTTCATGACGATCCCGTTGAAGCGCACTGCCGCGGGCCTGCTCGAGATCGATGCGACGGTCGCTGGCGTGCCCGTCAAGGCCATCATCGATACGGGTGGACAGAGCTCGATCGGCAATATCGCGATGCGCGACGCCCTGTATCGCCGCACGCTCAATCAAGGACGAGTCGAGCACGTCGAAGGCGTGACCACGGACGTGCAGATCGGCGAGTCCTATGCCATACCGCCCATCAAGATGGGACCCCTCGAGATGCGCGGCGTGCGTGTCACCTACGGCGATATGCACATCTTCGAGCACTGGAAATTGACACGCGACCCGGCCATTCTCGTCGGCATGGACGCGATCGGGACCCTCGGCATCGTGATCATCGATTATCGCCGCCGCGAACTGCAATTGCGTCTGCCCGCGGCGGGCACCCCGGACTGAAATTCTGCCGCGCGGGTGCGTGGCATCAGGGTTCGCCGTTTCAGGACAAAAGTTGCGCCACGGTCAGCGCGACGACCTGTGTGGCGCGGCGCAGATCCTCCAGCGACAATTTTTCATCGGCGCGATGGCCGTTCGCCTCGAGCAGGCTGTGCGGGCCCGCACCGTACAACACCGTCGGGATACCCCTGGCGCTGTAGAGCCGCGCGTCGGTGTAAATCGGAACGCCGTTGGCTGGAATCGCCTCGCCCATGATCGCCTGGGCGTGCCGCTGAATGATCGCGACCAATCGCTCCTGACCCGGCATGGGCCTGAAGGGCTGCGCGAGCAGAATGCGCCGCAGCGCCAAATGAATGCCCGGCATCGATCGGCAGAGCTTCTCGATGTGCGCTCTCAATGCGCTCTCCACGGCCTGCGGGTCCTCTTCTGGAATGATTCGCCGATCGATGCGCAAGGTCACGACGTCGGGCACGACGTTGGTGTTGATGCCCCCCTGGATCAATCCCACCACCAAGGTCGGGTGCTCGATTCCGGGCACATTCGAGCGAATGCTTGAATAGGTGCGGCGCAGGGCATAGAGCGAGCTCAACAATTGCGTGGCCGCCTCGAGCGCATCGACGCCGGTGTCGGGGCGGGCGGCATGGGCCGAGCGGCCCTCGAGGCGCACTTCCAGATGCAGGCAGCCGTTATGCGCCACGACCACGTTGTAGGCGAAGCCGGCGCTGATCACGAAGTCCGGCCGCGTGAGCTCGCGCTCGAGCAGCCAGCCCGGGCCGATCAGGCCGCCGGCCTCCTCATCGTAGGTGAAATGCAATTCGACGCTGCCCTGCAACGCCACGCCGCTGTCCTCGAGTGCCTTGAGCGCGAAGGCGTAGGTGGCGAAGTCGGATTTCGATACGGCGACGCCGCGTCCATACATGACGCCGTCGCGGATCTGCGCCCCGTATGGGTCCGCGGTCCAGCCCTCGCCGGGGGGTACGACGTCACCGTGCGCATTGAGCGCGACGGTGGGGCCGGGCCCGAAGCGGCGGCGCACGATCAGGTTGGTGGCGCTGATCATGCCCTGGGCGCGGACCTCGGACTCGGGCACGACGTGGCGCTCGACCGTGAAACCCAAATCCTCGAGCAGTGCTGCTGCACGCTGGCCGTGCGCCGCGCAGTCGCCCGGAGGATTGTCGGAGGGCACGCGCACCAGTTCAGCCAGGAATTGGACCTGGGCCGGGTGCGATCGGTCGATGAGTGTCTTGATGATCTCGGCGTCTGACATCGGCGGCATTATCGTGGATACTTCCGTCCCCGTGAGTGCCCATTATCCTCGAGATCTGCTCGGTTACGGCGCCAACCCACCCGACCCGCGCTGGCCGGGCAATGCCCGCGTGGCCGTGCAGCTCGTCATGAACTACGAGGAGGGTGGTGAAGCGTGCATATTGCACGGCGACTCACACGCCGAATGCTATCTGCACGAGGTCGTCGGCACGCCGCCGTTGCCAGCGGCGCGTAATCTCCAAATCGAGTCGGTCTACGAGTACGGCAGCAGGGCCGGCGTCTGGCGGCTGTTGCGTCTGTTCGATGAGCTCGACGTCAAGGTCACCGTGTTTGCCGTGGCGATGGCGCTGGAGCGCAATCCGGCGGTGGCCGAGGCGCTGGTGGCCGCGGGCCACGAGATCGCCAGTCACGGCTGGCGCTGGATCGATTATCACGGCGTGCCGGAGGAGCAGGAGCGCGCCGACATGGCCCGTGCGATCGAGTCCATCCGGCGCATGACGGGGCAGCGGCCCCTGGGTTGGTATACCGGGCGCCTGAGCGCCAACACGCGGCGCCTGGTCGTCGCCGAGGGCGGCTTTCTGTACGACGCCGACGCCTACAACGACGATCTGCCCTACTGGGTGCTCGAGTCCGGCCAGCCCCATCTCATCGTGCCCTATACCCTGGACGTGAACGACATGAAATTCGCCACCGCGCAGGGCTTCAATCAGGGGCAGGATTTTTTCCTCTACGCGCGCGATGCATTTGACGCGCTCTATGCCGAAGGGGCATCGGCCCCGAAGATGATGTCGGTGGGTCTGCATACGCGGCTGATCGGCCGGCCTGGGCGGATCGGCGCCCTGAGGCAGTTTCTGCAGCACGTGCGTGCGCACAGCGACGTCTGGATCTGCCGGCGCGTGGATATCGCCCGGCACTGGTTCGCGCAACATCCCTGGGATCGATCCGCAACATGATCGATCAGGCCGCGGGGGTGCGGATCATGCGCCGCGTGGATGAGCTCGCGGTGATATCGGCCGATCCCGAGCGCCTCACGCGCACGTTCCTCTCCCCCGAGCATCGGCGTGCGAATGATCTGGTGCGCGCCTGGATGCATGAGGCGGGCATGGCCGTACACGTCGATGCCATCGGCAACGTCGTGGGTCGCTACGAGGGCGAGCGGCCCGGACTGCCGGCGCTATTGCTCGGCTCGCATCTCGATACGGTGCGCGACGCGGGCCGCTATGACGGCATGCTCGGTGTCGTGACCGCCATCGAATGCGTCGCGCAGTTGCAGCGCGCGCAGCAGCGGCTCGGCTTCGCCGTGGAAGTCATCGGCTTCGGCGACGAGGAGGGCGTGCGCTTCGGTGCGACTCTGCTCGGCAGCCGCGCTGTCGCGGGCACGTTCGATCGCGGCGCGCTCACGGCGCGCGACAGTGACGGCATTGCACTCAGCGATGCGTTGCGCGCCTTTGGGCTCGACCCCGAGGCGCTGCCCACTGCGGCTCGCGCGGCGCAGGATCTGCTCGCGTATGTGGAATTGCACATCGAGCAGGGCCCGGTGCTCGAGCGCGCCGGCCTCGGGGTGGGCTGCGTGACTTCAATCAGCGGTGCGACGCGGCTCGCGTTCGAGCTCATCGGCCAGGCGGGCCATGCAGGTACGGTGCCGATGACGGCGCGTCGCGATGCGCTCGCGGCCGCAGCCGAGGCGATACTCAGCGTGGAGCGGCGTTGCGGCAGTGAAGCGGATCTCGTGGGCACCGTGGGGCGCATCGAGGCCAAGCCCGGCGCGGTCAACGTGATTCCGGGATATTGCCGCTTCACGGTTGATATCCGTGCGCCCGATGATGCGCAGCGCTTGCGCGCGGTAGCGGAGGTGAAGGCCGCCATCCGCGGCATCGGTGAGCGGCGCGGGGTCGCCGTCGAGCTCACGACGCTGCACGAGAGCTCGGCCGCGCCCTGCGCGCCCTGGCTCATGCAGCAGATCGACGGCGCGATCGAGGCGCAGCAGCTACCGGCCTTGCGGCTGCCCAGTGGCGCCGGACACGATGCGATGGCCATGGCCGCCATCGCGGACGTCGGCATGATTTTCGTGCGCTGCGCGGGCGGCATCAGTCATCATCCCGATGAGCGCATCAGCACGGCGGACGCGGCCCTGGGCGCCGCGACGCTCGCGCAATTCGTGCGTGATTTCGCGCCTCTCAGGCGCGCGCGGGCATGAGCTGGCTCAGCATGCAGCCCGCGACCACCAGGCCGCAGCCGCCGATCGCGTGCCAGGAGAGCGTCTCGCCGATCACGATCCAGGCCGCGAGCGCCGCGAACACGCCTTCCATGCTGAAGATGATCGCGGCATGCGCGGGGACTGCATCGCGCTGTGCGAGCATCTGGATCGTGTAACCGACGCCCACCGATATCGCGCCGCCATAGAACAGCGTGAAGAGCGAGTGCTCGATGTCCTTGAGGCGAATCGTCTCGAGGACGGCCGCCGCGCCCAGGCACAGCACGCCGCAGACGATGCACTGAATCACCGCGAGGCGCAGCGGATCGTGCTTTTGCGTGAACGCGCCGATCAACAGCAATTGCACCGAGATCACGGCGGCGCCGAAGAGTTCCAGAGCATCGCCATAGGACAGCGACCAGTGCTCGCCGCTCAGGTAATACAACCCGACCGCGGCGAGCGCAGCCCCAAGCGCCGTGCCCAGCCGCACGCGCTGGCCCAGGAGCACACTCAACAGCGGCACGATCACGACGTACATGGAGCTGATGAAGCCCGCGTTGGCCACCTTGGTGTAGCGCAGGCCGATCTGCTGTGCGCAGATCGATACGGCCACCAATGCGCCGAGCACGCTGCCCGCGCGCCAGGGATGCGCTCCCCGGCGCACCGCGGCCGCCGCTGGCTTGAACCACAGACTGATACTCGATATGACCAATGCGCCGAGCAGGAAGCGCGTGCCGGTGAACAGGAACGGCCCGATGGTCCCGATGCTCAGCCGCTGGGCGACGAAGGAGCAACCCCAGACCAGCGCGGCTGTGAGCATGAGCAGATTGGCGCGCAGATGATGGGTGGGCACGGTCACGGCTCGCAGAGGATCGTCTCCAAGTCTATACCGCCGCCTCAGTCAGGAGCCGTTGCAAGGACATGGGACGGCTTGAGCTGCGCCATCTCTGGCGATCACTTGCGCGCTCGCCGATCCGCTTTTACGATTGCCCGGCCCCTGGACTCAAGCCACATCGCCGGTTCGCGCCGGGCACAGGATGCTTATGCTTTTCGATCCCCTGCGCAGCGGCCCCCTGCACCTTCGAAATCGCCTGGTCATGTCGCCCATGACGCGCAGTCGCGCGGTCGATCACAACACGCCCAATGCGCTCATGGCCGAATACTACAGTCAGCGTGCCTCGGCCGGCCTGATCATCACCGAGGGCACTTCGCCCTCCCCCAACGGTCTCGGTTATGCGCGCATCCCGGGGTTGTTCAATGACGCGCAGGTACGCGGCTGGAAGGCGGTCACTCAGGCCGTGCACGCGCTGGACGGCAGGATCTTCGTGCAATTGATGCACACCGGGCGCGTGACGCATCTGGCAAACCTGCCGCCCGGAGCCGAGGTGGTCGGACCGGGCCCCGAGGTCTGCCCCGGCGAGATGTACACCGACGCCCACGGCATGCAGCCCCACAGTCCGCCCCGCACCATGGACGCGCATGACATCGCTCACGCGGTCGCAGAATACGCGCACGCATCGCGGCTCGCGCTCGAGGCAGGATTCGACGGCGTCGAATTGCATGCAGCCAATGGCTATCTGATCGAGCAGTTCCTGAACGCGAACGTGAACCATCGCAGCGACGGCTACGGTGGCACGATCGCGGGCCGCAACCGCTTTGCGCTCGAAGTCGCGCGCGCCACGACCGCGGCCATCGGCGCCGAGCGAGTCGGAATCCGCCTCTCGCCCTATGGCGTTTTCAACGGCACCGGCCCTTATGCGGAGCTGGAGCCGCAATACCTGGCGCTGGCCGCGGAGCTTTCCTCGCTGGGGCTGCTCTATATGCACGTGCTCGATCACTCCGCCATGGGCACCCCGCCGGTGCCGCCGGAGATCAAGCTCCAATTGCGCAAGACCTTCAAGGGTCTCTACATCCTGGCCGGCGGCTTCGATCGCGAACGCGCCGAGACGGCGCTGCGTGAGGGTCGCGCCGACCTGATCGCATTTGGTCGCCCCTTCCTCGCGAACCCGGATCTCGTGGCACGATTGCAGGCGAATGCGCCGCTCAATGCACCGGACATGTCGACGTTCTATGTGCCCGGCGCCAAGGGCTATACCGATTATCCGACGCTCGCGGCCTGAAGCCGCGGGCTAGGACATTCGGCCGCCCGCGAGTGGGAGGTTGCGATACCCATGGCTCCTCGCCCTGCAGCGTCCGCGCATCTCCGAAATCTAAGCGTCGCATCAGTATGCGCGGCTTCGAATGCAGTTAGCGGCGCTCGACACCGCGCACGTTCTGGAAGATATGAACATCGCAGGCTTTCGCTTGCATGCTCTGAAGGGAGCGCAGAGAGGTCGCTGGTCCATTTGGGTCAATGGAAATTGGCGCTTAACGTTCGAATTCCGGGACGGCCACGCCTATATCCTGGATTATGAGGACTACCACTGATGGCGATGCACAATCCACCGCACCCGGGAGGGTTTATCCACGAGGTCTATCTGCAGCCAAACGCAATCA
>JBELAR010000046.1:0-20607 GCA_049508555.1 Steroidobacteraceae bacterium
ATATCGGTGGCACCGCGAAGGTGCTGGCCGGGTTCGAACACCCGCATATACCAGTCGGCCTGCGCGTCAGGGTGCTCGAAATCGAGCAACGGCGCGATCAATGGCAGATACCAGGTCAGCTCCGCGGTGGTCCGTGCGCCGAGCCACTGGCCCTGCCAATCGTGCCGCTGTCCCTGCCAGTAGATTGCGCTCACGCTGCCGATGACGATCACTTCGGCGAGCGCCCAGAGGCCGGCGTAGGCGTGCAGCGCGTGGTTTGAGCTGTCCCAGCCGAGCGCGAGCGGCAGCACGGCGCACAGCACCGCGAACGCGCTCAGGAGGTAAATCGCCCAGAAGCCGCTGCGATAGCGGTGACCGTAATGCACCGCGCGCGCGTCGACGCTCTGGTGTGCGGGCGCGATGGCTTCGATCAACGGCAGCAATGCAGCGGGCGCCTGCGGTGCGCTCGGCGATGCAGGCAGCTTCAGCCGCGTCCCTGTGAGCAGTAGCCGCTGAATCATCTGGTGCAGTGCCATTCGCGCTTCAGTCCAGAATTTCGTAGGTACTGGCGAATATGGCCCGAGAGACGATGCCGAGACTGCCGTCCCCATAGTCGACCAGCCAGTCGCCGGGGTGGCCGCTCAAGCGTGACAGGCCGTCGGCCAGCAGTACTTCGAACGGCACGCTCATCGGCAGTGCCAGGATCCGGTTGGGCAGGCTCATGTAGGGGCCGGACTGGCCGACCGTGGTCGGAGGCACCGGCCGATATCGCTCGGTAAAGCGTGAGGAGGACACGCGCCAGTGTTCGCCGGCGATGCCCGTGAGGATGGCGTCGCCCGGCCTGGCATGCACCAGGCCCTCGGGCGTCTGCACGGTGCAGGCCTCAGCGGTAAAGCGCACCTGCACTTCACGCTCGAGCTTGCGTGCCGTGTGCCGGCGCGGATCCTGGCTGATCTGAGGCAAGTAGCCGCGCTGCCCGCTCGAGCGGAACACGGGCAACGAGGCCTCGCTCACCCCTTACCCTGCAGTGCTTGCTGGACGCGCTCGCGCCATTGCCGCACGTCGTGCAGCGGCCGCAATGTTGCGGGCAACGCGTCGATCAGACCGGCCGCCTCGCGCAGCAGGGGCTCACGGTTCTTCGAATCGCCGAGCGCCTCGGCGTACAGCGCTGCGGCGAGCTCGAGCGGCTGCCATCGATCCCCGTGGTTCTTGGCCGCAAGCTCGCGCTGAAACTTGACCACCGGCCCGATCACCTGTGCGGCCTCCGGGAGGCGCCCCTCGCGGGCCAGCGCCATCGCGAGCCAGGTGGACTTCTCGGCCTCGTCGCGTCGATCGCTGATCGCATCCGTCAGGAACTTCCTGCGCGCCTCAACGGCTACGCGTTCGTCCTGCTCCGCGGCCGCAAAGTCGCCCAGCAGATAGGCCGCGTGCCCCGCGACATCGGCAGCCGAAAACAGGGTGACGTATTTCTCGACCGCCTGCAGGCCGCCTTTCGGGTCGATGGCCTGCACCTGACTCATGGCAGCCGACGCGAGGCGCCGGGCGGTCGTCTGATCATCGTTTTCCAGGGCCAAATCGGCGGCGCCGCCCTGCTCCATGGCATCCACGATAACGGGCGCCATGCTGCCCTGGGCTTCGCTCGCACGCAGCTTCGCGAGCCAGGAGGGTATCCCGGCGAGCGCGCGCGTCGCGCCGGCGCTGTCACCGAGCTGCGCCTGTTGATGCTCGAAATAGACCGCCTGCCAGGAGTAGAGAATGATCTGTCCGGTGCCGCCGGCGGCCGCCTTCGCGAAATCCTCGTACATCTGCAGATAGTAGGGAATCGATTCGCGCAATTTGCCGGCCGCCCAGAACGCATCTCCCAGGCTC
The DNA here is from genome assembly GCA_049508555.1 of Steroidobacteraceae bacterium. Lineage (GTDB taxonomy): Bacteria > Pseudomonadota > Gammaproteobacteria > Steroidobacterales > Steroidobacteraceae > FEN-1191. The sequence goes on from JBELAR010000046.1 coordinate 1,849, forward strand.
TGATGTGCGACGCCGAGGTTGTTGATGCTCACCAGGCTCTTGGGATCCAGATTGAGCAGCGTCACGGAGATCTTCTCGTTGTGCTGGCTGATCCGCAGCGCATCGGCCGGATTGAGGTCGTTCTGCGCCACGCCGGCCAGAACGCTCTCGATGACCTGCTGCGCATGCAGCGCCAGGCGGTAACCCGGCCGTTGCTCGAGCACCTTATCGGCCAGGGCGACGCCGTCTTCGCCAATGTGCCGCGCGTCGTCGTTACGGCCCAGGTTCTGCAGCGCGGAGACCTGCCAGGCGGAGGCCTCGGCGTACATGGCTCCCATTTCCACATTCGACAGATCGCGTGCGCCGAGATCTGAGGCCAAGCGCATAGCCGCTTGCTCGGAATGTACCGCGTCCTCATTCTGATTGTTGTTCTGCTGCTCATATCCGCGACGTACCAGGATCTCGACATAAGCTCTTCGCACCGGCACCGAGGCGTTCGGTGCCTCGGCCAGCGGCTGCAGCAGCTCAGCGGCGTGTTTGCCGGCCACGGGTCCGGCCGCATCGTTGCGGTTATCCAGGACCTGGGCCTGCATGGCGTAGCCGAGGGCCAGTGCAATCGTCGTGGCCTCGGAATGATCGCCGCTGCGTTGCAGTTGCTCGAGCAATTGCACGGCTTCCCCGGCGTTGGCGTTGGCGGCATCCAGATCCCCGAGTATGCGCATGACCCGGGCATAGTGCACCATCGATAGCGCGCCGTTGCGCGTGGTCTCCGCGCCCTTGAGCGCCGGCGGCAGCGCGTGGAAGTAATCGATCTGACGCTTGGAGAATTCAGCCACGACGTTGAGCCGCCCGAAGCTCTCCAGCTCGCGTACGAAGTCATCGCTCAGATACCCGAGCAGTTGCTCGGCGCCGTTGCGGGCCTGCTCGGCCGCGGCGCGAGTCTGTTGGGCCGCAATCTCCGCGCGGCGCGCACGTTGCGTGCTCACGACGGCCAGCAGCGCGGCGATCAGCGCCGCGACGGCCAGAATCGTGCAGGCGGCGGCGATCTTGCGCGCGCGCACCAACGCGCGCCGGGCGCTGAGCTCGCGCTCACGCTGTTCGGCGAGCACGCGCTCGGTCGCCTCCCGCGCCTCGCGCTCACGGCGCAGATCCCGGCTGGCCTTGACCACGGCGCACAGCACATCGTGCGTGAGTTCGACCCGCCGTACGTCCAGGCGCTCCTCGATGCGCAACAGCCGGCGGTTCACGAGGATCGCGAGTGTTTCCGGCGTGGCCCCGGCGGCCTTGAAGCGACTGAGCAGGCGCTCCTCGGCGACGTTCTCGCGGAAGCCGGAACTGGTCAGCAGATCATCCTCGATGATCTGCCGGACGGCCGGCGGCTGGTCGGCCAAGGCACGTTCGTAGAAGTTGCTCAGGATCGTGGCGTGCGAGCCCGCGAGCAGGTCGAGCGAGATCTCGCTGCGATTCTGCGCGATGCGGGCGTCGTTGAGTTCGCGGCAGATCAGGCTCAGGAGCGAGGGCTCAACCTCGGCATTGGCGAGCTCGGCGCCGCCGGCCACGAAGCGCACGATCGCGGCGGCGACCTCTTCCGTGACCAGGCGCTTGCCGGGCTGCATGACCGCGGCCAGGGCCTGCGCCCCGGTCATCGGCGCGAGCCGCAGGCGATTCTGCGCGATGCTCGGCATGACTTTCTTGAGGCCCTCGAGCGGCGCGAGATAGTCCTCCCGCAAGGCGATCAGCACGCGATAGTCGCTGCGCGCGAAATCGAAGCCTTCGGCCGCGGACTCGTCGATTTCGAGTCTGGCCTCGAGGGATTTGGGCGGCCGGTTCTCCACCAGGTCCGCGAGCTCATCGATGAAGTGCGCCGCGCGCGCGCGGCCGAAATCATCGCTCTGCGCCAGCGTGAAGATCTCCTCGAACTGATCGAAGATCAACAGCGGAATCAACTCCGCGCCCGACTCATCGCGCAGCGAGTCATCGCGATGGTGCAGGAATTCCCACAGCGACTCACCCGGCGCAGCCACGCCCTGCCGGGTCCACTCGCCGGCGCGCCGGGCCGTGCGGCCGATGGCCTGCTTGATCTGTTCGGAGGGCTCCGGGGCCTCGCGGCTATAGTCGATGCGCACATAGATCGGGCAGTAGCCCTGGGCGCGCAGTCGCGGCACGAGTCCGGCACGCAGGATCGAGGTCTTGCCCAGACCCGACTGACCGAACAGTACCGTGAGCAGCTTGCGTTGTACGCGGCGCGCGAGCTCCGCGACCTCGTCCTCGCGGCCGTAAAAGTACGCCCGTGTCTCCTCGGTGAATGAGGCCAATCCCAGCCATGGATTGCGCTCATCCACCGCCGGTGCGCTCAAGCCCGGCGCTGCAGCGCCCTGCGGTTGCGCATTCATGACTGACGGGCCCGCATGAAGTCGCTCAGGCGCTGCGCGAACTCCGCCGTTACCGCCCCGCCAGGCAGCTGGCTGAAATGCAGTGCCTTGAATTTATCCGGCACCAGCGCCTCGGCGGCACTGGTCGCATCGATACTCACGGGCAGAATGAACAGCGCGCCGTCGGCCATGTTGCGCACCCGATCCATGGCATAGCTCCACTCGCGACGGAAGTAGCCTTCGAGCCGGCGCTGGGTCGTGGCCGAGACCACCGGAATGAAATACGAGCAGCGCGCGATGTTGCGCTGGATCTTGCGATCGTAGTCATCGCCGACTTCCAGCCGGTCGATGTCGAACCAGGTCGTGATGCCGGCGGCCTCGAGTCCGGCCTTGATCTGCTGGACCGCGCTCAGGTCCTCGCGCGCGTAGCTGATGAATACCGCGTTGTCCGGCATGTCGCGCGCCGGGGGCAGAAAGCGCGCGGGCGCGAGGCTCGCTGCGCGCGCCGCGGCGGGTTTGCGCCGTGCCTGCCATCGCTCATGCAGTTCCTCGACGAAGCGTTCGGCACCCATGTAGATGCGGGTGCGCACGCTGACCTGCTGCAGGAAGGACATCAGCCGATCGTCCTGGCTGCTGTGATCGTCCGCCATCACTTCCCCGACGTCGCGCGGATCCGACAGGCGCTGGCGCTTGGCCATGCGCAGGAACAGGCGCGCGAGCCAGTTGGTGAAATTGCTGCCGATGAACAGCAGATGGCTGTGCTCGAGCTCGTGGAAGAGCTTCTCGGGGGCCAGATGCTCGTTCTGCAACGCGCAGATGAACTCCAGCAAGTCCTCATCCGAGATCACGTAGGTCGGGGAGGCTGAAACCCGGCCGAAGAGATGGTAGACCACCGGCCGCTGCAGCCGGTCGCGCTCGGAGGGCAGATCGGCGATGCGATTGGGCGCATAGGAGAGCACCTCGGTGGATGGCGCGCCGCCGAAGCGCTCCAGATTGATCGCGCTCTCGAGCAATGGGTCGAAGGTGGTCGTGACGAAGAGGTCGAAGTCGCTGATCGCCGCCAGCCGGCGCAGCGCCTGGGGCGGCTCGAAGTTCGCGTCCTTGAGGATACTGCGCAGTCGCACGTACGCCTCTTCGCGCCGCCCGCGCGCGGCCAGGAACCAGCACACCACGTCATTGAGCGTGTAGGGCTGCGGCAATTGCGCGACATCGACACTGAGCCGCCCGGCCAGCTTCTCTGCGAGCCAGTCGTACAGCAATCGTGGACCGCGCTCGGTCGCGACCTGCAGCAGATCCGGTCCGATGATCGGAATGACCCGGCGCTCCTCGATGAAGCTGAGCAGATCCTCCCAGGCGTCGTCGTCGAGTGTGGTCTGCGGCAAGCGCATCGTCGAACTGCCAGTCATGGGCTGCCTCATGTCGTGGATTGCCCGCTCGCGCACTGGCTGCTGCTGACGTGGGCTTATCGCTTCAGTTTGCCGCAGCGCCGCGAGCGCGGCAAGGCTGAGACGCGGCACTGCGGGCATACCCAACTGATGTTGCATGGCAATAACCGCCGGCCCGGCGCACTCGGCTCATCGGCCGCCCTGCTGCTGACCGTGGAGGATCTGGCTCAGAAACAGCCTGAGTCGATCGGTCCTTGGATCGTTGAACATCTGCTCGGGCACACCCTGCTCGATGATTTCCCCGCGATCCATGAACACCACGCGATCGGCGACCCGGCGCGCGAAGCCCATCTCGTGCGTGACGCAGATCATGGTCATGCCGCTCTGCGCCAGGCTCACGATGATCTCCAGCACTTCCTTGATCATCTCGGGATCCAGAGCCGAGGTGGGTTCGTCGAACAGCATGACCTTCGGCGTCATGCACAGCGCACGCGCGATGGCCGCACGCTGCGCTTCGCCGCCGGAGAGCTGACTGGGGTATTTGTGGGCCTGCGGCGCGATGTGCACGCGGTCGAGATAATCCAGAGCCAGCTCCCGCGCTTGCGCGAGCGGCATCTTGCGCACCCAGATCGGCGCCAGCGTGCAGTTCTCCAGCACCGTCATATGCGGAAACAGATTGAAGCTCTGGAATACCATGCCGACTTCGCGCCGGATGAACTCCAGCGCCGCCGCTGAAGCCGTCAGTTCCGTGCCGTCCACGACGATGCGGCCTGTTTGATGGGAGTCCAGGCCATTGATGCAGCGGAGCAGGGTGGACTTGCCTGAGCCCGATGGGCCGCAGACCACGAGTCGCTCGTGCGCGGCGACATCGAGTGAGATGTCGCGCAACGCGTGCAGCGCGCCGTGCCACTTGTTGACCTGCTCGAGTGTGACGAGTGGTGCCGGGGCGTCGTTCATGGCCTGCCGGGCGACGCGACGCCCTTGCCGAAACGGCGTTCAAGACGAATCTGCACCAGCTCGAACATGATCGACAGCGACCAGTAGATGAGCGCCGCGGCGATCAACATCTCCATGTAATGGTAGCTCGCTCTGGCATAGGCCTGGGCCAGGAAATTCAGTTCCCACAGACCCATGATGGAGACCAGCGAGGAGTCCTTCAGCATCGATACGAACAGCGCGCCGGCGGGCGGGATGATCAGCCGCAGTGCCTGCGGTCCGGTCACCTTCCAGGTGATGAGCCAGCGCGGCAGGGCGAGCGCCAGCGCCGCCTCGCGCTGACCGGAGGGCACCGCCATCATGCCGCTGCGAATGGTCTCGGCCAGGTAAGCCCCGTAGTTCAGCGACAGGGCGATCAGTCCGGAGCTGAGTGCGCCGAGCACGATACCGATTTGCGGCAGGGCGAGATAGATGATCAGCACCTGCACCAGCAAGGGAGTGCCGCGAAACAGCGAGGCGTAGAACGTGGCGAGTGCGAAGGCGACGGGATTGTGCGATAGCCGGCCCAGCGCCGTGAGCAGCGCCACCAGCAGGGCGCACACCATCGAGCAGGCCGTCACGAACAGGGTCAGTGCCGCGCCCTGGATGAAGCCGTTGGGCGCGAGCCGCAGACCCAGCAGGAACGGCAGCTTCTGCAGCACGTACGGGAAATCCAGGTGCAGGCCCTCACAGGCCCAGAGCAACGCGGCCAGCAGCAGCGCCCAAGTCAACCATACCTTGCGCCCAAAGACGCTCTTGCGCGGGGCTTGGCCCCCGCTGCGCGCGTCAATCGCCATCGCGCGTGATGTCCAGCCCGAACCATTTCTGCGAAATGGCGGTGAGGGTACCGTCGGCCGCCAAGGCCTCGAACGTGCGCGCGATGGTCAGATCCCAGTCCGGATCCCCCTTCTCGGTCGCCACGAAATTGGGTTCGGCATAGAGCACGGGACCGACGATCTTGAGCGCACGCGTCGCCTCGCTCGTGGCCTTGGCGGTCGCCAGATCGGACACGATGGCATCCAGCCGCACGCCGGGACCCAGCGCCAGGTTGCGAAAATTCACGGTCTCGTCGCCGGGAATCACGATGACGTCGTGGAACGGATAGCTGATCGGCCGGCCGCCCGGCATGACGAGCGCCTTGTTGAGGTAATTCTCATAGCTCGAGCCGATGCCCACGCCGACGCGCTTGCCGGAGAGGTCGGCCACGGACTTGATGTGCTGTTCGTCCCGGTGCACGGTCAATACGGCCGGGGAACTGTAGTAGCGCGCCGGGAAGGCCAGGACACGCGCGCGCTCGGCGGTGGGACTCATGGAGCAGATGCAGATGTCCCAGCGCCCCTGCCAGTGACCCGAGACGATCGTCTCCCAGGCCGGGGTCTCCAGCTTGAGCCTGGCGCCGAGCTTCGCGGCAAAGGCGCGCGCGACATCGACATCGAAGCCGGCCAGTTCGTTGTCGGCGTTGATGAAAGCGAACGGCGGGTAGGTGTTGAGCAATACGTTGGTCACCACCCCGCTGTGCCGCACGCGCTCCAGGGTCGCCCCGGCCCACGCCTGCGAGGCGCCCGCGAGCAGCAGCAGGGCCAATAGAAAACGCATGGTCTCACTCCGCGCGCGGCGAGGTCTCGTAACTGCCATTATTGACGATCATAGCCACGGGCGGAGGCTCGGAACATGCACACCGATCAGTCGAGACGCAGTCCATGGCGTCGGGTTGGCGGCAGCCTGGGCGCCCTGGGCTGCCTGGCGGCATTGCAGCTGAGCTGCGCGGCAGCGTTACCGCCGGGCGCGCCGGCGGCGGGCGAGAGCGCGCCGGCCACCCGGACTCCGATCAAACATCTGATCGTCATCGTCGGCGAGAACCGCACCTTTGATCATATATTCGCCACCTACGCGCCCCGCGGCCGGCAACGCATCGACAACCTGCTATCCAAGCACATCATCAACGCCGACGGCAGCGCGGGCCCGCGTTATGCCGAGGCCTGGCAATACAGCGCCGACGTCACGGGCAGTGCGACCTATGCGCCAAGTCCGAAGCACAAAACCCTTTATCGCGTACTGCCCGCGCCGCTGAGCGGCGGTCCGGCGGATGTCTGCAAGGATAACGGCCTCTGTACGCTCTCTGACGCGCGCGCCAGCGTGAACGGGCTCGATGAGAGCGACTACCCGTACCTGCTGAGCGGAGGCACGGGACTCGCCGCCAAGCTGCCGGACTCGCGCATCACGGGCGTGCACGCCTCGGCACCGTACTCCACGCTGCCGCCCGGACCGTTCCAGCTCACGAATGCCAGGAGCCTGCCGTATGACGCCTATGCCGCCAATCCGGTGCACCGCTTCTACCAGATGTGGCAGCAGCTCGATTGCGACGCGGCACAGATATCGGCGCGCTTTCCGGGCGGCTGCCGCGCAGACCTGTTTGCCTGGATCGAGGTCAGCGTCGGCAGCGGCGCCGATGGCGCCGCGCCACCGGCCGATTTCAGCACGGACTATGCGCCAGGGGTCACGACCACCGGTGAGGGCCCGGCGGCATTGGGCTTCTACAACATGCAGCAGGGCGACGCGCCCTACACGAAGTATCTGGCTGATCACTTCGCCTTCAGCGATAACTACCATCAGCCGGCCATGGGCGGCACAGGACTCAACAGCCTGATGCTGCAATTCGGCGATGCCCTGTGGTTCAGCGATGCCAGCGGCCAGCCGGCGATGCCGCCGCACGGGCAGCTGGTCTGGGCCGGAACGCCCAACGCGGGCGTCGTCGATGAAATCGAGAATCCAAACCCGGCCCCGCGAACCAACAACTGGTACCTCGAAGACGGCTACGGTGCAGGTGGCAAGGGCTCGCCGGCCAGTGGCGGCGGCTCGTACAGCGCCTGCGCCGATCTGGGGCAGCCCGGCGTCGCCCCGATCGTGGCTTATCTGCGCTCGCTACCGCGTCCCATCGATCCGAAGTGCGAGCCCGGTCATTATTATCTGCTCAATAATTACAATCCCGGCTACTTTGGCGATGGCAGCCTCGCCTATGGCGACACCGACCCGGCCAACACGCCCTTCACGATTCCGCCGACCCGCCAGCGCAGCATCGCCGATGTGCTGCTCGAGCACGGGGTCTCGTGGAAGTCCTACAGCGACCAATGGAACAGCTACCTTCGGGACAAATACCAGCAGCACGATACCGCCGTGGGCGAGCTCAGCGATCAGTACTGCAACATCTGCAATGGCTTCCAATACCAGACGCAGATCATGACCGATGAGACAATCCGCACTGCGCATATCAGGGACAGCGTCGAGCTCTACGCTGACATCGATCATGGGACGCTGCCGGCGGTTTCCTTCGTCAAGCCCAGCGGCTGGGTGGATGGACATCCGGCGTCATCCAAATGGAATCTGTACGAGGGATTCGTCAGGAAAATCGTGCGATCGGTGCAGGCCAACCCGCGCCTGTGGCAGAGCACGGCGATACTCATCACGTCCGACGAGGGCGGCGGCTATTTCGATTCCGGCTACGTGCAGGCACTCGATTACTTCGGCGACGGCACCCGAATTCCGCTGATTGCGGTCTCGCCCTATACCAGAGCCGGCCATATCTCCCACGAATACACCGATCACGTATCGGTGCTGAAGTTCATCGAGCGCAACTGGTCGCTGCCGCCGATCAGCCCTCGCAGCCGCGACAATCTGCACAATCCGATCCCCTCCCCGGATAACCCGTATGTGCCGCGCAATACGCCGGCCATCGGCGATCTGTTCGACCTGTTCGATTTCCCGGTCGCGGCGCGCTGATGCGCACCAACTCTGCGCGCCGCAGAGCCGCTGGGCACTGCCCGGGTGCGGCGGGCGGCTCGAGGCGGCCCGAGGCCGCTGTTATGCGAGCCTGCGGACGCGGCACAACGCTTGCACGGGCGTATTACCGAATCTCGTTTTCGTAATATTCCTTCCGGGAGTGCTCGTCATGAGTTCAAGGAGCCTGGGCGCACTGCGCGCCGTGCTGCTGTGTATCGGCGTGCTGCTCGCGCGCCCGGCCCTGGCGGCCCAGATCAGACTCGGTTACAGCGACTGGCCCGGCTGGGTGGCCTGGCAGGTGGCCCTGGACAAGGGCTGGCTCAAGGAGGCCGGGCTGGATGTCAGCTTTGTCTGGTTCGACTACTCGGCATCGATGGATGCGTTTGCGGCCGGCAAGATCGACGGGGATTTCGTCACCAACGGCGATGCGCTGGTCACGAATGCGGGCGGTGCCCGCAACGTCATGATCATGCTGACCGATTACTCCAACGGCAATGACATGATCGTCGGCCGGCCGGGGATCAAGACCGTACAGGATCTGAAAGGCAAGAAGGTCGGGATCGAGATCGGTCTGGTCGAGCACCTGCTGCTGCTCGACGGCCTGCGCAAGGCCGGCCTGTCGCAGAGCGACGTGACATTGGTGAATTCCAAGACCAACGAGACGCCGCAGGTGCTCGCCTCCGGTCAGGTCGACGCCATCGGTGCCTGGCAGCCCAACTCCGGTATGGCGATGAAAGCCCTGCCGGGCGCGCGCCCGATCTACACCTCGGCACAGGCCCCGGGCCTCATCTACGACGTGTTCATGGTCAGTCCCACGAGCCTGGCGGCGCATCGCGCCGACTACGCCAAGCTCATCCAGGTCTGGGACCGCATCGTCCATTACATCAACGATCCCAAGACGCAGGATGACGCGGTAAGCATCCTGGCGGCACGAGTCGGCCTGACGCCCGCGCAATACCGGCCGTTGCTGGCCGGCACTCACCTGCTCGACGTGGCCGACGGGAAGAAGATCTTCGTCAAGGCGGAGGGTCTCGGCTCCATCTATGGCTCCTCGAGCATCGTCGATGACTTCAACGTCAAGAACAACGTCTACAAGCAGCCCCAGAACATCGACGGCTGCGTGTATCCGGCCCTGATGGCAGCCCAGCCTTGACCTCCTGGTCGCAGCGCACCTGGTCTGAATTGCCGCACGACCTCGCCGCGGTGCGCGGCGCCGCGATCCTGCCGATCGGCGCCACCGAGCAGCATGGACCGCATCTGGGCTGCGGCGTGGATGCCGTGCTGGCCGAGCGCCTGTGCACGGCGGTGGCCGCGCGTGTGGCGGTGCCGATGCTCCCCACACTGCCTTATGGCTGCTCGCTCGGGCACAGTCAGCGCTGGGCCGGGACCATCGCCCTGCAGCCCGTGACGCTGATCGAGCTGGTCGCCGAGATCGGCGAGTGGGCCTATCACAGCGGCGTGCGCCGCCTGTTCATGGTCAACACGCATGTGACGAACGCGGCGCCGCTGCGCTGCGCACTCGAGATGCTGCGCGCGCGGCACGATGATCTCATGGTCGCGCTGTTCAATTCGTGCACGCTCAGTCCGAGGGTGCGCCAGTTTCATGTCGCCGATGCCGAGGATTGGCATGCCAACGAGGCCGAAACCTCGCTCATGCTCGCGCTCGCACCCGAGCTGGTGCGCACCGAGGCGCTCGCGCAGGCCGATGATCCGGACCGCACCGCCGATCTCGTGTTCTCGCATCCGGTGAATCGAACCAGTACCAACGGGGTCACGGGCCGGCCCAGCGCCGCGGATGCGAACAATGGCGAGCGTTGGTTCCAATGGATGGTCGAGGACCTGTGCGCGCTGATCCGGCGCGGCATTGCCGAGAGCCCGCCGCTCGAGAGTTCCTATTTCGCAGGCAGACCGGCTTGAGCACGTACAGCAGCGAGAAGATTCAACAGACGCAGCAGCAGCTCGCCGCGCGCGGCGTCAAATACTGCATCGGTGCCTACGTCGATATCCACGGCGTGCAGAAGGCGAAGGTCGTGCCGCTCGCGCATCTGCCGCAGATGGCGGCGGGTTCCGAGCGCTATACCGGCTATGCGCTCGATGGCCTCGGCCAGGCGCCCAATGATGATGAGATCACCTCGGTGCCCGATCTGGACCGTATCGTGCAGCTGCCCTGGGAACCAAAGATCGCCTGGATGCCGGCCGACAATTACTTTCAGGGCAAGCCCTATGCGCTCAGTACGCGTGTGGCGCTCAAGGCGGTACTGGCACAGGCCGCGCAGCTCGGCTTCGGCATGAATCTGGGCATCGAATGCGAGGTCTACGTGCTCAGACAGCACGCCGACGGCACGTTGAGCGTTCCCAATGCCGATGACAAGCTCGTCAAGCCCTGCTACGACGTACGCGGCTTTCTGGATAACTTCCGCTGGCTCGACCAGATCGCCAGCTGCATGGACGATCTGGGCTGGGACCTGTATTCATTCGACCACGAGGATGGCAACGGGCAATACGAGTTCGACTTCCAGTACGCCGACGCGCTGACCATGTGCGACCGCCTGATCTTCTTTCGTGAGATGGCCAAGCACTATGCCCGCGAACAGGGCCTCATCGCCACCATGATGCCCAAGCCGTTTGCGAATCGCACCGGCACCGGCGCGCACTTCAACATGTCCCTCTATGAGCTGGGCGGCGGCCGCAATGTATTTGCCTGCCCGCTCGCTGAGGATCCGCGCGGACTGGGATTGACCGAACTCGGCTACCACTTCATCGGCGGGATTCTCCGGCACGGCAAGGCGCTGTGCGCGGCCTTCGCGCCGACCGTCAACAGCTACAAGCGCCTCGTGCGTCAGGGCGCCATGAGTTATTTCTCCTGGGCGCCGGTGTTCAACTCTTACGGCTCGAACAATCGCACCAATTCGCTGCGCGTGCCATCCGGCGGCGGACGGTGTGAGGCGCGCAATGCCGACGGCTCGGTCAATCCGTACCTGGCTGCGACGCTGGCGCTTGCCGCCGGACTGGAAGGCATACGCGAGCGCATCGATCCGGGCGAGCCCAATGAGGACAACCTGTACGCAATCAGTGAAGCGCAGCGGCAGGCGCGCGGCATCGACTTCCTGCCGCAGACGCTGCAGGAGGCGGTGGCCGAATTTGCCGCCGATCCGCTGATCGAGCGCACGCTCGGCAGGGCGCTGCGCGATGAATTCGTGCACTACAAGAGCATGGAATGGCAGTCCTATCACCTGAGCGTGAGCGCCTGGGAGATCGAACGCTATAGCCATGCGTTCTAGGGCGGTCTAGCGATGCAGGACCCTGCCCGGCAGCGCGCGGCGAATCGACCGGTGAGCCGCATCAGCATGTCCTTGCCCGAGGAACTGCTCAGCGAGCTGGATCGAATGGTGGCGCAGCGCGGCTTCGAGAGCCGCTCGCGCGCGCTCAGCGACATGCTGCACCAGTTCCTGATCGAACATAAGCGTCAGCGTGGCGATGAGCTCATGGTCGGCACCGTGACCCTGTTCTACGACAATTCCGCCGCCGGTCTGCAGCAGCAGCTGACCGATCTGCAGTATCGGCACATCGATGAGGTCATCAGCTCGCTGCATGTGCACCTGATGCACAATCAGACCATGGAGGTGATCCTGGTGCAGGGGCCGTTGATTTCCCGCCGCGGCGTGATCTCCGGCAAGATGCATCTGGTTGCGGCACTGATTCCGCAGTTGCACCCCTTACGGGAGATCTCCTAGACCTATCAGAACGGATAGCTGATGCCGGTGAACACGGCGACGCCCTGACTGCCGTAACCGATATCGACGCGGCCGACGACCGAGGGCCGTGCGATGCCGCGGAATCCGACACCGCCCACGGAGTGCAACTTCGAGAGGGGAAAGGTGCTGGGACGGCCGAACACACGGCCGAGATCGACGAATGGCGCCAGTTCCAATTCCACCTGTGACCCAAACGTGTGGAAGGCCCAGACCCTCTGGCGCAACTCGGCATTGGCGGCGAAGGAGTCGCGATCGTAATAGCGGCCGGCGCCATAGCCGCGCAGAATCTGTTCACCGCCGATCGTGCTCTCACCGCCACCGATCCCGCTGAGCGCCCAGAAGGGCACGTCGCGCGTTTCGGGCAGATAGCGCAGCGCCATGTGCGTGGCGAGCACCGTGCCTGGCTCGATCGACCAGAAGGCGCGGCCGTCTACGCCGGCCTCGGAATACATGGAATCGTTGAAAATGCCCTCGCGAGCCGCGACGCCGCCGTAGGCGACCCATTCCACACCGCGGCTCGGCACCACCAGGTCGTCCAGCGTGTCATAGATGATGGAGATGCGATGGCCCACCTCATTGTTGGTGCCCACGCCCAGAATGCGGCCAAATCGGGTCTGGAGCGAGGCGATGTTGGCCAGCGTGCCCGGCAACACATCCACACTGCGAATCAGGACCGTGTAGGCCAGCTGCCAGGCCTGCGTCAGATTCAGACCGATCTGTGCCTGTAGCAGCTCCTGTTGCTCGGTGTAGTCGGTCTCCGCAATGACCGGTGATTCATTGCCGATGCCGTAAAAGCGCGGCGTACCGTTGCGATCGTAGATCGCGCTGTAGCTGAAAGACCAGCGCTCCTCGCGCAAGCGCCCGATCTGGTACTCGCCATCGAGCCCGCGCTGGACGTGCTCCCAGAGCGCCGCCACGACCGACCATTGCGTATCCTCGGACGGATAAGCGAACACGCGTGCGTGCGCGCCATAGCCGAAATACGGGTTGTAGAGCAGATCTGGCGCGATGATGCGACGGATGTGCTGTTCCGAGTCGGTGTGCACCCAGGTCGGCAGAATGCCCACCGTGGTGCCGCTGTTGGGATCGACCGCTATTTCCGGTACCGGAATGAACGGGGCGCTCGCGAGATTGAACCAGCTCCAGTGCCCAGTGCCCGTCTCTGCCGGCGGCGCCGGCGCCGGCTCGGACACTTCCTGCGACCAGGCCGGCAGCGGCAGCGCTATTGCAGCGCCTGCCAGCCACAACCGCACGGCGAGGGAGGTCAAGCCAAGGCCTTGGGCACGCTGGAGCAGGCTATCTGGCATCGTCAGAACTGATCCTATTTGGCCTCGAGAGCGCGCAAGCCTACGGCGTGGAAGCGGTCGGGCGCCACCACTCAGGCCGGATTTCGCATCGGCCGCTGCAATCGACGGACCTCGACCCACTGCCAGGACAGCAGCGCCGGCAGTCCGCACAGCACCTCACGCACGCGCTTGGCCATCGACACGGCGAGGGCCATTTCGCCGCTGATGCCCAGCGCATGTCCGAACAGTACGAGCCCAGCCTCCTGCACGCCCAAACCGGCCGGGACGATAAATGCCAGATGGCGCACCGCCTGGCTCAGGCTCTCGAGCATCAGCGCCGCGCTGGCATCGACCGGATGCCCGAACAGGCGCAGCGCGAACCAGATCTCGAAGGCGCCGGAGATCAAAGCGATCAATTGCAGCGCGCCGGCGGCGAGCAGGCTCCAGCCCCGACGCAGGCAAGCGCGCAGCTCATGATCCAGTGCCGCGGCGCCCTCGGAGGTGGCGTTGGCGCCGACCAGAGGGCGCAGCAGAGCTTCCAGTCGTGCGAACACGGAACCGTAACGCAGCATCAGCGCGCTCACCACAGGAACCGGCAGACTCAGCAGGAACAGGGGAAGGAATCGATGGTATTGCTGATCGGCGGCGCGCAGGTCGAGCAGCAGCAGCAGTCCCATCGCGGTAAACAGGTACGACACGATCAGCGTGAGCAATATCTCGACGATGACGGTGGCGCCCGCGGCCGGGCCGGGCAGCCCTCGCCAGCGCAACAGGCGGACCCCGGCCACTCCGCCGCCGACGCTGGCCACGGGCAGCAGCCGGTCGATCGCCTCGCGCACGGTGGTCACCCAGAGCAGATAGCCGAGTCCGGCGCGGCGCTCCGTGTCGTAGGGGCGCAGGAGCATGAGCCAGCCGATGGAGTAGAGGAGCAGGTAGAGCAGCCGATAGGGCGGCAGCCAAAGCAGCTTCAGGCCGGCCATGGAGAACGTCTGGAGCATCGCGGCGAAATCCGCGCGTATGAACAGGGTAACCAGCAGGCCCAGGCCGAGCACGCCGCCGATGTACGCCGCGACTCTCACAGCCGATGCCCGCCGGCCGATCCGGCTAGGACCGCGCGGGGCAGCACGTCTCGCTGCTCAGGAGAGCCTGCGCATGACGCCGTCGGCGCCGACGTCGAATTCGCTGCCGCGCCAGCGGACGCGAGAGTGGAAGAAGCTGCGGCACCACACCCAGCACATGAGCAGCTCGCGCGCGGGCAGTAACCAGAAATCCGACCAGAGGGGCCGATCCCCGTGCAGGCGATGCACGAAGTGCAGCAGCACTCGCGCGCCGAGCGCGGTCCAGAACAGCGCCCAGGCCGCGCTCGAGAAGCCCGGCTCGATCGCGGCAAGCGCGATGCCGAGGACGGCCAGAGGCACGCTGAAGCTCAGAAAAATCCAGCGGAAACTGCGCGGCCGCAGCACGTGTAGCGTGCGCATCCAGCGCAGTTCATGCCCGGTGAGCGAATCGAGATCCGGCTCATCGTGCTGCGCCCGGACCAGGTAGGGGGACAGCACGATCCGCAGCCCCAGATCGCGCACCAGCTCGCCCAATCGATAATCGTCGGCCAGATGATTGGCGATCGCGCCGAGGCCGCCGATGCTCTGCAGCGTCTCGCGCCGCAGGCACAGAGTCTGGCCCGAGACGTAGCCCTGGTGCCCGAACAGCCACGCCAGCAATACCGAGGGCATGTACCATTCGTTGATGTACATGGCGCCCAGGCGCGACCAGCTTCCGCGCGTGGGCACGTCCCGATACAGGCAGGTGACCAGACCCACCTTGCGATCCAGCAATGGTGCGGTCACGCTGCGCAGATAGTCGCGGCCGACGTAGGTGTCGCTGTCGGCCATCGCCAGCACGTCGTAGCGCGCGCGCGCGATCATGTTGATCAGGTTGCTGATCTTGCGGTTGCTGCCATGCTGCCGCGGATCGACTACGAGCTCGATCGCAAGCGCCGGGAAATCCGCCATGAGCCGCTGCACGACCGCGAGTGCCGGATCGGCCGCATCCTGCACGCCGAACACGAGCTGAAACTGCGGATAGTCCTGCTCGCAGAACGAGCGCAGGTGCTGGTACAGACCCGGTTCGGCGCCACACAGGGGTTTGAGCACAGTCACCGGCGGCAGGGATGGCGCGCCGGCGCCCCCGCGGCGCATCCGCCAGACGAGTACTGCGAGCAGGGCCAGAACGGCGTAGGCGGCCGCCACGCTCAGAGTGGCGAAGCCGATGAGCGTCAGCAGTACATGGGTCAGGGGCATCGTCGTGGCGATGCTGTGCCGCTTCAGGCCTCGTGCCCGCGCAGGAAGCGGTAAAACTCGACGCCCTCGCGCAGTCGCCGCTGCATCATGTCCCAGCTCGTGAGCATCTCTTTGACGATTTCCCAAATCTTGCCGGGGCGGAAGTAGAAGCGCCTGTAGAACACTTCCATGCTGTGGAAGATTTCACTCTTGGAGAGGTTCGGATAGCTGATCGCGGCCAGTTGCACGCCGCGCTCATTGACCAGATTCACGGCATCGTTCGCCTGCAGCCAGCCGTTCTCGACCGCCTGACGGTATAGCGTCGTGCCGGGGTAGGGCGCCGCCAGCGATACCTGGATCGTGTGGGGATTGATCTCCTTGGCGAAGTTGATGGTCTTCTCGATCGTCTCGACGGTCTCGCCCGGCAATCCGAGGATGAACGTGCCGTGGATCAGAATGCCGAGCTTGCGGCAGTCATGGGTAAAGCGGCGCGCGATGTCGGTGCGCAGTCCCTTCTTGATGTTATGCAGGATCTGGTCGTCGCCGGATTCATAGCCCACCAGCAGCAGGCGCAGACCGTTGTCTTTCATGACCTTCAGGGTGTTGTAGGGCACGTTGGCCTTGGCATTGCAGCTCCACGTCATGCCCAGCCGGCCCATGCCGCGCGCGATCGCCTCCACGCGCGGGAGATTGGAGGTGTCGGTGAAGGTATCATCGTCAAACATGACCTCCTTCACTTGCGGCATGTGGGCCTTGATCCATTCCACCTCGGCGATGACGTTCTCGGCCGATCGCACGCGGTAGCGGTGGCCGCCGACGGTCTGCGGCCAGAGGCAAAAAGTGCACTTGGAGCGGCAGCCACGGCCGGTATAGAAGCTCACGTAGGGATGCTTCAGATAGCCGATGAAGTAATTCTCGAGCTTCAGATCGCGCAGATACACCGGGGCGACGAACGGCAGTTCATCCATGTTCTCGAGTATCGCTCGCGGCGGATTGTGCACCACGCGGCCGTCCTCGCCGCGGTAGGAGAGCCCCTGGATGTGCTCGAGCGGCAAGCCCGCGGCGACCTCCTGGCAGGTGTAGTCGAACTCCTCGCGGCAGACGAAATCCACGGCCGTGGTGGCGGTCAGTGAGCCCTCCGGGTCGACCATGGTCTTGGCGCCGACCAGTCCGATTTTGACGTTCGGATTGTCCTGCTTGAGCAGTTCGGCGAACCTCGCGTCGGTCGGAAACGACGGCGTGCTCGTGTGCATGATGACCAGATCATAGCCGCGCGCGATGTCGCGGCTTTCCTGGATGCTCAGGCCGTCCGCCGGGGCATCGAGCAGGCGCGAGCCGGGCACCAGCGCGGCGGGCTGGGCCAGCCAGGTCGGAAACCAGAACGATTTGACCTCGCGCTTGGCCTGGTAGCGCGAGCCGGCGCCACCGTCAAAGCCATCGAACGAGGGTGCCTGCAGAAACAGGGTCTTCAGGGCCCGCTCGGACGGGGATCGGGAACTCATGTATGACGGCCTCGCTGGAGTCTGGGGTGCCGCACTAATGCTGGCAGCGATCCGCAACAGGATAGCCGGAAGGTGCGAACACGACTCATAATTATCTGCCAATCACCGCCCGGCCGAAAGTGCGCGCCGAAGATCGACCTCGAACGCTGGCGCGTTGCCGCCAAGCGTGCTAGAGGTGGGCTCAGACGCTTTGATAGCATTGAGTATTCGCCTATTTCGTGGGATGCCGGGTAGCGGTATCAAGCGTCTATGCTGTGTTGCAGCATCAGCGACTCCGGGGAGCTGACTGAATGACCGATGAAGTACTGGACGCTCGGCGCGGCGCAAGCGAGCAGGCGGCGGATTCCGATTCGCTGATCCTGGTGGATGAGGCTGATCGCGAGGTCGGGCACATGAGCAAGCTGCAGTGCCACGAAGGCCGCGGGGTACTGCACCGCGCCTTCTCGCTGCTTATTTTCAATGACGCCGGGGAGCTGTTGCTGCAGCAACGCGCCGCGACGAAGCGGCTCTGGCCGCTTTACTGGTCGAACAGCTGCTGCAGTCATCCCCGACGCTCCGAGACCATGGAGACGGCTGTACAGCGCCGGTTGCAGGAGGAACTCGGTCTGCGTTGTGCGTTGAATTTCCTGTTCAAGTTTCAATACCAGGCGCAATTCGACGCGGCTGGCGCCGAGCACGAGATCTGCTCGGTGTTCATCGGCCGCAGCACCGATCCGCTCAGAGTCAATCGCAACGAGATACTCGCGACGCGCTGGATCAGCCCGGAAGCGCTGCAGGCGGAGTTGACCGGAAGCGCTGCCGCGAGGTTTACTCCGTGGTTCGTAATGGAGTGGAGACGCATCTGGCGCGATCACCGCGCAGCAGTGCTCGCTCTGCCTTAAGGAGAGACCAATTTGAGCGTGCCATTGATTCAGGCCTACCGCGTCGGGCGCTACATCGCCGGACGCAAGCTCAGGGGAGTCAAGCGCTACCCGCTGGTGCTGATGCTCGAACCGCTGTTCCAGTGCAATCTCGCATGCGCTGGCTGCGGCAAGATCGACCATCCCAAGGAGACCCTGCAAAAGCGACTGAGTGTCGAGGACGCGCTGCGCGCGGTGGATGAGTGCGGCGCGCCGATGGTGTCCATTCCCGGCGGCGAGCCCCTGATTCACAAGGACATGGCGCAGATCGTGGCGTCGATCGTCCAGCGCCGCAAGTTCGTCTATCTGTGCACCAATGCGATTTTGCTGCCCAAGCACATTGATGAGTACCGGCCTTCGCCCTATCTGACTTTCTCGATTCATCTGGACGGCAATCGCGAGCGTCACGACGAGTCGGTATGCCAGGAAGGGGTGTTCGACAAGGCGGTCGCGGCAATAAGGCTGGCGCGCAGCAAGGGCTTTCGCGTCACCGTGAACTGCACGTTGTTCAACGGCGAGGATCCGGCGGAAGTTGCCGCATTCTTTGATGAAG
>JBELAR010000047.1:0-16111 GCA_049508555.1 Steroidobacteraceae bacterium
GCGTGTTCGAACTGCCGCAGGCGGGCCGCGGCTCGCGCGGCAAGCCGATCGTGAATCTCCTGCCGCTCGAGGAGGGCGAGAAGATCAGCGCGGTGCTGCCGGTCAAGCAGTTCGATGAGCAGCATTTCGTCTTCATGGCCACGAGCAGCGGTACGGTCAAGAAGACCCCGCTCACGGCATTTTCGCGGCCGCGCGCGAGCGGCATCATCGGCCTGGATCTGCGCGGCGATGACACGCTCGTGGGCGTCGCGCTCACGGACGGCACCTGCGATATCCTGCTGTGCACCAGCGGTGGCAAGGCGATTCGCTTCCACGAGCAGGAGGTGCGCCCTATGGGACGCGAGGCCGCCGGCGTGCGCGGCGTGCGGCTGGGGCTGGGGCAGCGGCTCATCGCACTGCTGGTGCTCGGTGAGGGCCATGTGCTGACGGCCTCGGAGAACGGCTACGGCAAGCTCACGCCGCTCGATGATTTTCCAGGTCACGGCCGCGGCGGCCAGGGCGTGATCGCGCTGCAGACCACGGACCGCAACGGCGCGACGGTCGCGGCACTGCAGGTGCGGGCGGACCAGGAGCTCATGCTGATCAGCTCCACCGGCACGCTGGTGCGCACGCCGGTGGCCGACATCTCGATCGTCGGGCGCAATACTCAAGGCGTACGGCTGATCCGGCTCGAGGAGGGCGAGCGCCTCACGGGCGTCGAGCGCGTCGAGGGACTGGAGGCAGGCGAGGAGGGCGCTCAACCCGACAGCGCCGAGAGTGCCGGCGATGCGCCGGAGGAGGTCAGTCCGACGTGAGCCGCGTGTTCAATTTTGCAGCCGGTCCGGCGACGCTGCCGCTCGAGGTACTCGAGCAGGCGCGCGATGAGCTCATCGACTGGCACGGCAGCGGCATGTCGGTCATGGAGATCAGCCATCGTAGCCGCGCGTTCATCGCCGTGGCGCAGGAGGCCGAAGCGGATCTGCGCGAGCTGCTGTCGATCCCGGCACAGTACAAGGTGCTGTTCATGCAGGGTGGGGCGAGCGCGCAGTTCGCGGCCATCCCGATGAATCTGGCCGCGAGCGACAGCACCGTGGATTACGTCAACACCGGAGCGTGGTCGAAGAAGGCGCTCGGTGAGGCCAAGCGCTACGCCACGGTCAACGTCGCGGCCGATGCGGCGGCCTCGGGCTACAACGATGTGCCCGAGCAGAGCCTCTGGAAGCTCACTCCCGGCGCGGCCTATCTGCACTACACGCCGAATGAGACCATCGGCGGCGTCGAGTTTCCCTACGTGCCCGAGGTGACTGTGCCGCTGGTCGCCGACATGTCCTCGACGCTATTGTCGCGACCGATCGACGTGGGCCGCTTCGGGCTGATCTACGCGGGTGCGCAGAAGAACATGGGCCCCTCTGGCATCTGTGTGGTGATCGTGCATGAGGCGCTGCTCGGGCGAGCGCGGCGCGGCACGCCGGCGATATGGGATTACAAGAGCGTGGCCGAAGAGGGCTCGATGCTCAATACGCCGCCTACCTTCAGCTGGTACTTCGCCGGCCTGGTGTTCAAGTGGCTGCGCCGGCACGGTGGACTGAGCGCCATCGCGCAACGCAACCGCGCCAAGGCCGAGCTGCTGTACCGCACGATCGATGAGTCGGACTTCTATAAGAATCCGGTCGAGAAGAGCTGCCGCTCCTGGATGAACGTGCCCTTCACGCTCGCCAAACCGCAACTGGACGCGAGTTTCATCAGCGAGGCGCAGGCCGCCGGGCTCACCAATCTCGAGGGGCATCGCTCGGTCGGTGGCATGCGCGCGAGCCTGTATAACGCGATGACGCTCGAGGGCGTGCAGGCGCTGACCGATTTCATGCGCTCGTTCGCGCGCCGCCACGCCTAAGACCGATCGCGATGGGCTATCGGATCCTGACACTGAACAATATCAGCGTGCGCGGCCTGGAGCGGCTGCCGCGCGAGCGCTACGAGGTGGCCTCCGAGATCGGACATCCGCACGCCGTGCTGCTGCGCTCGGCCGACATGCATGGGATGGCGTTGCCCGCATCGCTACTGGCCGTGGCGCGTGCCGGGGCCGGGACCAACAACATTCCGGTCGCGGCGCTCTCCAGGCTCGGCGTGCCGGTGTTCAACGCGCCCGGCGCCAATGCCAATGCGGTCAAGGAGCTGGTGCTGGCCGGATTGCTGCTCGCGGCGCGCAACATCTGCCCGGCATGGGCTTTCGTGCGCGGCCTGGAAGGCGAGGGCGCGGCGCTGGAACACGCGGTGGAGCAGGCCAAGCAGCGCTTCGTCGGCTTCGAGCTGCCGGGCCGCACGCTCGGAGTCGTCGGGCTCGGGGCGGTTGGCGTGCAGGTGGCCAACAGCGCCGAGGCGCTCGGCATGAAAGCGTGCACGTGCCCTTGCTCGAGTCGACCCGCGGCCTGGTCAATGCCGCGCGGCTGCGGCTGCTGGGGGGGGGCGGTGTGCTGCTGAACTTCGCCCGCGCGCCGATCGTCGAGGAGGCCGCCGTGCTCGCCGCGCTCGACAGCGGCCATCTGCGCGCCTACGTCTGCGACTTCCCGACGCGCTCGCTCAAGGACCACGCGCGCGCCATCACGCTGCCGCACCTCGGCGCCTCGACGCTCGAGGCCGAGGACAACTGCGCGGTCATGGCAGCCGATACGCTGCGCGACTTTCTCGAACACGGCAATATCCGCAACAGCGTGAACTTTCCCGAAGCGGTGCTGCCGCGTCAGACGCTCACGCATCGCATCGCCATCGCCAACAGCAACGTACCGAACATGGTGGGACAGATATCCACGTGCCTGGCCAGCGCCGGGATCAACATCGCCGAGCTGCTCAATCGCTCGCGCGGGGAATTCGCCTATACGCTCGTGGATGCCGAGGGTGCGGCCGACGAGGCGCTGATCGAGCGCCTGCGCGCCATCGAGGGCGTGCTGTCCGTGCGTCTGGTCGGCGCGGTGGTCTGAAGCGCCCATGAGTCGCCCAAAAGCCGTCAAAGCGGTGCCGGCCAAAGCGGCGCCGGCCAATGCGGTGCGGGGCCCCAAGGCGCCCCGGCGCGCGCGGGCGGCGGCCACCGGCGCCGCTGCGTCGCCCGGGCCGCACCCGGGCACGGGATTGGATGATCTGCGCTCGCGGATCGATGCCGTCGATGAACAATTGCACGCCCTGCTGAACCAGCGGGCAGTCCTCGCGCAGCAGGCGGGTATCTCCAAGCACAGCGATGGTCATACGGTGGACTTCTACCGCCCGGAGCGTGAAGCGGAGGTGCTGCGCCGCGCGCTCGAGCGCAACCAGGGGCCCTTGCGCAACGAGGAGATCGCGCGGCTGTTTCGCGAGATCATGTCCGCCTGTCTCGCGCAGGAGGAGCCGCTCAAGGTGGCTTTCCTGGGTCCTGAAGGCACCTTCACGCAGACCGCCGTATTGCGGCACTTCGGCCATTCCGTGCGCGCGCTGGCGCTGCCCACGGTTGATGAAGTGTTTCAGGAGGTGGAAGCCGGCAGCGCCGATTTTGGCGTGGTCGCGATCGAGAATTCCAGCGAAGGGACCATCACCAACACGCTCGATCGCTTCATCGCCAGTCCGCTGCGCATCTGCGGGGAGGTGGAGTTGCGCATTCATCACTGCCTCATGGGCAAGATGCAGTCGCTCGATCAGGTGCTGCGCGTGTGCTCGCACAGCCAGGCTCTGGCCCAGTGCCGCGGCTGGCTCTACGAGCACCTCGGGGATGCCGAGCGTATACCGGTCGCGAGCAACGCCGAAGGCGCGCGGCGCGCACGCGATGAGCAGGGGACCGCGGGCATCGCCGGGGAGACCGCAGCGCAGGTCTATGGCCTGAACGTGCTGGCACGCGCGATCGAGGATCGCTCTGACAACGCCACGCGCTTTCTGGTGCTGGGCCGCAAGTTGCTGCGTCCGAGCGGTGCCGACCGCACGACTCTGTTGATCTCGGCGCGCGACACCCAATCTCCCGGAGCCCTGCAGCAGCTGCTCGAGCCGCTCGCACGGGCGGGTATCAGCATGACACGCATCGAATCGCGGCCCTCGCACCGGCGTAAATGGGACTACGTGTTTTTCATCGACATCGAGGGTCACGCCGAGGATGCGCCGGTGCGCAAGGCGCTGGCGGTGCTCAAGGGCCGTGCTTCGCTGTTGCGCATACTGGGTTCCTACCCGCGTGCCGTGATCTGAAGCGCATGAGTCAAAGCGCGCATCCGGGCCGGCTCGCCGTCGCGGCGGTACGCGAGCTCTCGGCGTATGTGCCGGGCAAGCCCGCGAGCGAGCTCGAGCGTGAGCTCGGCATTGCCGTGCACGACATCGCCAAGCTGGCCTCGAACGAGAACCCCTACGGCCCGAGCCCCGCCTGCCTCCTCGCCATGCAGGCCGCCCTCGAGCAGATCTGGCTGTACCCGGATGGCTCGAGCCATGAGCTGAAACAGGCCTTGAGCCGGCATCTGGGTGTCGATGCGGCCTGTGTGACGATCGGCAACGGCTCGAACGATCTGCTGATGCTGCTGGCCGAAGCGTTCCTGAACAGTGCGCACAGCGCGGTGTACTCGCAGTTCGGATTTGCGATCTATGCGCTCGTCACGCAGGCGACCGGCGCGCGCGCCATCGAGGTGCCGGCGCTTGGGGCCGGCAGCGCCATGCCCTTCGGACACGATCTGGGGGCGATGAGCGCCGCCGTGGATGAGGACACGCGGCTGATATTCATCGCCAATCCGAACAATCCGACCGGTACCTGGGCCGAGCGTGGCGCGCTCGAGCGGCTGCTCGAGCAGGCCCCCCCGAGCACGCTGGTGATACTGGATGAAGCCTATCTGGAGTACAGCCTCGAGTGCGGCCTCACCGACGGTCTGTCATGGCTGCCCAAGTACCCGAACCTCGTGCTGCTGCGCACCTTCTCCAAAGCCCATGGACTGGCCGGTGCGCGCGTGGGCTACGCGCTCTCGCACCCCGAGGTCGCCGAGGCGCTCAATCGCCTGCGGCCCGCTTTCAACGTCAACAGTCTCGCTCAGGCCGGCGCGGTCGCAGCGATCGCCGATCCGGCCCATATGCGCCGCGCGGTGGCACTCACCATGCAGGAACTGCGACGCCTCGAGGGCGCACTGCACTCGCTCGGAATCTGGTGCGCGCCCTCCGCCGCCAATTTCCTCCTGGTGCACGTCGGGCCGCAGGCGCCGCAGGTGTACGAGCGGCTGCTGCGTTGCGGTCTGATCGTGCGGCCCCTCGCCGGCTACAGGCTGCCAGAGCATCTGCGCGTATCGATCGGCCTGCCGGAGCAGAACGAGAGGCTGCTGCGAGAGCTGCCCGCGGCGATGCGATGACCGCGCTGCTTCCGCGCCGCTATGTCGTGCAGCCGGCGCGCGCGGTTTCGGGCGAGCTGCGTGTGCCCGGCGATAAATCGATTTCCCATCGCGCCCTCATGCTCGGCGGCATCGCCGAGGGCCCTACCGAGGTCAGCGGCTTTCTCGCCAGCGAGGATTGCCTCTCGACACTCGCGGCGCTGCGCGCGCTCGGCGTCGAAATCGAGCGTCCGGGCGAAACCGAGGTGCGAGTGCAGGGCGCCGGACTCGAGGGATTGCGCGCCCCGGGCGCCGCGCTCGACATGGGCAACGCCGGCACGGCCATGCGACTGTGCATGGGATTGCTCGCCGGGCAGCCTTTCGACAGCACGCTCGTGGGCGATGCGTCGCTGATGCGCCGCCCCATGGAGCGCGTGGCACAGCCCCTGCGCGCCATGGGCGCGCAGATCGAAACCGAGGCGGGCAAGCCGCCGGTGCGGATTCGGGGCGGAACCGGGCTCAAGGCTATCGATTACACGCTGCCCATGGCGAGCGCGCAGGTCAAATCCGCGGTGCTGCTCGCGGGGCTCTACGCGGAGGGCCGCAGCAGCGTGACCGAGCCGGCCCCGACGCGCGATCACACCGAGCGCATGTTGCGTGGCTTCGGCGTGCCGGTCGCGCGCGATGGGGCGCGCGTGAGTCTCGAGGGCGGGGCGCGGCTGCGGGGCTGCCGTATCGAAGTGCCCGGGGATTTTTCCTCGGCCGCATTCTTCATCGTCGCGGGGGTGCTCGGCGCGAGAGCGGGGCTCACAGTGCGCGCCGTCGGCGTCAATCCGACCCGTACCGGGCTGCTCGACATGCTGCAGCTCATGGGCGCGGATATCCGCGTCGAGCCCTACACCGGCGCGCTGGCCGAGCCGATCGCCGACATACACGTGCGCGCGAGCGAGCTGTCGGGGATACGCGTGCCCGAGCGGCTCGTCGCCCTCGCGATCGATGAGTTTCCCGCTTTCTTCATCGCCGCGGCCGCGGCCCGCGGCGAGACACTGGTGAGCGGGGCCGGGGAGCTGCGGGTCAAGGAGAGCGATCGCCTCGCCGCCATGGCCCAGGGTCTGCAGGCTGTGGGTATCGACTGCGAGCTGCTGAGCGACGGCTTACGCATCCAGGGCGGGGTATTGCGTGGCGGGCGGGTTCAGAGCCACGGCGATCATCGCGTTGCGATGGCCTTCGCGATCGCGAGTCTCAGGGCGCAGGCGTGCATCGAGATCGAGGATGTTGCGAATGTGGCGACCTCATTTCCGGGCTTTCCGCAACTGGCCCGCTCGGTGGGACTGATGGTGCAGGATTGAACAGCGACGCGCAGCAGCTCGGCGTGACGGTGGTCACGATCGATGGGCCGAGCGGCTCGGGCAAGGGCACGGTGAGCCGCCTGCTGGCGGGGCGCTGTCAGTGGCACCTGCTTGACAGCGGTGCGCTCTATCGGCTCGTGGCGCTGGCGGGCAGCCGGGCCGGACTCGCGAGCGATGACGTCGCCGGCCACGCCGCGCTCGCGCTGCGCATGCACGTGCTGTTCACGAGCGATGCGCTGGGCGCCGAGCGCGTGCTGCTCGATGAGCACGACGTCAGCGGCGAGCTGCGTACGGAGGTGGCCGGCCAGGGCGCCTCGCGCGTGGCGGCCTGGCCGGCGGTACGGCGCTCGCTGCTCGAGCGCCAGCGCGCCTTCGCCCGCCCCCCGGGTCTCGTCGCCGACGGACGCGATATGGGAACCGTGGTTTTCCCGCACTCACCCTTGAAGATATTCCTCACGGCCAGCGCCGAGGAACGCGCCCGCCGCCGCTATAAGCAGTTGAAAGAAAAGGACTCTAGTGTTACTCTCGCCGGCCTTTCGGTCGACATCGCGGAGCGGGATGGGCGCGATACGGCGCGCTCCGTGGCACCACTCATGCCGGCCGCCGATGCGTTCATACTCGACTCTACGGCGCTGGATGCGGCCGCGGTGGCGGAGCGGATCTATGCGCTCGGGCGTGCTCGATCGCTCTGGCCCTGAGCAGGCTGGAGCGTTGAGCGGTGCGTGCGTATGGGACCGGCAGATGGAATCGTTAAATCGTGGTGGGCGATGCAAGGATGCGACGCCCGTGTAAATCCAACCCGCAGGGCCGGAGGCCATGGCGGCGCTTAGAGCACGCTGATGTGCAAGAGAACGTATGAACGAAAGTTTTAGCGAGATGTTCGAGCAGAGCCTGGCCAACCAGCGAATTCGGCCCGGCATGATTTTGATGGGACTGGTGGTGGACGTCGGTCCCGATGTCGTGATCGTCAACGTGGGACTGAAGTCCGAGGCGGTCATTCCGCTCGAGCAGTTCAAGAACGAGCGCGGCGAGATCGAGGTGCATCCCGGCGATCAGGTCGAAGTGGCACTCGACTCGGTGGAAGACGGCACCGGCGAGACGCGCCTGTCGCGCGAGAAGGCCAAGCGCGCGCGCACCTGGACGCGCCTCGAGCAGGCTTTCAATGATGGTGAGATCGTCAGCGGCATCATCTCGGGCCGCGTCAAGGGCGGCTTCACGGTGGAGATCGAGCACGTGCGGGCGTTTCTGCCCGGCTCGCTGGTGGACGTGCGCCCGGTGCGCGACACCGCCTATCTCGAAGGCAAGCCGCTCGAATTCAAAGTCATCAAACTCGATCAGAAGCGCAATAACGTCGTGGTCTCGCGCCGCGCGGTGGTTGAGCAGGAGTTCTCCGCCGAGCGTACCGCGCTCATGGACAATCTGCAGGAAGGCGCGGTCGTGCGCGGCTCGGTCAAGAATCTGACCGATTACGGCGCCTTCGTCGATCTGGGCGGCATCGATGGTCTACTGCACATTACCGACATGGCCTGGAAGCGCGTCAAGCATCCCTCCGAGGTCGTCAAGGTCGGCGATGAGATCGATGTGCGCATCCTCAAATTCGATCGCGAGCGCTCGCGCGTCTCGCTCGGTCTCAAACAACTCGGGGCCGATCCCTGGGAAAACATAGCGCGCCGTTATCCGCCGGCCACGCGCGTGTTCGGCAAGGTCACCAACATCGCCGACTACGGCGCCTTCGTCGAGATCGAGGATGGCGTCGAGGGCCTGGTGCACGTATCGGAAATGGATTGGACCAACAAGAACGTCAATCCCGCCAAAGTCGTGCACACCGGCCAGGAAGTGGAAGTCATGGTGCTCGATGTGGACGAGGAGCGACGTCGCATCTCACTCGGCCTCAAGCAGTGCAAGGCTAACCCCTGGAAGGAATTTGCCGAGAACCACAATCGCGGCGACAAGGTTTCCGGGCAGATCAAATCCATCACCGATTTCGGCATCTTCATCGGCTTACCGGGCAACATCGACGGTCTGGTGCATCTGTCGGATATTTCCTGGGACCTCACGGGCGAGGAAGCGGTGCGCAACTACCAGAAGGCGCAGCAGGTCGAGGCCATGGTGCTGTCGATCGATCCGGAGCGCGAGCGCATCTCCCTGGGCATCAAGCAGCTGGCGAAGGACCCGTTCTCGGCCTTCATCGCCGAGAATCCCAAGGGCAGCATCATTCGCGGCCTGGTCAAGGAAGTCGACTTGCGCGGGGCGATCATCGATCTGGGCAACGGGATCGAGGGGCAGCTGCGTGCCTCGGAACTGGGCCGCGACCGCATCGACGATGCGCGCGCGGTGCTCAAGGTCGGCGACGAAATCGAGTCCAAGTTTGTCGGCGTCGATCGCAAAACGCGAACCATTTCCTTGTCCATCAAGGCCAAAGAGGTGCATGAAGAGGCCGAGGCGGTGCAAAGCTATCGCTCCGACGCACCGACATCGGGTACGAGCCTGGGCGATCTGCTCAAGGAGCAGATCAACGCGCCGGAGCGCAACTGAGCACAGGTGCGCGCCATGACGAAATCGGAACTGATCGAGATCATCACCGTGAAGCAGAAGCATCTGCCGGCGAAGGACGTCGAGCTCGCGCTCAAGCAGATGCTCGAGATCATGAGCGACTCGCTGGCGCAGGGCGATCGCATCGAGATCCGCGGCTTCGGCAGCTTCTCGCTGCATTTCCGTCCGCCACGCCAGGGCCGCAATCCCAAGACCGGCGAGGCCGTCGCGCTGGCCGGCAAGTATGTGCCGCATTTCAAGCCAGGCAAGGATCTGCGCGAGCGGGTCAATAGCGGCGCGGATCGCCCCATCCGGGATTGAGCCGCTGTGGCGCCTAAACCGATACGGACCGCCGTGTTTCCGGTGGCAGGGCGCGGTACGCGATTCCTGCCCATCACCAAGGCCAGTCCCAAGGAGATGCTGCCTATCGTCGATAAGCCGCTGATCCAGTACGCGGTCGACGAGGCGCTCGCCGCGGGCGCGCGGCGCCTGGTATTCATCACCGGTTCGGCCAAGCGCGCGATCGAGGATCATTTCGATGCCGACGACGCGCTCGAGAAACTGCTCGATTCGCAGGGCAAGGCCGACCTCGCGCAGCTCGTGCGCGAGGTGCTGCCGAGCTATGCCGCGTGCATCTACATCCGCCAGCCCGCGCCTCTGGGTCTGGGGCACGCCGTACTGTGCGCGCGCCCGGCGGTCGGCGATGAGCCCTTCTTCGTGCACCTGGCCGACGATCTGATTGATGCCGAAGTGCCCTGCCTCAAGCAGATGGCCGCTACCTACGAGCGGCTCGGTGCCAGTGTGCTCGGCGTGGAGGAAGTGCCGCGCGAGGATACCGACAAATACGGCATCGTCGAGGTCGAGCCCGGCGAGGGCGTGGTGAACCGGATCAAGAGCATCGTCGAGAAGCCCAAATCCGCCGTGGCTCCCTCGACGCTCGCCGTGGTCGGGCGTTACGTGCTGACGCCCGCGATCTTCGGTGAGCTCGAGCGAATCGGGCAGGGCGCCGGCGGGGAGATTCAGCTGACCGATGGCATCGCGAGGCTGTTGCAGAGCGAGCCGGTCTACGCGCACCGTTTCACGGGGCGGCGCTTCGACTGCGGCAACAAGCTTGGTTACCTGCAGGCCACGGTCGAGCTGTCGTTGACCCATCCGGTGCTCGGGGAGGCCTTTCGCCGCTACCTGCGCGGCGTGACCGCCCGACTTCGCGACCAGGAGTGAGACGGTCCGCGACGCTCGCGGGACTCAGGTCCGGCGCAGCGTGAAGCCCGTCACGGAATTTCGCGGCCACCGCGCTCGCCGCTGCGCGGCTCCAGCCGCAGCGCAATAGCGCTACAGAAAATACCCGGCCCGGCCGATAGCCCTCGCAGGCCCGCTTTATTCGGTGAATCTGCGCATGCTAGCTATTGTTGGTTCGGCGCTCGTGCTGGCGAGTGTTCTGGGCAGCTTCATGATGGAGGGCGGCAGCCTGCTGCTGCTCTGGCACCCGAGCGAATTCATCATCATCCTCGGCGCCGCCCTCGGCGCGTTCCTGACCAGCAGCCCGCTCAAGGTCGTCAAGGGCTCCTTCAGTGCCAGCATCGGGCTCATGAAGGGTCCGAAGTACCGGCGCTCGGACTACCTCGACCTGCTCAAGCTTCTCTACGACATCCTCGTGAAGATCCGCAAATCCGGCATGCTCGCGATCGAGGCCGACGTCGAGGCTCCGGCCAAGAGCAAATTGTTTACCGAATATCCGCGCATCCTCGCGGACCATCACATGATCGAGTTCATCACCGACTGCCTGCGCCTGATCATTGGCGGCAACCTCGATCCGCATGAGCTCGAGAGCCTGCTCGAGTACGAGCTCGAGACGCATCACACGGAGGCCGCCGAGCCGGGCCACGCCGTGCAGAAGGTCGCCGATGCCCTGCCGGGCTTCGGTATCGTCGCGGCCGTGCTGGGCATCGTCAACACGATGGCTGCCATCGACGGCGCCGACACCGCCACGATCGGCAAGAAGGTCGGTGCGGCATTGGTCGGCACCTTTCTCGGAATTCTGGTGGCCTATGGTTTCGTCGGCCCGATTGCCGCAGCCATTGAGAATCGGGCGCACGAGGAGGGCAAGGCCTTCGAAGTGGTCAAGATGGCCCTGGTGGCGAGCGTGCGCGGCTACGCGCCTCCGGTGGCCGTTGAATTCGCGCGCAAGCTGCTCTGGTCCGATGTCCGACCGACCTTTGCGGACCTGGAGACTCACCTCAAGGGCAAGAAGAAAGAGCCGCAGGCAGAGAGTGCTGCGGCATGAGCGGCAAGGCGGAGAGCCCCAAGGAACTGCGGCCGATCATCGTCAAGAAGGTCAAGCGCGTCGCCGGTGCTCATCACGGCGGGGCCTGGAAGGTCGCCTATGCGGACTTCGTGACGGCGATGATGGCCTTCTTCATGGTCATGTGGCTGATCTCCTCGGTCAACAAGCAGACCCGCGCCGCGATATTCGACTATTTCAAGAATCCCAGCATGGAGCAGGGCAAGTCGGTGCGTCCGGCACCGGGGCAGGCCGGTCCGGGGGGCGCCAGCACCGCGGTGATCAACTGGGGCGGCGGACTGGACGCCAGGCGCTCGAGCAGCCCGCTCTCGACCGGGCTCGGCACGCCGCATGATGCCCCCGACGCCCCGGCCCAGGCGGCCGAGAGCGCTCAGGGCGCGCAGAACAGAACGACCACAGAGGAGGAGGCCAGGCGGCTCACCGAGGCTGCCGACCACAAGAAGCTCGAGTCGCTGCTGCAGGAGCTGCGTCAGGCGATCGACATGAGCCAGGCGCTCAAGCCGTTCAAGGATCAGCTGCTGCTCGACATCACACCCGAGGGACTGCGCATCCAGATCGTCGATGCGCAGAACCGTCCGATGTTCGACCTGGGCAGTGCGGAGCTCAAGGACTACACCGGCAACATACTGCGCGAGCTCGCGCCCTACCTGAACAGCGTACCCAATCGCGTCAGCGTATCCGGTCATACCGACACGACGCCCTACGTGGCGCAGAACGGAGCGACCAACTGGGACCTGTCGGCCGATCGCGCCAACGCCGCGCGCCGTGCGCTCGAGCGCGGTGGTCTTGCGACCGACAAGATCGCGCGCGTGGTCGGCCTGTCTTCCTCGGTATTGTTCGACAAGAGCAATCCACGCAATCCCATCAACCGCCGCATCAGCATCATCGTGATGACCAAGCAGGCGGAGGAATCCGCGCTCAAGAGCGATTCCGAGCCGGCCGCCGAGGCCGGCGCATCGAGTTTCCTCGGCCCGGCAGACGCCGTCGGGCCGGCCCTCGCGCCCGCGGTCGCGCCCGCAGCGGCGAGCGCAACCGCGCCGCTTTCCCTCGCGCACGGACCGTCCGCCGCGCACTGATTTCCCGTCGCACACGGAGCAGCGCGCGCCTACAATCGCGGCGCGCTTTGTGCGCTGGAGGTGGATCATGGCGCGCGAGAGCCCGGTGCTTGATACGATCGGCAATACGCCGCTGCTGGAATTGACGCACCTGGAGCGCGGCTGTTGCCGCCTGTTCGTCAAGCTGGAGAATCAGAACCCGACCGGATCGATCAAGGATCGCATCGGGCTCTCGATGATCGAAGCGGCCGAGCGCGAGGGGCACATACGCCCGGGCAGCGATCCGCGCTACACGATCATCGAGGCCACGGCGGGCAATACCGGCCTCGGCCTGGCTTTGGTCGCGGCACTCAAGGGCTACCGACTGCTGCTCGTGATCCCGGACAAGATGTCGCAGGAGAAGATCCTGCACCTGCGCGCGCTCGGCGCGCAGATCCGGCTCACGCGCAGCGATGTGGCCAAAGGACATCCCGAGTATTACCAGGACCTCGCGGCGCGGCTCGCGCACGAGACGCCGCACAGTTTTTACGTGAATCAATTTGCCAATCCGGCCAATGCGCTCGCGCACGAGGCGAGCACGGGTCCGGAGATCTGGGCCCAGAGCGGACACATGCTCGATGCGGTCGTGGTCGGCGTGGGCAGCGGCGGTACGCTCACGGGACTGTCGCGCTACTTCGCGCGCGTGGCGCCGCATGTCGAGATGATCCTGGCGGATCCCAAAGGCTCGGTGCTGGTCGATGTGGTGCGCACGGGCCGCATCCAGAAGCCGGCCGGCTCCTGGCTGGTCGAGGGCATCGGTGAGGATTTCGTGCCGCCGATCTGCGATCTATCGCGGGTCCGGGGCGCCTACGAGATCTCCGACGCTGAGAGCTTCGCGACCGCGCGGCAATTGCTCGCGCTCGAGGGAATTCTGGGCGGTTCGAGTTCGGGCACCCTGATCGCGGCGGCGCTGCGTTACTGCCGCGAGCAGAGCGCGCCCAAACGCGTCGTGACCTTCGTCTGCGACAGCGGCAACAAATACCTCAACAAGCTCTACAACGACAACTGGCTGTTCGATCAGGGATTGCTCGAGCGCGCACATCAGGGCAATCTGGTGGATCTGATCGTACGCCGCTACCAGGAGGGCGGCGCCGTGACGCTCGCGCCGAGCGACACGCTGCTGCTCGCCTACCGGCGCATGAAACTGTTCGATGTCTCACAGATCCCGGTCATGGACGGGGAGCGGGTGGTGGGTATCGTCGATGAGTCGGATCTGGTTTTGTATCTGCACGCCGATCCGGCGCGCTTCCAGGACACGGTGAGCACGGCCATGGTGCGCAGCCTCGAGACCATCGACCCGCATGCGCCCATCGACGATCTGCTGCCGATCTTTCAGCGCGACCACGTGGCGATCGTGGCCGAGCGCGGCCATTTCGTCGGTCTGATCACCCGCATCGATCTGCTGAACTACCTGCGCAAGCAACTCGGCTAGCGCGGCCGGGGCGGGGCGGTGACAATGCGTCCATGAGCGGCCAGCCGACAGACGTGCAGCACCATGCCGGGGATGAACGCGCGGACTTTGCCACGCGCACGATCCACGCCGGCCAGAGCCCGGATCCGAGTACCGGCGCAGTCAT
Organism: Steroidobacteraceae bacterium; assembly: GCA_049508555.1. Classification (GTDB taxonomy): domain Bacteria; phylum Pseudomonadota; class Gammaproteobacteria; order Steroidobacterales; family Steroidobacteraceae; genus FEN-1191. The sequence continues at coordinate 14,125 of JBELAR010000047.1, forward strand.
GCCGCCGATCTACGCCACCTCGACCTACGTGCAACGCAGCCCGGGCGTGCACCAGGGCTATGAATACTCGCGCTCGCAAAACCCCACGCGCTTCGCCTACGAGCGCTGCATCGCTGACCTCGAGGACGGGCAGCGCGGCTTTGCTTTCGCCTCGGGCCTGGCGGCGACCGCGACGCTGCTCGAGCTGCTCGCTCCGGGGGATCACGTGGTGGCCTCGGACGATCTGTATGGCGGCAGCCGGCGGCTGTTCTCGCGGGTGCGCGAGCGCTCCGCCGGGCTCACGTTCTCTTTTGTGGATCTGGGGGATCTGGCGGCGCTCGAGGCCGCGATCCGGCCCAGCACGCGCCTGATCTGGGTCGAGACGCCGAGCAATCCGATGCTCAAGCTCGCCGATCTGGGCGCGATCGCGGCCATTGCGCGCCGGCGCGGCCTGCTGGCCGCGGCCGACAACACCTTCGCCACGCCCTACCTGCAGCGCCCGCTCAGCCTCGGATTCGATCTGGTCATGCACTCGGGGACCAAGTACCTGAGCGGACATTCCGACGTGGTCAATGGCGTGCTGGTCGCGGGCGCTTCGAGCGAGCTCGCCGAGCGAGTGGCGTTTCTGCAGAATTCGGTCGGCGCGATCAGCGGGCCGTTTGATGCCTTCCTGGCGCTGCGCGGCCTCAAGACGCTGGCCCTGCGCATGCAGCGGCACAGTGAGAACGCGCTCGAGCTCGCCGGCTTCCTCGAGCATCATCCCAAGGTCTTGCGCGTGCATTATCCAGGGCTGCGCTCGCATCCGCAGCACGAGCTGGCGCGTGCGCAGATGCGTGATCCCCGGGGGCAGAGCGCCTACGGGGGCATGATATCGATCGAGCTCAAAGGCGGGATCGAGGAGTCACGCCGCTTCCTCGAGCGCTGCGAACTGTTCGCCCTGGCCGAGTCCCTCGGCGGCGTCGAGAGCCTGATCGAACATCCGGCCATCATGACTCACGCCAGCGTGCCGAGGGATGCGCGCCTGGCTCTGGGTATCACCGACACGCTGTGCCGCCTGTCGATCGGAATCGAGGCGCTCGAGGATCTGCGCTCGGATCTGCAGCGGGCACTCACCTGAGATCCCCTCGACGCCAGCGCCACCGCAGCCCTCAGTGCCCCGTACTGCTGCTGTGGGCGGCAGCGGCGGCCTGGGGCGCCGATCCTCAGCCCTATACCGTGAGCATTCAGGCCACCGGCGTCCCGGCACTGGATACCGCGCTGCGCTTGAGTTCGCAGCTCCAGTCGCTGCGCACGAACGCGCCGGTCGGCCCCTTCGCCCTGATCGGGCGCGCGCAGCAGGATCGCGAGCGGCTCGATACGGCACTGGAGAGTTTCGGTTATTACAAACATCGCCTTACGATCACGATCGATGGCCAGGCGCTCGACGATCCGGGGCTGCCCGATGCCATCACCGCATTGACCCGCGATCATCCGGCCAAGGTCAGCGTCGGCATCGAGCTCGGCCCGCTCTACCACCTGCGCCGGATCACGATCGATGGGCAGATCGATGCCACGGCACGGGGCGCGATGGCCCTGGAGAGCGGGGCCGCCGCAGTGGCCGATGCGGTGCTCAGCGCGCATGATCGACTGCTCACTGCGCTGCAGGAGGAGGGCCATGCGCTGGCCAAGGTCGAGGCGCCCGTGGCCTACGAGGATGCGAGCGAGCCGGTGCTCGACGTGACCTTCAAGGTCGATGCCGGCCCGAGCGTGGATATCGGAGAGATAAGCATGAGCGGATTGAAGCGGCTGCGCGAGCCGTTCATCAGACGGAGGCTCTTGCTGCATTCGGGCGAGCACTACAGCCCGAGCCGTCTGGAGCGCGCACGCACGGATCTGCTCTCGCTCGGCGTGTTCGCGAGCGTGACGGTGCGGCCCGGGACCGCGCTCGATCCACAGGGCCGCGTGCCGATCCGCTTCGCTTTCGTCGAGCGCGCGCGCCACGCCATCAATCTGAACGCCGCCTACTCGA
>JBELAR010000048.1:0-13873 GCA_049508555.1 Steroidobacteraceae bacterium
TTCGCATCGAACACATGCAATCACCGGGACCCTATACGGAGTTCGGTCAGAAGGGGATCGGCGAGAGTGGCGCGATCGGCTCCGCGGCTGCGGTGGCCAGTGCGGTCAACGATGCCTTGCGCCCGCTCGGCGTGCAGATCAGCACGCTGCCGATCACGCCCCGTGTGATCGTCGAGGCGATTGCCGCAGCGCGCACGCGGACCGCGGCATGAAAGCCGCGCGCTTCGAGTACGCGCGGCCCCTCAGTTGCGCCGAGGCGGTGGAATTGCTGCGGCGGAATGCGGGCCGCGCCAAGGTGGTGAGCGGCGGACAGTCCCTCGGCGCGATGATGAACCTGCGCCTCGCGCAACCCGAATTGCTCGTGGACATACGCGCGATCGATGGGCTGCGGGGCTGCGAGGTCGCAGAGGATGTGGTCACGCTCGGGGCCACCACGACGCACGCGACGATCGAGGACGGCCGCGTGACCGACCCGACCGGCGGCCTCATGCGCCAGGTCGCCGGCGGTATCGCTTATCGGGCCGTACGTAATCGCGGTACGCTCGGCGGCAGTCTCGCCCACGCGGATCCGGCCGCCGACTGGGTCAACCTGATGGCCTTGCTGGACGCGCAGTATGTGTTGCAGGGTCCGGGCGCAGTGCGCACCGTGGAGACGCCGGACTGGATGGCCGGCGCGTTCACCACGGCCTTGCGCGAGGATGAGATTCTCACGGCCGTGCGCATTCCGCGGCTCTCCGCCAGCGCGCGCTGGAGTTACTACAAGGTCAATCGCAAGGCCGGTGAATTCGCGCAGGCCCTGGCCGCAATCGTGGACGATCCGGCGCGCGGCAGGCGGCGCGCTCTGATCGGCGCCATCGACGGCGCGCCGTATGTGTTCGACGCCGGAGCGCTGATCGACCTCTGGAGCGACGCGGCCGCCGACGTGCCGCTGCGCCGCGCGGGACTGAAGGCCGGTACCTATGAATACCAGATTCACCTGACCGCGCTCGCGCGCGCTATCGCTGCCTCCCGGGCCATGAGTCGTTCCGCCGCATGAGCGCCATGGAGCTGACCGTGAACGGCAAGGGACTGCGCGTCGAGGTCGAGCCGCGCACGCACCTGGCGGACTTTCTACGCGAACAGCGCCTGCTCACCGGAACCAACCTCGGTTGCGAGCACGGCGTGTGCGGCGCCTGCACGCTCATGATCGATGGCGTGCCCATGCGCTCCTGCCTGATCCCGGCCATCTCCTGCGCGGGGGCGCAGGTGCGCACCATCGAGGACTTCGACCACGATCCGCTCATGGCTCGCCTGCGGGCCGCGTTTTCCGCCGAGCACGCACTGCAGTGCGGCTTCTGCACACCCGGCATGCTGGCCACCGCGCGCGACATCGTCACGCGCCTGCCGGATGCGGACGATGCGCGGATCCGGCTCGAACTCTCCGGCAATCTATGCCGCTGCACCGGCTATGTCGGCCTGGTGCGCGCCGTGCGCCGCGTGCTCGATGGGCGATGAGGCGAGCTTGAAGCGCGCCTACGACTTCGTGGTCTGTGGGGGCGGCACGTCCGGCTGCGTGCTCGCCGCCCGTCTGGCCGAGGATCCCGCCATCCGGGTGCTGCTGCTCGAGGCCGGAGGCGATGAGCGCGTGCCCGAAGTGCTCAATGCCACGGCCTGGATGAGCAATGTCGGCAGCAGCCGCGACTGGCAGTTTCGCTCGGAGCCCTCACCCGGACTCGGCGGTCGCCGGGCCGCACTGCCCATGGGCAAGGTGCTCGGCGGAGGCTCGAGCATCAACGGGCTGATCTGGGCGCGTGGCCACAAGCTCGATTTCGATTCATGGGCCGAGCAGGCCGGCGACGCGGGCTGGAGCTATGCCGCGGTACTCGAACTCTACAAGCGCATCGAGCACTGGGACGGTCCGCCCGATGCCTTGCGGCGCGGCACGAACGGACCCGTGTATGTGACGCGGCCGGCCGATCCGATTCCTCTGACCGCGGCATTGCTGGAAGCCACCGCGGCGGCCGGTATCGCGCAGGTGGCGGATCTCAACGCCGCCGCGATGGAAGGGGATGGCGGTTGCGGCATACCCAACGTCACCGTCAAGGGGGGGCACGAGCGCGTGTCGATGGCGAGCGCCTATCTCAGACCGCGCATGGGCCAACCCAATTTGACAGTACGATTGAATGCCGAGGTTCGGCGGCTGCGCTTTGCGGGCCGCCGTGCCGTAGCCGTGGAGTTCGAGCATGAGGGCCGCCTGCAGGAGGTCGCTGCGGACTGCGAGATCATTCTCTCGCTCGGCGCCATTCATACGCCCAAGGTTCTCATGCTCTCCGGCGTGGGCGACGCGGTGCAACTGGAGCGCCACGGCATTCCGATCGTGCAGCACCTGCCCGGCGTGGGTCGGAATTTTCAGGATCACATTCTCGTGGCCGGATGTGTCTGGGAATACCGCCGGCCCGAGCCGCCGCGTAACAATTCCGCGGAATTCACCTTCTTCTGCAAAAGCCATGCGGCGCTGCCCGGTCCGGATCTGCAGCCGATGCTCGAGGAGTGCGCCTTCGGCAGCGAGCTCGCGCGCCAGCGCTATGCGCTGCCGATCGATCCAGCGGCCGCCTGGACGCTCGCGCCCGGCCTCGTGCGCCCGCACAGCCGCGGCCGCGTTCTCCTGACGGGCCAGCGCCCGGAGGAGCCGGTGGCCGTGCACGCGAATTACCTCGACGATCCACGAGACGTCGCGGCCCTGCTGCGTGCGGTGGAGCTGTGCCGGGAGATCGGTAATTCACCTGCGCTGCGGCCCTACGTGCGGCGCGAGCTCATGCCCGGTCCGCTCGATGCGAGCGCCATGGAGAGCTGGCTGCGCGGCGCCGCGGGTACCTATTTCCATCAATGCGGCACGGCCAAGATGGGACGCGATGCGAGCTCGGTGGTGGACGGATCGCTGCGCGTGCACGGCGTGGAGGCACTGCGGGTCGCCGACGGCTCGATCATGCCCTCGATCACCACCGGCAACACCATGGCCCCGTGCGCCATGATCGGGGAGCGGGCCGCAAGTCTATTGCGCCTGACCCATGGTGGCGGCACGCTACCCGCTGCCACGCCGGCTCGTGCCACGCCCACTGCTGCCACGGCGGCAGGGCCCGGCTGATCGGCATCAGTGCTGCAAAGGAAAAATACATGAGCGCCTCAATTCACCCGATGTACATCAACGGCGCGTGGCGCCTCGGCAGCGAGGGCGGCGTGGCCGAAGACCTCAACCCGGCCACAGGGGAGGTCTTCGCGCTGATCGCCCAGGCCAGCGCAGGCGATGTCGAGGACGCTCTGTCGGCCGCTCATGCGGCGCGCATCCACTGGCAGAAGATGCTGGCGAACGAGCGCGAAGCGCTATTGCACAAGGCGGCGGAGAGCATCGCAACTCAAGCGGACTCGATACGCGACCTGATCATCGAGGAGACCGGCTCGGTATTCATGAAGGCACCCTGGGAAGTCAGTTATGCGACCGAGTGTCTGCGGGTCGCCGCCGGGTGCATACGCGCGCCGCACGGCGACACCTTTCCGGCCAGCGCGCTCGGACAGGTCGGCATGACCATTCGCCAGCCGCTCGGCGTGATCGCCGGCATCGCACCGTTCAATTCGCCGTTCCTGCTGGCCATCAAGAAAGTCGCCTTTGCGCTCGCGGCCGGCAACACCTTTATTCTCAAGCCCTCGGACCTGGCACCGCTCAGCGGCCTTAAAATCGCCGCGATTTTTCATGAGGCCGGCTTGCCGCCCGGCGTACTGAACGTGATTCCGGGTCCGGCGGCGATGATCGGGGACAAGCTCGTATCCGACCCACGCGTCAAGATGATCACCTTCACGGGCTCCGGGAAGGTGGGGCGGCACCTCGCGGCGCAAGCGGGCAAGTACATGAAGCGAGTCACGCTGGAGATGGGCGGCAAGAATCCACTGGTCGTGCTCAAGGATGCCGACCTGGACTATGCGGTGAACGCTTCGGCCTTCGGCATATTCTTTCACCAGGGACAGGTGTGCATGGCCAGCTCGCGCATCATTGTCGAAGCTCCGCTGTACGATGCGTTCCTCGAGAAATTCGTCGCCAAGGCTCGAACGATCAAGGTCGGGGATCCGCGCGATCCCGCGACCGTGATCGGCCCGCTGATTCGCCAGTCCCAGTGCGGCTTCATCAGCGATCAGATCGACGATGCGCTCGCCAAGGGCGCCACGGTCTGCTGCGGCGGCACGCACCAAGGTCCGTATTTCGCCGCCACGGTGCTGGGCGGCGTGACCTCCGCCATGTCGGTCTACGGCGAGGAGTCCTTCGGGCCGGTCACCTCGGTGCTGCGCGCCGATGATTACGAGCATGCGCTGTTTCTGGCCAACGACACCCACGCCGGCCTCTCCTCGGCGGTCGTGACCAACGATCTGCAGAAGGCTTTCGACTTTGCCCTGCGTAGCGAATCGGGCATGGTGCACATCAACGACACGACGATCTCGGACGAGCCCCATATCGATTTCGGTGGCGTCAAGGACAGCGGCTTCGGGCGCGAAGGCGGCATGGCTTCGATCGAGGAGATGACCGAGGTCAAATGGATCACCATTCAGATGGGGAAGCGGGAATTTCCGTTTTAGTGGGCGCTGCAGCACCGCCGTGGAGCGGATTACCACTCACGGCGATGCCGCTGCACCAAGGGCGTGCAATGCCGCCCCGGTTCCTGGGGACCCGCGGTGATTGGAGGGCTCAGGTCCTCACGCGGTTTACCCCATGCCGGGTCGAACGGGATACAGTTGGCGTTGAACAGCAGAACCGGAGGCTCGGCCATGAACTCGACAGCGTTTTTAGCTCCGCGCGCGCTATTCCGTGACCGCGAGGCCGCGCTCGCGAACACGCTCGTGCTCCTGTGGACCGGCGGTTTCTGGCTCGGCTCCTTTGCACTCATGGGCGCGCATGGGTTGATCCTGAATATCGCGGGCTGCCTGCTGTGCGTGCACGCGATGGTGCTGGCATCTTACCTGATCCACGAGGCGGCCCATCAGAACCTCTTCAGCTTTGCGGCGGGGAATCAGATTGCCGGGGAGCTCATGAGCTTCGTGGCCGGTTCCTCTTACGCCTCCTTCGAGCGCATCCGCCACATGCACATCCGTCATCACCTGGATCGCGCGGACCTCACCTGCTTCGATTTCAGGGACCTGATCGCACGACGGGCGGCGCTCAGGCGCAGCCTGCAGGTGTTCGAGTGGGCTTACGTGCCCGCGACCGAGGTGCTGATGCACCTGCAGGTTATCCTGCGACCCTTCTTCGTCCGCTCGCAGCGCCGGCATCTGCCGCGCGTGATCCTCATGCTCCTGGTGCGAGGCGCGCTGCTGGGGCTGCTGGCGTTGTGGTCGATCAAGGCGCTGCTCTGGTATGTCGTGGCGCAGTTCCTGTTGCTGCACGTGCTGAACTTCTTCGACGCCTTTCATCACAGCTTCGAGCAATATTGCGTGGAGCCCGATCAGGCGCTGCCGCCGATGGAGGGTCGCGACCGCCAGTACGAGCAGGACAACACCTATTCAAACCTCATCTCCAGACGCTATCCGCTGCTGAATCTGCTCACGCTGAATTTCGGCTATCACAACGCGCATCATCACCGCCCCTCGGTGCCGTGGCATCGCCTGCCCGCATTGCACCGCAATCTATACGGCGAGCAGGCGCCGGCGGTACTGCCGGTGTCCGCGCTGATACGCAGCTGGCATCGCAATCGCGTGCGGCGCGTGCTCTCGGAGCATTACGGCGTGCCGGGACAGGGACCGGGCGGTGCGGGACCGGGCCGGGCGGACGATTTCGTCGGCGCGCACGGCGTCTCGTTCCTCACGGTCATCTGACGTTGCAGTCGCATGAGCGCAGGCGCATTCCCGCGCATCGCGCCCAACCCCGAATGAACCAGGCGGGGACCGATACACCCGAGCGTGCCTATCAGGAGATCCTGCGATCGGTGCGAACGCAGGACTGGCGGGCCGCCGAGCAGGGTTGCACGGCGTTGATCTCCGGGCATCCGCGCTGGGCGGGCGGTTGGGAAGCGGCCAGCGTGGTGGCACTCGGCATGGGCCGCGCGAGCGAAGCGCTGGCGCGCATCGAGCGCGCCCTCGCGATCGATCCGCGCGAGCCGCGCGCGATGATCCAGCGCGGACGCTGTCAGCTCGCCCTGGGGCGCTTTCAGGAGGCCTGCGAGTGCGCGGCCCAAGCGCAGCTGCACGCCGCGGCGAACCCCGCTCTCTGGGATGCGATCGGCGGGCTGTACAATCTCGCCAACGATCAGGAGCATGCCCTCGCGGCCTACGACCGGGCCGTGACACTCGCCCCGGACAATGCGCACTACCTGTACAACAGGGCCGCGGTACGGCGCTTTCTCGGACAGCTCGCGGCGGCCGAAGCCGACTACGACCGCGTCATCGAGCTCAAGCCGCACGACTACGAGGCCTACAAGAACCGCGCGGATCTGCGCACGCAAACGGCCCAGCGCAATCACACGGGCGAGCTCGAGAGCATCCTGTCCAGGACGATCGCGGACCGGCGTGGCGAGGTACATATCCGCTACGCGCTGGCCAAGGAGTACGAGGACCTGGGCGAGTACGAGCGCTCATTTCACGAGCTGAGCCTCGGCGCACGGCGTCACCGCGAGCGCCTGCGCTATGACATCGAGACCGATCTTGCCACGGTCGATTGGATCATCGAGGCGTATCCGCAGGGCCCGATCCCCGCCGCGGCGGCGGCCTCGCCGGAATCACCCGTATTCATCGTCGGCCTGCCGCGCAGCGGCACGACCCTGGTCGAGCGCATTCTGGGCAGTCATTCGACGCTCTTTGCGGCCGGCGAGCTCAATCATTTCGCGCTCGCGCTCGTCGCCGCGGTACGCAAGCAATCGGGTCTCGCGAGCGTGCCACGGCAAGAGCTCGTGGTCCGATCTGCCGCCGTGGATTTCGCGCAGCTCGGGCGCGACTACCTCGCGCGCGCGCGCGGCGGCGGGGTCAGCGCGCCGCGCTTCATCGACAAGATGCCGCTGAATTATCTGTATTGCGGTTTGATCCGCCGAGCGCTACCCAACGCCAGGATCGTGCACCTCACACGCCATCCGATGGCGGTCTGTTACGCGATGTACAAGACGCTGTTCGAGGACGGTTACCCCTACTCCTACGATCTGGCTGAAATCGCGCGCTATTACGTCGCCTACCGGCGCCTCATGGCGCACTGGCAACAAACCATGCCGGGGGCGATTTATTCATTGAGCTACGAGAGCCTGGTCGCGGACCAGATCGGGCAGACGCGCAAACTCCTGGAGTTCTGCGGTCTCGAGTGGGAAGAGGCCTGTGTGGCCTTTCATCGCAATCCCGCGTCGAGCACCACCGCGAGCGCCTCGCAGGTCAGACGCCAGGTCTACGATTCCTCGGTATCCCAATGGCGTCACTACGAGCGCTGGCTCGAACCGTTGCGCGCCGCGCTCGAGGGCGCCGGGATCGATCTCGCCGAGGCGCCGGGTAGCGGGGCAAGCCCATGAACGGGCGCGAGCAGGCGACACGGCTCGAGATCTGCACGATCCATCAGATCGGACACGGCGAGCGCCACGGCAGGGCGCGAGATCTGTTCACGGTATGGTTCGGTACCAATATTCAATTGTTGACGATCGTCACCGGCGGCTTGGCCGTTTCGGCATTTCACCTGTCGCTGCTCTGGGCGATCGCGGGCCTCACGCTCGGCAATCTCGTCGGGGCCATATTCATGGCTCTGCACGCGGCGCAGGGACCCCGGCTCGGCGTACCCCAGATGGTCCAGACCCGCGGACAGTTCGGCTCCTACGGCTCCCTGCTCGTCATCTGCATCGTCATCATCATGTACGTCGGCTTCCTCGCCTCCAACATGGTACTCGGCGGGGAGGCGCTCGCGAGCCTCGCGAGCGGCTGGAGCGATGGGCCCGGAATCGTGCTGATTGCACTCTTCAGCGTCGTCGCGACCGTCTATGGTCACGACCTGATCCACGCCTATGCGCGAATCGTGACCTACGTGGCCGGGCTCGTACTCGCGCTGTCCTTCGTCTGGATCATCTGGGTGCACGGCGTGCCCGCGGATATTCTGACTCGCAACGCTTTCAACCTCTCGGGCTTCCTCGGCGCCGTGTCCGTCGCCGCGATCTGGCAGATCTCCTACGCGCCCTACGTGTCGGATTACTCGCGCTACATGCCCTACGAGACCGGCGCCAGGCCCGCATTCTGGGCGAGCTACTGGGGTTGCACGCTGGGCTCCCTGCTGCCGATGATCCTGGGCGCTCTGGTCGCCCTGGCGGCCCCGATCGGCAGCCTCGTACATGGACTTGCCGTGCTGACTTCCGGCATCGCGCCGTTGGTGCTGATCGTGTTCTCCGTCGCGATCGCGGTGAGCAGCGCCATGAATCTCTATTGCGGTGCTCTCTCGACGCTCACGGTCGGTCAGACCCTGTTTGCCTCGTGGCTGCCTGGTCCGCGCGCCCGAACCATCGCTACCGTGAGTCTGATCAGTGTGGCGGTCTCGGTGGCCTTTCTGAGCAAGGACTCGTTCCTCGCCAATTACGAGGGCTTCGTGCTGCTGCTGCTCTACGTCCTCATTCCATGGACGGCGATCAATCTCGTGGATTACTACCTGCTGCGGCGGGGCGAGTACGACGTTGCGGCATTCTTTCGCGAGGACGGCGGCATCTACGGACTCATCAACGCACCGGCCGTGGTCTGCTACGTGCTCGGAACGGCGATTCAAATTCCCTTCGTCGCCACGCACCTCTATACCGGTCCGATCGCGCGCGCCATGGGCGGCATCGATCTGTCGTGGATCGTGGGTCTGCTGGTTACCTCACCGGCCTATTACTGGCTGGCGAGGAGATCTCCGGCCCACCAGGCCGGATCGATCGGCGCGGCGGCCCAGGTCAACGCGGCGCCCTGACGGGCGCAGCGTCGAGCCGCGGCGTGCGACGATGCCGCGTCGCGCGCTCGTAGGCATAGGCGTAGGCGAGCAGATCCGCCTCGCTCCACTCCGGACCGACGAAAATCAGGCTGAACGGTGCGCCGGAGGCATAGTAGCCGGCCGGCACCGTCACCCCGGGCACGCCGGAGATGTTGATCTCGCTGACCGTGGTCTCGCTGATCTGCGCACCGGAGAACACACCGGGCGGCTCCGCGCACATTTGCGGGAATGCGAGCACGTGCAAGCGCTCGCGCCGAAAGACATCCGAGAAGATCGCGAGGTACTGCTCCTTCAAGGCGATGAACCCGGACTGATCCGGCACTCGATCTGGCGCCGCCAGGCAAGGCGCGAACTGCGCCATGCCGGCCAGATGGTGCAGTACGCCCCCGGGACCGAAGGGGTCCTCTCTGGCGGTCGCTGCGGCGAATTCGCGGAAACTGCGCAGCGCGGCGTTGGGTCCGAGCCGCTGCAGATAGAGCTGCAGGTCGTAGGGGGCGGACTCGAGGCCGCGCTCGTCGAACTGCGTGTAGGGGAGCGTGGCAGGGCGCAATTGGGCGAAGCCGGATGCGCGAAATGGATCCTCGACGAGTACCGCACCGAGCGCACCGAGCTCCTGCGCACAGCGCTGGTAGAGCTGCGTGGTCTCGCTCGAGAGTGGCTGTGCTCGCCAGCCCGGCCCGTACCAGCCGATACGCTTGTCCTGTAGCGCGCTCTTGTTCAGCCGGGCCGCATAGCCGCCCTGGGGCCGATGGCCGATGCAGGCTACGGTTTTGGGATCATCCGCGCTATAGCCCGCCAGCGCATCGAGGGCCAGCGCGGCATCCCGCACGCAGCGCGCGATGGGCCCGACCACATCGCGCAGGCCCGAGAGCGGCATGACGCCGGCGCTCGGCACCAATGCGAGCGTCGGCTTGATCCCGACCAGAGCCTGTGCGGCGGCGGGGTTTTGAATCGAGCCGCCGGTTTCCTCCGCGAGGCCGAGCACGGCCATGCTCGCGGCCACGGCAGTCGCGGTCCCGGCACTGCTGCCGCCCGGCGCGAATGCGCGTCCGGCGGCGTTGTAAGTCGGGCCCGCCCAACTGTCGTTCGCGTGTGTGCCGCTGTGGCTGAGCACCGGCACGTTGGTCTTGCCGAGGATGATGGCGCCCGCCGCGCGCATGCGTGCCACCACGGTGGAGTCGCTCTGCGGCATCAGATCGACGCCGCCGCTCTTGCTGTGGAGCAGGGACCAGCCCCCGGTGGTCGGAAAGCCGACCATGTCCATCGTGTCCTTGACCACGATCGGCACGCCCGCCAGAGGACCGAGCGCCTCGCCGGCGGCGCGACGCCGGTCGATCTCGCGTGCGTCCCGCAGCGCATCGGGATTGAGGAAAATGATGGCGTTGTAGTGCGGGTTGAACGCCTGGATGCGCTCGAGGCAGGCTTGAGTCAGCGCCAGCGATGAGAGCGATGCATCGGCAAAGGCCGCATGGATTCGCTGCAGGGTCAAATCGACCGGATCGATACTCACGATGAACTCCCCGTATGCGTCGCAATGTACACTGGCCGAACGCACATGATCCCGGAATTATTCTGGCAGCAGATCCTGCCGAGCGACGCGCTCACCGAGGGCGGCTATCCGGCCCGCTTTGATGACGGGCGCATCCTGCTGCTGCCCATCCGCCACCTGCCCGACGGCAAGCACGCACTGGCCTCGCTGATCATCAACCAGGCCAGTTTCGCGGTCGTGGACGCGCTGGCCGCCGCGCTGGCGAGCAAGCTCGCTGCCTACGCCCCGGATATCATCGTCGGTCTGCCCACGCTCGGTCTGACCTTGGCCGGCGCCGTGGCCCGGGTGCTCGGCCATACGCGCTACATCCCGCTCGGCAACTCGGCCAAATTCTGGTATCGCGCCCAATGGTCCGTGCCGCTCTCCTCCGTCACGACCCCCGAGCAGCAGAAACGGCTGTACATCGACCCGCGCATGCTGCCGTTGCTACAGGGCCGGCGCATCGCGCTGCTCGATGACGTGATCAGCAGCGGTGTCTCGATGCGCGCGGCGATCGACCTGCTGGCGCTCTGCGGAGTCCGGCCTGCTGTACTGGGCACGGCCATGCTGCAATCGCAGCTCTGGGAGCAGCCCCTCTCGGGCTGGGATATCGTGAGCGTGCTACGCTCGCCCATCCTGAACCTCGAATGACCTCAAGCACTGGAGTGCGCGCGATGACGCTCAAGATCGCCGATCGATGGTTCGACTTCGAGCGTTTGAGCGACGGCATCACGCGCATCTGGGAGCCGCATGTCATTCGAGTCATGCAATGCAATATCTGGCACGTCCAGGGACGCGATCGCGATCTGATCATCGATACGGGCATGGGGATCGCGAGCCTGGCCGAGGCTGCTGCGCACCTGTTCGACAAGCCGCTGAGCGCCGTTGCGACCCACACGCATATCGATCACGTGGGATCACTGCATGAGTTTGACGATCGCATCGTACACCGCATTGAAGCGGATCAGTTGCTCGAGTCCTCGGCCCGATTCAGCATGCTGCGCGCCGAGCATCCGGTGGAGTTCATCGGCTCGCTCGAGCAGGCCGGCTACGTGATTGATGATTGTTTCGTGACGGCGCTGCCGCATGTGAATTTCGATCTCTCCGCATTCCAGTGCCCGCCCGCTCCGGCGACCCGGCTGGTGGAGGAGGGGGACGTCGTGGATCTGGGCGACCGGGTGTTCGAGGTCATGCACCTGCCGGGCCACTCTCCGGGCAGCATCGGCTTGTGGGAACAGGCGAGCGGCACGCTGTTCTCGGGCGATGCGATCTACGATGGGCCGTTGCTGGACGATTTGCCCGGCAGCGACATCGCGGCCTATCGGCGCACCATGCGGCGGCTCGAGACGCTGCGGGCCCGTGTGGTGCACGGGGGACATGATCCGAGCTTCGATGGCGCCCGTCTGCGAGAGCTGGCCCGAACGTATCTGGATCGGCACACGGATACCTGAGTGATATGCCGTTATTTAAGGCTGTTAGATACCATGAGCTGGCTTACATTAACGTAAGCCAGCTCATGGTATCTAACAGCCTTAGATCGCAGCGCGTCTCTCAAGTGATGCGTGCGGCAGAGTGGCAACTCGTAGCGAGGTTGATATGAATTTCGTACTCGTACACGGATCTTTCCACGGTGCCTGGTGCTGGGAACATATGATTCCGCTGCTCGAGGCACGCGGGCATCATGTCGTGGCGCCGAATCTGCCGGGCAGCAGCGTCGACCCGGCGCCCTGGGAGAACGCGAATCTGGAGAGCTATGCAACGCGAATTGCGGCGACGATCGACTCACTGCCGGACCCCGTGATCCTGGTCGGGCACAGCATGGGTGGCATCGTCTCCTCACAGACTGCCGAATGGCGTGCCAGACGCCTCAAAGCGGTGGTCTACGTCAATGGGCTGCTGCTGCTCTCCGGCGAGACCCTGGTGGGTTTTCTCGACGCGCACCGACACCTCGGAGTCGAGGACCTCGTGCTCAAGAACATGTCGGTGTCTGCGGATGGCGCCTGTGCGATCTTTCCGCGCCGGGCAGCCATCGAGGTTTTTTACAACACCTCGCGCGCCGATCACGCCGAAGCGGCCGCGGCGAGGCTGCGGGCGCAGCCGATGCAGATCTACCAGGATCCCCTGGCGCTGACACCGCAACGTTTCGGCCGCGTGCGTCGCTTCTATATCGAGGGTCTGCAGGATCGTGCGGCGTCAATCGTCTATCAGCGCGTCATGACCGCTCGAACGCCCTGTGAGCGCATCTACACCCTCGATTGCGATCATTCGCCGTTTCTCTCCGAGCGCACCGCGCTGGCGGATATCCTCGAGGAGATCGCCACCACGACCGCGACGGTGTGACGAGGCCGCTCAGACGAAACGATTGACCAGGTTCTCGAGATATTCCTGCCGGCCGGAGACCGGCACGGGTTGCAGATCCAGGCTCACCGCCCGATCGGCAATCGCCGCGAGCGTGGTCCCGTCCTCGCCGATGAATTGGCCCAAGGCATCCCCCCATCGCACGTAGCGCGTGCTCAGGAACTGGGAGAGCGTTCCGTCCTCGATGATCGCCGCTGCGCCCAGCAGGGCGCGCGCCAGGGTATCGATGCCGCCGATATGAGCATGAAACAGATCCTCGACCGCCAGCGACTGGCGGCGCAGCTTGGCGTCGAAGTTCAGGCCGCCCGTGCCTAAGCCGCCGGACTTCAGAATGAAATAGAGCGCCAGCGCCACGTCGTGGACGTTGTTCGGGAACTGATCCGTGTCCCAGCCATTCTGCGGGTCACCGCGATTGATATCGATCGAGCCCAGAATCCCCAACGCCACCGCGGTTGCAATCTCATGCTCGAAGCTGTGGCCCGCCAGCGTGGCGTGATTGGCCTCGATGTTGACCTTGATGTCCTTCTCGAGGCCGTAGCGCTTGAGAAAGCCGTACACGGTCGCGGTGTCGTGATCGTACTGATGCTTCGTGGGTTCATGGGGCTTCGGCTCGATCAGGATGGTGCCGCCAAAGCCGATACGGTGTTTGTGCTCGACGACCAGGGACATGAAGCGACCGAGCTGGTCGAGTTCGCGCGCGATGTCGGTGTTGAGCAAGGTGTCGTAGCCCTCGCGCCCACCCCAGAGCACGTAATTGGCGCCGCCCAGCCGATGCGTCGCCTCCAGGCACAGCCGCACCTGGGTGGCTGCATAGGCGAACACCGCGGGGTCCGGATTGGTGGCGGCACCGGCTGCATAGCGCGGGTGGCTGAACAGGTTGGCGGTGCCCCACAGCAGCCGCACCGGACTGCTGCTCATGCGCAGCGCCATCTTGTCGATGATGGCGTGCAGATTCTTCTCGTGCTCGCGCAAGCTGTGCGCCTCGGCCATGGCATCGAGGTCGTGAAAGCAGAAGTAGGGCACGCCCAGGCGCTCGAAGAAATCGAAGG
>JBELAR010000049.1:0-15633 GCA_049508555.1 Steroidobacteraceae bacterium
CCTCGATCTCCACGCTCCCGGAACTCGGTTGCAATATACCGAGCACCATATTGATCGTGGTGGTCTTGCCGGCGCCGTTGGGTCCGAGCAGGCCCACGATCTCCCCATGCCGCACGCTGAAGGAGACCTCATCCACGGCACGCAGGGTGCCGTAACGCTTGCACAGGCGGGTCGCGTTCAGCGCCAGGGTCGACATCGTCGCGGGCGGGATGGAGCGCTCTGGCGGCGAGGCGGCCAGCGCCGCCGATTTGGCCGCGCCGCCTACTTCGGCTCGCTTCCCGGCTTGGCGTCTTCCATCGGGAAAGTGCTCGCCCCGCTCGAGAGCGGCGGGTTGCTGGCCGGCGCCATGGCAGCCGGCGGCGCCGCTGCGGGAGCCGTGGGAGCCGCGGCAGCCGGGGGCGCGCTGGCGCCGTTGGCGCTCAGGGATACCGAGTCCAGGAAGCGTCGCGCCAATTCCGAATTCGTCGTGACCTTGCCGCTCGTGATCAGCTGAGTGGTCACCTGGCCGCGATCGTAGAAGATCCGATTGGCCTCGCCATCGAAGGCAATGACGGTGCCATCGAGCGCGACCCCGGCGAATAGGCCGCGCGCCCGGGAATAGGAATAGATCTCGGCATTCACGCCCGCGGCGGCCTCGCCCTGCCGGCCCAGCGGTCCCGCTGCGACCGAGGCGTCGGCACCGAGCGTGAACTTGCCGCGCGCGAAGTTCTCGACGCTGCGCGGCGTTACGAACACCAGCACGACATCGGTCGAGGTTGCCCCGACCTGCCAGCCGACGCTGCCGCCGGCCAGTGAGATGAATATGGGGTTACTGAAGCGGCCTGCGGTATCGCGCACGGTCAGTACGCCATTGCCGTAGCGGCCGCCGAAGATGAACGCGCCCTTGATCACTTCCGGGATGACGGCGACCCCGTAGGCGCGCTGCATCAGCCAGTCCGGCACATTTTGATCCGGTGTGTTGCGCAGCTCCTCGAGCACCTGCGTCGCGGTGATCAGGCGCGCATCCTCGCGGGTCGGTTCAGCGCCCTGCGCGTAGGCGTTCAGGCCGGATACGGCCAGCGCCGCGGCGCATAGCAGCGCACATTGCAGAAATCGTCGGCTCATGGCTCGCCTCTCCAGGTATGGACTACTGGGGGCGGATGATCGTTCAGTACCAGAAGGAAATAAAGAACTGCGTGATGTTGGCGCTGTAGGCGTACAGCGGGACGTTCTGGGGGGTTCCGCCCACGGTGTAGTTGTGGAAATCGGCGTAGGCGATGTGCATGCGGTCATAAGTCAGGTTGAGCGTGCCCTTCTCGATCCAGCTCGGCCAGTGAGGGCGAAAGTTCCAGCTCGCCCCGACACCGGCCGTCCAATCGTCGAATTGCGCCAGCTCGCGGTCCCGGGCGATGAAATTCTGCGAGTCCTGGTAGGGGAACAGATCGCCGTAGAACGTCGCGGCATTCTGCCGGTAATAGCGCACGTTGCCGTTGAAGGTCCAGTTGGTGAGCAGCGGCTGTGTATAGCCGGCGCTGAGGGTATGGCCGAGTATCCCCCAGGTGTCATGGTAGAGGCGGTAACTGCCGTCCAGGGCGGCATGCCAGGGCAGGTAATACTTGAGCTGCATCGATCCGGCATTGCCGGTCCGGGTGTTGGGATAGACCTGAGCCTCGGTGAGCACCAGGCCGTCGGGACTGAGGTAGCGCGCCGAGCGATAGGGATTGGCCAGATAACCGTCGCTCTCGCCGGTTTCAAGATTCAAGGCGAGCAATAAATTGCGTGTGAGCACCTGCGACAGGCCGGCGCTCCAGTTGCGATGATCGGCATCGCCGATCCAGGTCGTCATTCGGTCGCCTTGCGCATAGCCGTGGGGATAGATGTCTTCGCCAACCTTGTCCCAGCCGCGCGAGTAACCGAAAGACAGCGTCGTGAGGTCGCCGAACATGGACTGGCTGATCGAGAAGAACCCGGTCTTGGCAATGTAGTCGGGTTCGTGGCCTTCGATGAAGCCGACCGTGTAGATCGTGTTGCCGTGCAGGTAATCCGCGCTGACCGTGCCCTCGGTATGCGTCTCCTTGTAGGCGCTCGCGGTCGATAGCACATCGACCGAGGCGCTCGAGATCATGTCGACGGAGTAGTTGGCCGACAGGGACAGCGAATCGTTGACCTTTTTGCGCACCAGCACGGAGGGCCCGTCCACCGTGACCCCACCGCCTGACCAATCGTGCCAATCCAGGTCGGCGCGATCGTCGGGCAGCACCGCGGCGCGACTCACGGCGGCGATGGCGAAGAGGGTCGCGGTCAGCGACCGGGCCGGAATACCGCTCGTCCAACCCATTCAGTTACAGCCGCAACCGCCGCCGACGCTTCCGGTCGCCCCGCGAGAGCTCTCGCGCACCTCGAATGCATGGTCCATATAGCCGCTCCAAACGGGGTTGGCGTCGAAAGACATGATCGGGTCTGCCAGATGCTCGCGCTCATAGGGCTTGACCCACGGCTCGATGGGCGCACAGGCGCACAACAGCAGTGCCGCAAGCGGCACAGTCAAAGCGATGACCCGGACACGGCCCAGTCTCATGATCACTCCCGCATCAAACTCCGAATCTGGTCCAGATATTCGCCTTCTTCACCCGGCTTGTAGCCATGATGAATGTAGCGCACCTTGCCGGTGCGATCGAGTATCACGGTGCTCGGCATTCCGGAGACCTCGTAGAGCTTACTGACCTGGCTGTCCGTGTCGAACAGTATCGGAAAAGTAACAGGCGTGGCCCGCAGAAAGCCGAGGGCATCGGTCGATTTCGGCTCGACATTCACGCCGAGCAACGTGAAGCCGGCTGCCTTGTATTTTTTATAGAGCTGATCGAGTACCGGCATCTCCTGCCGGCAGGGCCCGCACCAGCTGGCCCAGAAGTTGATGAGCACCACCTGGCCCTTGAGATCGCCGAGCGCCAGGGGGGCATTGAGCGATGAGGGCAGCTGGAAGGCCGGCGCCGCGGCGCCCGGGGCGATGTTGGAAGCCGAGGCCGCCAGTGCCAACGCCATCGCGAGGCCGCAGCTCAGAGAGCGGGCCAGGCGTCGCGGCCACATCGCTGCGGTCCCGCTGTCCCGTCGAACGTTCATGCTCTGTTCCATTGAGTCTCTCCATTGCCAGCACCTGAGGCGGCGAGGCGCCGCTGGCGCGTCAGAAGAATACGGCCGCGCCGATGGTGGCCTGAAGATTGTTCTTCAGCTCCTCCACGCCCGTGACGTCGGACTTGAACACCAGGTCCTGGACGTCGATATGCAGCGCCAGCCAATCCGTCGGCAATACGCGAAAGCCGGCACCGAAGTTCACGGTGAAATTCTGATCACCGGCGAACTGGACGGTGCCTATGCCGCCTAGCACATAAAAGGCGCTGGTCATGGCGAGGTTGCGACCGATGAACACCTCGCCTGGGAGCAGGTTGTAGCCCAGGGAGAGGTTGTAATACGTGAAGCGTCTCTCAGCATCGGAAAGCAGTTGAATGTTGCTGAGCGTCTCGAAGCTGGTATACCCACCCTTGGCGCGACCGTAGGTGGCCTCGGCGAAGAAGTCCTCGCTGATGTGGTAGTCGAAACGCAGTCCGGCGACCGGTTGGGTGCCGAAATCCTGGATAGAAATCTCCCCGTAGTAGGCGCCGAGCTCGATATTGCTCGCATGCACCGCCGGTACTTTGATTTCTCGACGCTCGACCTGCGGCTCGATCACCGTCGGTGGCGTGTCGTTCGCGTCGCTCCTGTCGCCATCCGGCGACGGCTGTGCGTCCGAACTCGTGGTGGGCTGCGCGGCGGACCGATGGAATATGGCGCAGCCGCTGCAGCCGAGCGCAACCAGGCTCAGTAAAAGAATGCAAATCCGAGTTTCCATTCGTTCTTGACCTCGTTGCTGTTTTGGTTGGTGAACACCTCGTGGCCGCGCAGTTCGAAGCGCACAAACAGGCGTCGACCCAGGTAATAGCGCGCACCCAGACCCACATAAGCGCTCTGATTGTTGGAGCTGACCGGCAGCGCGAGAGTGGGCTTGGGCTCGACCCGCTCGTAGCCGCCGCCCAGTGTGACGAACGGGGACAGAAACCACTCGGGCATGAATACATGGGCGAGGCCGGCGTCGATCAGATAGCCGTTGGAGAGGTTGCCCAGATACTGCGAGCCGGCAATTTCGAGCTTGAGATTGTCGGTCAGCGAGAGCGCCTGGTAGGCGGAGATCAGGGTCGCGCCAGCGTAGGCGCCGGCCGACACGCCGCTCTCCCAGCGATGGGAGGCAAAGCCGGCGCGATCGCCGCGTTCGATCTTGAACGCGCTACCGTCAGCCAGGGTCGCGTGCTGCAAATCGCCCTCGTATGCCCAGCCCTCTACGCCGCGCTCGGTACGTACCTTGAACCATTCGGTGCGACGCATCAGCACATCCAGCGACTCGCCCCGTGCCACGACCTGGGTGACCGGATAGCCCCGTCCCGGCCCCGTATGCAGCTCGAGGTAGGGCTGCACCACGAACAATTGCAGGTAATCGCGCGCGGCCGCGCCCGCGGCGCCCAGCAGCGCGAGCAGCCCGGCGGCGATCAGGGGAGCGACCTTAGTTGGCCAACGGCGCGTCGAAAGGGTTGTTGTAATACTGCGCTCCAATGTCCACCCATTCTGACAGCAAGCGCAGCTCCGCGGCGGTCATGAACCCTGCGTGGTTCACCGTCCCCGTGACGCTGCACCCCAGTTTCGCGCCGGTGACGGTCTGGAAAAAGCACGAGCCGCTGGCCGTACCGGGGACTATCGAGCCGGGCACCGGCGTCCCGGAGTCTACCAACTGATTGCTGCTGTTGACCGACAAAACATCGTGAGTGTCTACGAGCTGGGTATAGGCGCGCAACTGTGCGGTGGCGCTCTGGGCCGGATCGGCGTCGAGTTGCAGGTTGCCATCGGGCGGTACGGGCACCGTCACGCTCGTCGGCACGCCGTTCACGAGCTCCTGTACCGTGCTCGTGCGTGTTGCGGTGTGGCAGTTGGTGCAGGTGTTGGCGCCCAGTGGATTGCTGCCGGTACTGCCGCGCACGACGCTCCAGAGCGGATCGATGATCGTCGGATAGTTGATGATGCTCAGACAATATCCTGACCAGACACCCTGGCAGGCCGGAACGATCGGCAGGTTCGTGCTCAGCGCGGCGTAGGTATAGGAGATGGGTGAGTTGGGTCCGGTCGGATTGGTATTACCGTTCCCCCAGGCATCGTTGAAGATGACATCCGAACTGAGCGCGGCGGCGTTGTAGGGCATGGCGTTGCAGTCTGTGCCCGCAAGCTCCTCGGCCATCGTATCACCGGTGCAGATCACGAGACTCGCGACGCTGCCGTTGCCATTGGCGTTGAAGCTCACGCCCTGTCCGCCGTTGAGGGCCGTGAACAGATCGGCGCGGCCGTGTGAGCGGCCGCTGACTTCCACGGCGATGCCTGGCGTATTGGTGAAGTCGGTGAACACCTGCGAGCCCTGGGGGGTATGGCAGCCGTTGCAGCTCAACACCTCGCTCGGCCGCACCGTGAGCCAGGCAGTATGGCGCGGAAAGCTCGGCAGGGCCTGCGCATTCGCATCGAGCACCGTGATCTGGAAGGGGACGTTCGCGGGCACCATGACACGCACCGATCCGTCCGGCTCGATCGGCACATAGCCCAGCAACTGGCGCATGTAGCCCACGGAGCCGGCGAGTGCGATATTCATGTCGAACTTCGGGAAGCCATCCTTCAGATCCGGATCGCCGAAAGCCACCTCTTTCTCGATGCGCAGGAAGCGCGCCGGTCGATTGAGGGCGCTGGCGGTTGCGACCGCCTCGATGCTCGCAGCTGGCGTCAATGCAGTGCTCTGACCGTCGCCGACCGCCAAGCCGTCGCGATCGTAGACGCTGCGGATGTCGAGGATGCCGTACGAGGGGTCGAAGGTGCTCGGCACGCTGAGGTCGGCCGGGCAGCTCACATTCAACGTGCAGGGGATGACGCGCGGCTGCAGCGAGACGATGTCGGTGATCATCTGGCCTGCCACCGGCGTCATGACCGGCTTGAGCGTGCCGTCATTGAGATTGAGCAGCCAAGCGCTGTAGAGCGGCGGCGCCAGAGTCAGGGTCGGATTGGTCGCATTCGCACTCGCCAGGTTGTCGGCGGTGCAGGCAACGACCGTGCCGGTCGAGTCCTGCAGGCGGCACTGGTTCCAGCTCACGAGTATGCGGTTGGTGCCATCCCACAGCGGAAATGCCGAGTTGAATCGGCCACCGGGCGAGGCCACCGGAACGCCATTCACCGTCTGGGTGAGCACGTCGTTCTCGGTCGCCGTCTGCTGTGCAACCGGTGCGGTCGGCTAGCCGCCGTCCGGTACGCGCTGGTTGTTCTCGACGTAGCCGCTGACGGTGATGATCGGAAGGTTGCCGCCGAAGTCAGCGCCCGTGATCGGGCGCAGCAGCGCCAGCACATTACCGTTCTGCAATTGGCGCGTGCTCACGAACTGCACCGCGCAGTCCTGCCCGTCCGGACAGCTGGCCGCGTTAGCGGGATTGCTGCTGTTCGTGTTGTGGCTCTGGGCCCCATAGAGCAGCTGGACGTTGCTCCCATCGGGATTGGCACTGTAGAGATGTATGGCGCTGCCGCCGGTGCGCCCCGGCGTGTTGTCCCATCGGCTCCACATGATCTGTCCGTTGCCGAGCAGCGAGGCGTCGATGTCGTGGCTCGGGTTGAAGGAGATCTGATGAATGGACGTGCCGTCCGCGTTCATGACGTGCAGCACGAAATCCGATGTGTTGTCCGACTCCGTCTGCGCTTCGAAGGGTTGCACATGCTCGCCGGTGCTGCCTTCGTTGATCAGCACCTCGCGCGACCCGGACTGACGCGTCGAGGAGAATACGATGCGACCATCGCTCAGGTAATGCGGACCGACATCGTTGGCGTTGGGTTCGGTGTCGATGCTCGTGCCCGTGAGTTGAACGAGCACGCCACTGGCGACGGTGTACTGCCAGATGTGCCAGGTCGGCGGAAGAAAATCCTTCTGATTGGCAGTGATCGGCCCACGCATTGCAAACACGAGGGAGCTGCCGTCGGGCGCGACGTCGAGATCCTTGGCGTCCCAGAAGTCGCTACCGGTAACGCTGCTGGTGATGTTCTGCTCCTGGCCCGTGGGGCTGGCGCTGCTGCGCACATAGACATCGGCCTTGCTCCAGTAGGCTCGCGGCAGCGTCACGTCGTCCTTGGCGCGCAATGCGGCGAGCCCAGCGGCGTCTGTGGGCAATGTGCGCTTCACGTAAGCGATCGCGAAATCGATGTTCTGCCCACTGGTTGATTGACCACTGCCGATGTTGAGGCTGCCGTGACTGCTGCAGGCCGTGAGGGCCGCGGCCGCAAATGCGATGCCCAGCAAGCGTGTATGAAGTCTCATTTACGACGATGCTCCGAGGATCCGTATTGAACAGTTCAGTCGTTGGCGTGACATCGCGACGTGATGCCGGTCGCAGATTTCGCAAGCGATGCTATCGTCTATACCTAATCAATGCTCTTGTCTGCCCTTTGAGACATTACGGTGCGTGCCCCGCCGTGCGTATAGTCCCGCTCACTGTGCAAATACATTTTGCACCAGGGAGCGACGATGAGACCAGCGATGAGAACAGGGGTGCGACGCACTCGTGCCTCGCGGCGCGCGGCGGCTCTGCTGCTCGCCGCAATCCTCGGCCTGCAGCCGGCGATGCCGCTCATCGCGGGGCCCAACGAGCAGGCCGTGCGCATGCACAATCGTCTGGCCGGCGTACCGCCGAGCGATGCCGTGCTCACGCAGATGGCAACGCTCATCAGCAGCGGCAATCCGGCTGCCGCGGCGCAGCTCGCCATGACCAACAGCGGTTTCTACAACGTCACGCTGCGTAATTTCATTTCGCCGGCGACCAACCGGGCGCAGTCCGCATTCGTGCCGCTCAATGACTACACCGCGACCGTCATCGGCATGATTCGCGACAACGTACCGTTCAACACGGTGCTCTCGGCGGACATTCTCTACGTCGGCAACACGAGCGGCGCGCCGCCGTACTCGCCCTCGAACAACAATCACTACCAGTACCTCGATACCAACGGTGTCGACCTCAAGACCGCGTTGGTCGCCACGACGCAGTCGGCGAACACGGGCATACCCTCGGCGGCCACAGCCGGAGTCATCACCACCGAAGCGGCGGCGCAGGCGTTCTTCATCGCCGGCACCAATCGGGCGATGTTCCGCTTCACGATGATCAACTATCTGTGCAACGACCTGCCGCAGGTCATGGATACCACGCGGCCGCCGGATCGAATCCGCCAGGATGTCAGCCGCTCCCCGGGCGGCGACAGCCGCGTGTTCTTGAACAATTGCATCGGCTGTCACGCCGCAATGGACCCGATGGCGCAGGCCTTCGCGTACTACAACTACGATCCGACGGCGCTGCAGCTCGTCTATACCCCTGGGCAGACGCAGGCGAAGTACCACATCAACACCGGCAATTTTCCCGACGGCTTCGTGACCACGGACGACAGCTGGGACAATCGCTGGCGCACGGGCCCCGATGCGCTGCTGGGCTGGAGTTCAGCGCTGCCGGGCAGCGGTTCGGGCGCCAAGTCGCTGGGCCAGGAGCTCGCCTCCAGTCAGGCCTTCGCCAATTGCCAGGTACAGAAAGTGTTTCAGGCCATATGCCTGCGTCCGCCGAGCAATGCCGCCGATTTCGCCGCCGCCTCGCAGATCGTCGCCGACTTCCAGTCAGGCGGCTACAGCATGAAGCAGGTTTTCGCCGAGACCGCGGTCTACTGCATGGGCAACTAGCCAGTGCCGCGGACGCATAGGGAGACTACTGTGAACCGAACCCGCCTTCGCCTGCCGAAGCTGTTGCTGCCGGTGACGCTGCTCGCGCTCGCCGCCTGCTCGGGCGGTGCACCGACAACGCCGCTGGTCAACACGACGGCCGCAGCGGCCGCGGTCTATACCGGCCCGGCGCCCGCATCGGCCGACGTGGAGGCCTTCAAGGTAAATCTCTGGCAGAACATCGACATCCCCACGCGCTGCGGCGGTTGCCACAAGGCCGGCGGGCAGACGCCGGAATTTGCGCGCTCGGATGACGTGAACCAGGCCTATGCGGCCGCACTCACGGTGGTCAATCTGACGCAGCCCGATCAGTCGACCATGGTAATCAAGGTCGGCGGCGGCCATAACTGCTGGCTCGCGAGTCCGCAGGCCTGTGCCGATATTCTCACGACGTGGATCCAGAACTGGGCCGGCGGCGGGGGCGGCAGTGCCAGCGGCTCGACCAAGATCCAGCTGACCGCGCCGGTGGATCAGGCGGTCGGACCGACCAAGCAGTTCCCGGTGGATTCGACGCTGTTCGCCGGGACGGTCTATCCGCTGCTCACGAAATTCTGCTCCCGTTGCCATTCGCCGAGCGCGACGGTGCCGCAGTCGCCGTATTTCGCGAGCAGTGATGTGAGTCAGGCCTACGCCGCGGCACAGGCGAAGATCAACCTGAATGATCCGCCGCTCTCGCGCTTCTATGTACGTCTGGCCACCGAGTCGCACAACTGCTGGCCGACGACTCCGGGCGGTCCCGTGGATTGTCCCGGCAGCGCAGCGCAGATGCTCACCGCGCTCCAGGCCTTCGCCAATGGTGTGCCGGTCACACCCGTCGATCCGACCCTGGTGGTGTCGCGAGCCCTGACGCTCTACGCAGGCACCGTCGCGTCGGGTAACAATCGCTACGACGCCGACATCATCGCGCGCTGGATGTTCAAGGAGGGCACGGGCAGCACGGCCTTCGATACCAGCGGCGTGGATCCGGCGATCAATCTGACCGTCTCGGGCAATACCAGCTGGGACAGTGCCTGGGGCCTGATATTCGGCACCGGGGGTGCCAAGGCGCAGGGTTCGACCGCAACCAGCGCCAAGCTCTACACCGCGCTGACCGCGAGCGGCGAGTACTCGCTCGAGCTGTGGGCCGCGCCCGCCAACGTGACGCAGACCAACGCCTTCATCGGCGGCTATTCCGGTGGCACGAGTCTGCGTGATTTCACGCTCGCGCAGGACGCCATGCAGTATCAGGCCTATGGCCGCAGTACCGCCAGCGACAGCAACGGCGCCCCGCCGCTCACGACGGCGCCGGCCAACATGAACGCGCAGGCCGCCTTGCAGCACATCGTGCTCACTTACAACTCGACCAGCGGCCGCCAGCTGTACGTGAACGGCAATTTCACCGGCGATGTGGACAAATTGACCGGCGGCGGGCTCGGCAACTGGGACAACACCTTCGCCTTCCTGCTGGGCAATGAGACCACGAACGACCGCCCCTGGGCCGGCGAGGTGCGCTTCGCCGCGGTACACAGCCACGCGCTGACACTCGCCCAGATCCAGCAGAACTACGCCGCCGGCGTGGGTCAGCTGTATTACCTGCTGTTTGACGTCAGTGCGCTCACCGGCATGGCACAGAGCTACATCATGTTCACGGCCAGCCAGTACGACAATTACAGCTATCTGTTCAGCAATCCGACCTTCATCAGCCTCAATCCGCAGGCCCAGCCCGGCAACATTCCGATCTCCGGCCTGTACATCGGCATGAACGGCCAGGAGGTGCCGGTCGGCCAGGCGTACAGCACGCTCAACACCACGGTCACCAGCGCCAACTATTCGCCCACGGTCGGTGAGCTGCTCTCGAGCGTCGGCACCGTATTCGCCATGCAGCTCGGGCCGACCTCGGACCTGTTCTTTCTGGACTTCGATCAGATCGGAACCCACACGCATGTACGCGCCGTCGCGACGCCGACCGCGGCGCCGCCGGCCGCGCTACCGGCCTCATCCGATATCGGTCTGCACGTCTACGATGAGCTCAACGCTTCGATGGCGTCGATCACCGGCGTGTCCCCCGGTCTGAGCGCGGTCAACACGACCTATCAGACTGTGGAGCAGCAACTGCCCACGGTGCCGAACATTCAGGGCTTCCTCGCCTCACAGGAGATCGGCATCTCGCAGCTCTCGATTCAGTACTGCAACGCGCTGGTCGATGATCCGACGCTCGAGCCGGCGTTCTTCCCGGGTCTGAATCTGAATCAGACTCCGGCGCAGGCATTCGGCACCAATGGCGGCATGGATCTGCTGATCACGCCCCTGATCAACAGCCCGGCTGTCGGCGCGAATCTCGCGACGCAGCCGACCGACGCGCAGATCCGCACCGAGCTCTACAGCCTGGTCACCTCATTGGTCAACTGCAGTGCCAGCGACCCGACCTGCGTTCAGACCCCGACTCGTACCCAGACCATCGCCAAGGCCGTCTGCGCCGTCGTGCTCGGTAGCGCGACGACGTTGATCAAATAGAGATACCCATGAGGCGCGCGCCATGAAGTTCAAACGCAAACGATCCCTGAGCCTGCACGAACCGCTCCGCCACCCGGACCATCGCCGTCCGGTCACGCGCCGCGACTTCCTGGCCCAGGGATTCATCCGTGGCGCGGCGACCGTGGCGGGCATGTCGGTGTTCAGCCTGTTTGCCGATCCACGCAAGGCCTACGCAACGCTCGCGCCGGACATCGCGGCGCTCAAGCTCTCCCCGTGCAATATCACTGACGGCTCGGGCATGATTCCCTTCATCTGCTTCGATCTGGCCGGTGGCGGCAACGTGGCGGGTTCCAACGTTCTGGTCGGCGGACCGGGCGGGCAGCTCGACTTCCTCTCGACCGCCGGCTACAGCCGGCTCGGTCTGCCGGGCAATATGATCCCGAATTCCTCCACGGGCGCGGGCGGCTTCATCGATCAGAGCCTCGGTCTCGCTTTCCACAGCGACAGCGCCTATCTGCGCGGCATCAAGCAGCGCGTGGCCGCGACCACGTCGGCGAATGTCAATGGCGCCATCATGCCGGAGCTGAGCGAGAACGACACCGGCGACAATCCGCACAATCCGATGTACGGCATCTATACCTCCGGCTACGCGGTGCTGACGCCGCCGGCCGGCAACAAGGGCGACCTGCTGGCGCTCATCGGCACCGAGAGCACGACCTCGGGCGGCAACTCG
Organism: Steroidobacteraceae bacterium; assembly: GCA_049508555.1. Taxonomy (GTDB): domain Bacteria; phylum Pseudomonadota; class Gammaproteobacteria; order Steroidobacterales; family Steroidobacteraceae; genus FEN-1191. The sequence goes on from JBELAR010000049.1 coordinate 12,024, forward strand.
GTCGCTCCGTCCTACATGATCGATCCGACGGTGCCGCCGACCAAGGTGTCGCAGGCTTCGGACGTCACCGGACTGGTCAGCACCGGGCAGCTGGTCGGATTGCTCAGTCAGGGCGATGCGGTTGCCGTGCTCGAGTCGATAGAGCGCATCAGCAAGAACAAGCTCGATGCAGTCAACACCTTGCTCGGCACCCAGGATGCCGTCGTCAAGGACCTGGTGCAGTGCGGTTACGTCGGTGCGGCCGATCTCGTCGACCGCTACGGTAATGCCACCGCGACTCTGGATCCGGATCTCGATACGGCAATCGTCGGCAGTTCAGGCATCTTCTCGACCGCCGAATATCAGGCTGACTCGAATTTTCGGGCGACCGCCGCGGTCATGAAGATGGTGGTCAATGGCTATGCCTCCGCCGGCACCATCGAGATGGGGGGCTACGACTACCACACGGGCGATCGTGCCACCGGCGAGGCGCGCGATCTGGAAGCGGGACAGTGCATCGGTGCCTGTCTGGAGTATGCCGCGCGCATGATGCAGCCGCTCATGATCTATGTGTTCACCGACGGCTCGGTGGTCTCGAGCGGCATGATCGACAATTCGGTGGGTGGACGCGGCAAGGGTGTGTGGACCTCGGATAATCAGACGACGGCCGCGACGTTCTTCCTGGTCTACAACCCCAACGGCCGGCCGGCTGCGATCAGCAATCAGATCGGCAACTACACCAGCGACGGCAATGTCAACACGACCTCCAGCCCCGGCGCCAACGCCGTCAACCTGCTGGCTGAGACCGTGGTGCTCAACTACCTCGCTCTTCACAATAAGGCCGGAGCGTTTCAGACTCTGCAGTGGGCCAGCGGCCTGGGTACGGGACTCGGCAGCGCCAGCGCCTATGATTCGCTGATCGCCCTGGCGCCCATTCGCTAGCTCGGCCCCGAGCGCAAGAGCTGGGCGCACCGCTCAGCCGCCGCCTGATCAGTTTGTGCGCTGGATCTCAAGCCAGCGGCGGCCGATTGACGGATAATGTCAAATCATCGCCTGGAGCTCGGGCGGCGGCACCGTGCCAGCCCATCGGAGCGCCCCCGGCGTCGGCGCCCATGCAGGAGCGGTAGTGAAGAGAGTGCGAGTGAGGCTGCAGTTTCAAACCATGCGTGGCGTCGGCTTGACGCTGTGCCTGCTGGGCCTCATCAACGCGGCACGTGCGGCCGCGCCGGACCCGGGATTCATCGGCCAGCGCGCGCCCGATTTTGCGCTGCCGGCCGCGACCGGGCCCAATGTGCGGCTCTCCGAGTATCGCGGGCAGCCCGTCGTGCTCTCGTTCTGGAGCAGTCAATGCAGTCTGTGCGCCGGGCAGCTTGCCGCGCTGAACCGCTACTACGGCACGTACCGCTCCTCCGGTCTGATCGTGCTTGCCGTCAGCGTGGATGATGATCCGCAGCGGGCGCAGGATTATGCGCGCGCGCATGCGACCGCCTTTCCGCTGCTGCTCGATCATGTCAAGGCGGTGAGCCGCGCCTATGGAATAGAGCGCTTGCCCACCACGGTCCTGATCGACCGCTCCGGGGTCGTGCGCTACCTGCACGGCGACTACCGCGCCGGTGATGAATCCTATGTCGCGCAAATTCGCTCGTTACTGGATGATCAATTCGCCACACCGTGAATTCACCACATCAATGCATCCCCCAATGAACACACTGTGCTGCTCTGACCCAAGATCCGGCCGCTCGAGTCTGCTGCTGCAGGCCCTGGGTCTGCTGCTTTGCCGATACCCCCGCCGCCGCCGCCGCCGCGGCGCCGGTGAGCGCGCCGCCCGCACCGGCGGCGAGCTCGCCGGCCGCCGAAGGCGGTGCCACGCGCTCGCTCGATGAGCAGATCCAGGGTCTCAAGAAGGAGGTCGTGGACCTGAACAAGGATCTGTTCATGCTCGAGGAGGAGCTGCTGTTTCCGGCCAACACGCAGGTGGCCGTGTTTGTTTCCATGGATGTGGGCGACTTCTTCGCGCTCGATTCGATCTCGCTGAAGATCGACAATCGCGACGTCAGCAGTTATCTGTACACGCCGCGCGAAGTAGCGGCCTTGATCAAGGGTGGAGTCCAGCGGCTCTACGTCGGTAACCTCAGGTCCGGCGAGCACGAGCTGGTGGCACTGTTCAACGGCAAGGGTCCGAATAATCGCGACTACCGGCGTGCAGGCAGCATCCGCTTTGAAAAAGGTGTCGGTGCCAAGTATCTGGAGCTCAAGATCACCGACCACGAGCGCGCGCAGCAGCCCGAGTTTGAAATCAAGGATTGGGAATAGTGGCCCCATGAGCGGCAGGCGTTGCGCCATCGCCCTGGCTCTGTCGCTCACGGCGGCGGGTCTTGCGCCGGCACAGGCCGCGCGCAAGGCGGATCCGGACAAGCTGCCGAGCAGCCGCGTGCAGGATCTGCACTACGGCGAGGTATTGTTTCAGTTCTATGCCGGCGATGACTTCCAGGCCCTCACGGAGCTGGAGGCCTTCAGTCAGTGGCAGCGCATGCCCCATCACACCGCCGATGCCGATCTGTTGGCCGGGGGTCTGTACCTGTCCTTGGGCATGCATAACGAGGCTGCCCGGCGCTTCGAACAATTGCTCACGGATGACCTGCCCGTGCGCGTGCGCAACCGCGCCTGGTTTTATCTGGCAAAGATCTGGTACGAGCGTGGCTATTACGATCGCAGTGAGTCGGCCCTCGAGCGCATTCAAGGCACGCTGGGCGCCGAGCTGGACGCCGAGCGCAACCACGTGCTGGTCAATGCGCTGATGCGCCAGCAGCGCTATGACGACGCCATCACGCAACTGAAAGCATTTCAGGGAACGTCCGATTGGATGGCCTACGCGCGCTTCAATCTCGGCGTGGCACTGGTGCGGGCGGGGCGTCTGCCGGAGGCGGCGCCGATCCTGACGGCGGTTGGCACGCTCAACACGTCCGGCGATGAGATGCTGAATCTGCGCGACAAGGCCAATCTCGCGCTCGGCTACGCCTATCTACAGGCCAACCAGAGCGCGCAGGCCCGCGCGCCGCTCGAGCGCGTTCGATTGAACGGTCCTTATTCGAGCCGCGCACTGCTTGGCGACGGGTACGCGCACGCAGAACTGGGCGAATATCAGGCGGCGCTCACGCCCTGGCTCGAGCTGCACCAGCGTAACCTGCTCGATGCGGCGGTTCAGGAATCTTATCTGGCCGTGCCCTACGCCTTCGGCAAGCTCAACGCCGATGCCCAGTCCGCCGAGTATTACGAGGCTGCACTGAAATCCTTCGCCAGCGAGTCGCAGAACCTCGATACCGCGATCGCCAAGCTCGGTGGCGGCCACATGCTCGAGGACCTCCTGGGCGAGGACAAGGACGCGCGCTACGGCTGGTTCTGGCAGCTCAAAGCCTTGCCCGATGTGCCGCAGTCCCGCTATCTCTACACCGTGCTGGCCGACAATGACTTCCAGGAGGGTCTGAAGAATTATCGTGATATGGCATTCCTGCAAGGCACGTTGCGCAAGTGGGATCAGAGCATGGAGGCATTTGCGGCCATGACCGAAACGCGCACGCGCGCCTACGCCGAGCGCCTGCCGCGCACCGATGCATTGCTTCAAAGTGATGCG
>JBELAR010000005.1:0-38160 GCA_049508555.1 Steroidobacteraceae bacterium
CCTCTCAATTTCTTTATGCCGCTCGAGCCGGCGCGGCAAATAATACGCGCCCTATCCAGCGCCGGTCGAGAATTCGGCGAGCGCTCGCGCGAGCAGGTAGCAGCGCCGCGTCTGCGCCTCGATCGGTGAAGCGTAGGGTTCGCGCTCGGTGCATTCCAGCAGCTCAAAGCCGGCCGCAGTCAGCGCACCTCGCACTCCCCGTGGATCGAAGAACTGAAAATCAATCGACGTCTTGACGCCCCATAACTGCTCCACGTGCACGACCTCATCGCCCACGTGAAACGCCAGCGCCAGGGTGCCGCCGGGCTGCAGCACGCGAAACAACTCGTCGAATACCCCCCGCAGCTCCGCAGCCGGCAGATGAATGATCGAGTAGAAGGCAACGATGGCCGCCACGGCGGCGCGCTCGAACGGCAGGCTTCGCATATCGCCCAGGAGCACGTTCGTTCCCGGATTGAGCTGCCGCGCCAAATCGACCATGCGTGGGGAGATATCCAGGCCGCACACGCGCACACCCCGCCTGGCCAGATATCGGCCGATATGACCCGGGCCACAGCCGAGATCGAGAACCAGTCCGTCCTTCGGACAGCTCGCCGCAAAACGCTCGAGGAAATCGCGATCGAATGGCTTGCCGTCCAATTCATGAAAGACGTGCCTGACGTATTCCTCCGCGATCGCGTCATAGCCTGACGCGATCGACGCTGTGGGCTGGGCTGGCGCGGACTCGGGATTAGCCATTGGCTCGACACTCAGGGATTGCCGTTAAGATGAGGACTTCTTGCATAACTGCCATTTTTCAGCGCCGGAGGAAACCAATGAATCACAGAATTTCGATGAATCGCTGGATGATCGTGCTCGCGGGAACACTCATCAGCGTGGCCTCTTGGCTGCCTGTTCAAGCGCAGGAAAGTCGCTGGGCAAAAGCGGATGAATTGACCGCGAAATCCCTAATCAACTACGAACGGCTCTGGTCTGAGTCGGACTGCACTCATAACGGCATTGAAAAGACGATTCTGGCGGAGGATTTTCAAGGCACTGCCCCAGACGGCTCGCGTTACTCAAAGCAGCAGGCCTCAACCGAGTTTTCGAAGGGAAATACCAAGGAAGCCTGCGAGATGTACGAGGTGACCGTTCATTTCTTTGGCGACGCCATGGCCGTCTTGTATGGCAGCGAAAGCGCGGTGCATGTGGAGAGTGACGGGCGCAAGCACAAGGTCAAGCTGACTTGGACTGACACCTGGCTCAAACGACACGGAATCTGGCAGGTTGTGGCCGCGCAGGACATGCCCACCGAGATAAAGTAGGCGCTTGGGTCAACCGTTGGCCTGCCTGATCAGCGCCGCGCCGATTTCCCATGCGCCTCGGCCGCGGAGCAATTGGCGCAGCCCGGAGTCGAGAGCCGAGCGCGATGCCTGGCGGCTACGCGCACCAGGAGACCACGCCGCGCGAGCACATCGAGCAGCCACTGGCGGCGCAATAGCGGCAGGAAGCTCCAGACGACGTAGCAGCCGGCCACCAGCACCGCCGCGGCGATGATCATTTGCTGCAGCATGCTTCAGGCCCCCGCGCCCAGCGCGAGCGCGATGTGATAGGTCACGAAGGCAAAGGCGTAGGCGATACCAAACAGATAGCCGGTCATGATCAGCGGATAGCGCCAGGAGTTGGTCTCGCGCCGCACGGTCACCAGCGTTGAGAGGCACTGTGGCGCAAAAACGTACCAGGCCAGCAACGACAGCGCGGTTGCGAGACTCCAGCCATGGGCGATCATGGGCCGCAGTGCGGTCTCGACGTCCGCGCCACCGGCGTCCGAGAGCGAATAGACGGTACCGAGTGCGCCGACCACGACCTCACGCGCGGCGAGGCCGGGTACCAATGCAAGGCTGATCTGCCAGTTGAAGCCGAGCGGGGTGAAGATCGTGCCGAGGCCGTGGCCCATCATGCCCGCGATGCTGTAGCGGATGGCGGGTCCGGTGGCTCCGGCGGGCGGCGCCGGATAGCTCGCGAGAAACCACAGCACCACCATGAGCGCCAGAATGATCGTGCCGACGCGAGTGAGAAAAATCTGCGTGCGCTCCCAGAGCCCGGTCAGCAGATTGCGCAGGTTCGGCCAATGGTATTCAGGCAGCTCCATGAGCAAGGGATGATAGCTCGAGCGCAACGTGTAGCGTCGCATGACCAGCGCGACGAGCAAGGCGCCGGCGACCCCGGCGACATAGAGCGCGAATAATACGAGCCCCTGCAGGTTGAACGGTCCTAGCGAGCGCCGCGGTATGAAGGCGCCGATGATCAGCGCATACACCGGCAACCGCGCCGAACAGGTCATCATCGGGGCTAACAAAATGGTCGCCAGCCTATCCCTCAAGTTCGGAATCGTGCGCGTGGCCATGATCCCCGGTATGGCGCAGGAGAACGAGGAGAGCAACGGGATGAACGAGCGGCCAGACAGCCCCACGCCGCCCATGAGGCGATCGAGCAGAAAGGCCGCCCGCGGCAGATAGCCGCTGTCCTCCAGCAGCAATATGAAGAAGAACAGGATTAGGATCTGCGGCAGGAACTGCAATACGCTGCCGGCCCCGGCGATCACACCGCCCACCAGCAGGCTGCGCAGCGGTCCGGCGGGCAGAGCGCTCTGCACCGCCTGGCCCAATTGATCCATCCCGGCCGTGATCCAGGCGACCGGAGCCTGCGCCCAGCTGAAGACCGCCTGAAACATCAGGAACAGCAGCAGCGCGAGCAGTATCGGGCCGGCGATGGGATTCATGACGATCGCATCGAGACGAGCGAGCGCGCGGTCGCGCAACGGCTCAACGTAGCCCGCGACGGTGAGGATGCGGCGCACCTCGCGTTGTGTCGCAGTCAATTGCACATCGCTGATTGCAGGCACCGTGAAGGATTCCCTGGACGCTCGAAACTCGGTGGCATCGAGCGCCGCGAGCAACTCGGCTTCACCGCCCGGCCGCACCGCAACGGTTTCGACCACGGGCACGCCCAGTTCACGCTCCAGCGCTACGCGATCGAGCTTGAAGCCGCGCTTACGCGCGAGGTCGCTCATGTTGAGCGCCACGATCATCGGCATGCCGAGGCGGGCGAGCTCGAGCGTGAGACGCAAGGAGAGACGCAGATTGGTCGAGTCGAGCACGCAGATGATCAATTCCGGCGGCGCCTCGCCGCGCAGACGGCCCGTGACCACGTCACGCGTGATCGCCTCATCGAGCGTCGTGGGTACGAGGCTGTAGGTGCCCGGCAGGTCGGTCACGCGATAGAGCGCGCGGCGGTGGGGACTGACAAAGGCGCCCTCCTTGCGCTCGACCGTGACACCCGGATAATTCGCGACCTTCTGGCGGCTGCCGGTCAGGCGATTGAACAGTGCCGTCTTGCCGCAATTCGGCGCGCCGACCAAGGCGAGCCGATGCGTGGCGACGTCCGGCAGGTCGCGAGTCACGGGCCCTCTAGGGCCTCGAACGGCTCCGCGAACTCGAGTTCGACCAGCACAGCGTGCGCCTCACGCCTGCGCAGCGCAAAGATCGATGAACCAATGCGCACCGCGATGGGATCGCCGCCGGGTCGAATCTCCTCGACGACCTCGATACGCTCCCCGGGCACGAAGCCCACCTCGAGCAGTCGGCGCGCGATCGTGGAACCGGCGTCGTCACCCAGGCTCAAACCACCGACCCCTGCAGACTCGACCGCGACGACACGTCCACGGGCACCCTTGTGCAGATGTGCCAGGGAGTGACGCTCTCGAGTGGTCTCGGCATCCATGCCGGCCTCGTGCCATTGCGGACAGGAATCCATCAGTGTGTCTCGCCCAACCCAAATGCGAATCAGTCGCAATTGCAATTGAGCATACCGCAGTCCGGCAGCGCACGCCAGTTCCGCCTATCACTTTGCCTGACTGGCTCACAGGTGCGCGGAAGACAGGCGCTGGCGCAACCAGTGGTCGACCGATACACCTCCTGCACCGCGGCACAATAGAATCAACAACATGGCCGCCCATTGGATATGGGTCGGCCAGGCCTGGGGGTAGACGAAGACCTCGATCACCGTCGTCATGCCCAGCAACAGCAGGGCAGCCGGACGCGTGGCCAAACCGAGCACGAGCAGCGCCGGGGTCGAGAGTTCAATCGCTGCGCCCAGGTGTGCGGCCAGATCGGGCGAGAGCAGCAGCACCTTGGTGCGGCGGTCGGCGTGTTCATGAGCGGCGCGCTCCCGAGACTGGCATGACATCGACGAAGCGGCCGCACAGCAGATGATCCGCGAGCAGCGTGTCGATCTCATCGCGTCGAGGCCCCAGGGTAGAGCCTCCGGCCCGCGCGCCCTCCAGTGCGGCATGCAACGGCTCGCCTGCGCATAGGCGCTGCGTGAAATGCCAGGCGCCCGAGTGCAGGCGCCGCACCGCAATACCGTCAGCGGCGCGCTCGATGAGCAGGAATATCGGACCCTCCCCGAGTTCGATCGCGGCCAGGGCGGCTGCATCCTGATCGAGCACGGCGCGCCAGATCGCATCAGCGGGCGAGCGCAGCTCCAGCAGGCTGATCGAGGGGTGCGCGACGAAACGCACTTCCGCGCGCTCCGCGTTGCCGAGGGCAGCCAGGCGCGTGACGTCCAGCCCGGCGGCATCGGCGGCATGCAGCGCGCGGCTCACAGCCCACTCGAGCCGTGCCACATCGGGCAGATACGGCAACTGGGCCGCCGGTGCGAACTGCTGCAGAAACGAGGGAAGCCGCGCGCCGTAGTCATCCAGGCAGGCGCACTCGGGCGGCCACTGGCTGATGAACTCCCGCGCCGCAGCCTCGAAGAAGTCCGCGCCAACGAGTCGCTGCACCGCTGGAAAAGCCAGCGAGAGTGCGCGGATCAGGGTCGCGAGCCGGGTCGCGGCGTATACACCGAAGCGCTCGGGGACGTTGGAGTCCGTAATCTGCAGTGCCTCCAGGCACGCCGGTGCAGCGCCCTCTTGCAGCGCCGTGGCGAAGCCGCGCTGCAGTTCAAGCAGCACAGGCATGAGAGGCGCTCCCAAGGTCGCGCAGACGCCGATCGGCCGCTCCGGCCTCATCGAGCAGTACCTCGAACGAGGGAATCTGCGTGTCCCATTCGATCAATGTCGGCCGCGGGCCGTAGCGTCCCAGGGCCTGCTCGTATAGCGCCCAGACCGCCGGTGCGACGCGCGAGCCGTGCTCATCGATACGCAGTACCCGGCCGTCTTCCAACACACGCTCCGCATGACCGGCCAGATGGAGCTCGCCGACCGCAGCGGCCGGCAGCGCGTCCAGATAGCGCAATGGATCCCAGCCGTGGTTGCTCGCACTGACGAAGATGTTGTTCACGTCACAGAGAATTCCGCAGCCCGAGCGCCCGACGAGTTCCCGCAGGAACTCCCATTCGGGAATCACGGAGTGTTGAAACTGCAGATAGGTCGAAGGGTTCTCGATGAGGATCGGGCGCCGGAGCGCCTCCTGCGCCTGCTGCACATGACGGCACACCACGTCGAGCGCCTCTTCGGTCATCGGCAGGGGCAGCAGATCGGCCAGATAATGCCCATCGGACAGGCTCCAGGACAGATGCTCGGAGACCAAGCCGGGCTCGATCGCATTCGACAGCTCGACCAGGCGACCGAGATGGCTCGCGTCCAGCCCTGCCGCACTGCCCAGTGACAAGCCGACCCCGTGCAGCGAGAGCGGATAGTCGCGGCGCACAGTCTCGAGCGTGCGCCGGACCCTGCCGCCACCGAAATAGTTTTCGGCATGGACCTCGAACCAGGCCGTCGCGGGCTGCGTATCGAGCACGAGATCGTGGTGCATGAAGCGCAGCCCGATGCCCGCGACTGCGGGAATCGGGCTGACCTGATACGCCCCGGGGCTCATCGTCACAATCCCGACGCCTGCGCCCGGCTACATCGCCGTGAGTGTGCCGCCCTGGATCTTGGCGCAGTCACCGGCCGGCACGAGGACGTAGGACTTCGGATCGCGCGCCATGGTGGCCTGCCCGGCGCAGGAATGGCTGCCCGCGGCACAGTCGTTCTTCGCGACCGCGTTGATGCCGTAACACTTCTCGAGCTTCGGCTTCGTCGCGTTCGCATTGTTCGCCGGCGCGGCACTGGACATGTCGGCGGCGCGCACAGGCCCCTGCAGCGCCAGGGCCATGCCCACGGCAGCCGACAGAGTGGAAGCAGCCAATACGTATCGATTCATGGAGGATCCCCTCGTTTTACTCGGCTCCGGAATTGAAGCCTCGTGGGTAAGTTCGGCCCCTGGCGCAAAAGGTTACAATCGCATTCGTGTCCATCGTCCCCACGCCCGAGCAGCGCGACCTCGCCTGGTCGCAGCTCATGAGCGCGGCGCAAGCCGGCGACCCTCGCGCGTACACGCAGCTGTTGCGCGAGGTCACGCCCTTCGTCCGCGCATTGTTGCGCCGCCACTGCTCCAACCGCGAAGACATCGAGGAAATGGTCCAGGACACATTACTGACCATGCACCGTGTGCGCCAGACCTATGACCCGCGCCGCCCCTTCAGCCCCTGGCTCGGAGCGATTACCGCGCGCCGAGGCATCGATGGCCTGCGGCGGCGCTCGCGGGTGGCGCGTCACGAATCGAGCGCCGAGGCGCAGAGCCTTGAAACCTTCGCCGATGCTGCAGCGAATAACGATATGGACGCACTGCGCGCGCGCGATGAGGTCGGCGAGCTTTTGCGGCGGCTGCCCGCGCGCCAGCGCGAGGCGCTCGAAGCACTGAAGCTCAAGGAGATGAGTCTGGCGGAGGCATCGGCCGTCTCGGGGCAATCCGTGGCCGCGCTCAAGGTCAACACTCACCGCGCGCTCAAGGCGCTGCGCGCACTGTTTCAGAAGGAAGGCTGATGCAGACCGATCAACTCATTGAGCAGCTTGCAACCGGGCTCGAGCCGGTCGGTCGCCTGCGTTCACCGGCGGAACGCGCACTGCTCTGGCTCGCACCGGTCGGTCTCATCAGCACCGCTTTGATCCTGCGCTATGCGCAGCTGGACACGGCCCTGCAACGCTTGGCTGCCCCGCAAGTCGCCTTCGAGTTCGGCGCCGCGGCGTTGACGGCGATTGCCGCGATCATCGCGGCCTTTGAACTCTCGCTGCCGGATCGCTCGCCGCGCTGGGCGTGGCTCGCTCTGCCGCCATTTCTGCTATGGATGGGCGCCAGCGGTCTGGGCTGCCTGCGCAACGGCTTGAGCCTGCATGGCGCGGATGGAATGCTGGGTCATAGCACACATTGCTTTCTCTTCATCGTGGCGGCCAGCGTGCCTCTGTCCGTGTTTTTATTCGGCATGCTGCGGCAGGCTCGGCCGCTCAACCCGCTGCCGGTGGCCGCCATGGGTACGCTGGGCGTAGCCGCGAGCGCGGCCTGCGTACTGGAATTCTTCCACCCCTTCGATGTGACCGTGATCGACCTGGCGCTACATCTGGCCGCGGTGGCCGCGGTGATCCTGATCGGCGCGGCCTTGCGCCGGCCGTTGCTGGCCAGCGGGTAATTGCGGGCCGGAGCGCTCAGCGGAACTGCGCCGACGTGCGCTCGTGCACGTCGGCCTCGCTCACCCCGGGGGCCAGTTCGCTCAGCTCGAAGAGTGCACGGCGGTCGGAGCGGCGGAATACGGCCAGATCGGTGATCAGCATGTCGACGACGGCCCTGCCGGTCAGCGGCAGCTCGCACTGCGGCTTGAATTTCGGCGTACCGTCGCGTGCCACGTGCTCCATGACGACGATGATCGTGCGCGCGCCCGCCACCAGATCCATCGCCCCGCCCATGCCCTTGACCACCTTGCCCGGAACCATCCAGTTTGCCAGATCGCCGGTTTGCGAGACCTCCATGGCGCCGAGCACGGACAGATCGATATGGCCGCCGCGGATCATCGCGAAGCTCTCGGCGGAGGAGAAGTAGGACGACATCGGCAGTTCGCTGATGGTCTGCTTGCTGGCATTGATCAGATCCGCGTCTTCCTCTCCCTCGTACGGAAATGGACCCATGCCGAGCATGCCGTTCTCGGATTGCAGTATCACGTTCATGCCGGCGGGGATGTAATTGCCGACCAGCGTCGGGATGCCGATGCCGAGATTGACGTAGTAGCCCGCCTGCAGCTCGCGCGCCGCGCGCTCGGCCATCTGCTCACGCGACCACGGCAACGTGGCCTCGCTTGCGCACGGTGCGCTGCTCGATCGGTTTGCGGTAACCCTGGCCTTGCACGATCCGCTGCACGAAGATTCCGGGCGTGTGGATCTGGTCGGCATCCAGGCGGCCGACTTCGACCAATTCCTCGACTTCCGCCACCGTGTGGCGCGAAGCCGTCGCCATGACCGGATTGAAATTACGCGCCGTCTTGCGGTACACGAGATTGCCCTCGGTATCGCCCCGCCAGGCCTTCACGATCGCCAGATCGGCTGTGAGGCCGGTCTCGAGCACGTAGGTCGTGCCCGCAACCTGCCGCGTCTCCTTGCCCTCGGCGACGCGCGTGCCCGCGCCGGTGCGCGTGTAGAAGCCGTAGATACCGGCCCCGCCGGCGCGAATGCGCTCGGCCAGCGTGCCCTGGGGCGTGAACTCGATCTCCAGCTCGCCGGCCAGGTACTGGCGCTCGAATTCCCGGTTCTCACCGACATACGAGCAGACCATCTTGCGGATCTGGTGCGTGCACAGCAACTGCCCCAGACCGAGCTCGTCGGTGCCGGCATTGTTCGAGATCACGGTGAGCCCCTTCACGCCCGCATCGCGCAGGGCCTCGATGAGCCGCTCCGGAATTCCGCAGAGCCCGAAGCCCCCGGACATCACGCTCATGCCATCGTGCACGAGCCCGCTCAGCGCCGCGCCGGGGCTCGCATAGACCTTTGATCCCGGCACAGGCGCTGGCGAATCCATCGGCTGCATTCTACGCCGCGCCCTGCACCGACAGCAGTCCGCTGCGCCCCGGCACCGAGCCGGACATCACGGCGCAGGCGGGCAGCCGGGCCGGCTCGAGCCCGGAATACAGGGTGCGCAAGGCAACCAGCTCATAGCCCTGCCCCTGCCAGCCCTGCATGAGGCGCCTGAAGACGGGCAAGAGCTTCATGCCCTCGAGCTCCGCGTGCAGGGTGTAGACGTGATGCGCGCAGGGCACACGCGTGCGCTCGAGCAGAACCTCGTGCACGCTCGCGGCATCGATACCTTCGATGCCGATGAGTTCATCGAGCGTGGGCAGCGTGGTGGGCAACTGCGGGCAGGCGCTACGCCGCTGCGAGAGCAGCGGCACGAAGGGGCTCGAGCCGCGCGTATCGGAGGCGTAGCGGAAACCGAGTTCCTCCTCGAGCGCGAGGGCGGCGGCATTCATCTGCCAGCCGGCCGCGCCGTGCACCAGCGGCGCGGCATCGAATGCGTCCTGGAATCGCGCGATCGCGCTCTGCATCTGCATGCGCGTCCAGGCCTCGCCGCGGCGGGTGACGAAATCCTGCCAGCTCGTGTGATCGAAACAATGCACGCCGACCTCAAAGCCGGCGTCGCGCACGCGCCGCATGATCGCCCCCGCATGGCGGGAGATATCCGGCCCAGGCAGCAGTGTGCCGTAGAGTAGCGTACGCAGACCATAGTGCTCGAGCACCGAGGTGCGCGCGACCTTGCCGAAGAACCCCGGCCGGAACACGCGCCGCAAGGCTCGCCCGGTATGATCGGGCCCCAGACTGAAGAGAAAACTCGCATCCGCGCCAGCCGCCCGCAACGCATCGATCAACGCCGGCACCCCCTCACGCGTGCCGCGCAAGGTGTCGACGTCGATTTTCAGCGCGAGCCGCACGATGGACGCCAGGTCGGCGCCGGGCTCAGAGCCGCGGTTCCTGCTCGAGCAGGCGCCCGGCCTGTGCGATCTCGCCGCGGTAGGCATCGAAGATCTGCCGCAGCGCCTCGTGCATGCTCACGCGCGGCGTCCAGTCCAGTTCGGCACGGATGTTGTCGATCTTGGGCACGCGGTGCTCGACGTCCTGGTAGCCCGAGCCGTAGTACTCGGCCGCCGTGGTCTCCACCAGCCGCACCTTGGCGGCATTCACGCGGTACTCCGGGTAGGTTGCCGCCACTTTGAGCATCTCGGTCGCGAGCTCGCGCACCGAGAGGCTGTTGGCCGGATTGCCGACGTTGTAGATCTTGCGGCTGGCGCGTCCGTCGCGGTTCTCGATCATCTTCATCAGTGCATCGATGCCGTCGCTCACGCCCGTGAAGCAGCGCCGCTGGCGGCCGCCGTCGACCAGCCGTACGTCCTCGCCGCGCGCGATGTGTCCGAGAAACTGCGTGATCACGCGCGAGCTGCCCTCCTTCGCCGCATGCATGTTGTCGAGGCCCGGACCGATCCAGTTGAAGGGGCGAAACAGCGTGTAGTCGAGCTCATCGCGCATGCCGTAGGCGTGGATCACGCGATCGAGCAATTGCTTGGAACAGGCATAGATCCAGCGCGGCTTGCTGATCGGGCCGTAGACGAGCTCGGAGCTGTCGGGATCGAATTCGCTGTCGTGACACATGCCGTAGACCTCGGAGGTCGAGGGGAACAGCACGCGCTTGCGGTGCTTGACGCACAGCCGCACGATCGACAGGTTGGCCTCGAAGTCCAGTTCGAACACACGCAGCGGCTCGCGCACGTAGGTGGCAGGCGTCGCGATCGCCACCAGCGGCAGCACCACGTCGCACTTCTTGACGTGGTATTCGATCCATTCGCGATTGATCGTGATGTCGCCTTCGAAAAAATGCAGCCGCGGATTCTCGAACAGCGGCGCGATGCGCTCGCTGTACATGTCCATGCCATAGACGCGCCAGTCCGTGGTCTGCAGTATCCGCGTCGAGAGATGATGGCCGATGAAGCCATTCACGCCGAGAATCAATACATTGTTCATCGTCGAGTCACTCCATGACCGGCCGGAGCGACAGTGCGCGCTCGCCGAAACGTCGGTAAAAGGCCTCGGCGCTGGTCAGGCCCGCGCCCAATTCGAATTGCAACAGCTTGAGTGCCCCGTCGTGACACAGCGCGTACAGCGCGCCCTCGTACCAGCGCAGCCTCGGCGCACCCGCCGCCGCCAGCGGCGGTCCCGGCGGCGATGCGACACTGAGCGCACGCAGAATACGCAGCGGCTCGCCGTCCGCCTGCGTATAGGCCCCCGGATACGGCGGGGCGACCGCGCGAATCAAATTATACGCCGCACGGGCGCCGCCTCGCCAATCGATGGCGCCGTCGCGCGCCGTGCGCCGGCCGTAATAACTGCCGGCGGACAGATCCTGCGGCGTGTGGCTAGCCGTGCCGGCAATGAGTCCCGGCAGCGCACGGTACAGCGCCACCTCGGCCGCAACCGTGACCTTGCGAAACACTTCCACCGCCGTGTCATCCGGCAGGATCGGGACCGCTTCGCGATCCACGATATCCCCCGCATCGGCCTTGAGCGCCATCGCGTGCAGGGTCGCCCCCGTCTGCGTCTCGCCGTGCAGGACCGCCCAGTTCACCGGCACGCGACCGCGGTATTTCGGCAGCAGCGAGCCGTGCATGTTGTACGCGCCGCGCGTGGGCAGCGCCAGCAGTTGCGGACCGAGCATCGAGCGGTAATAGAACGAGAACAGAAAATCGGGACGTGCGGCGCGAATGCGCTCGACGATCGCGGGCGCATTGGGGTCCTCCGCCGTGCACACCTCGATGCCATGCCAGAGCGCGTGCTGCGCCACGCTCTCGAACCAGATGCACTCCCCGGGCGCATCCGGATGCGTGAGCACCAACGGCACCTCGATACCGCGTGCGAGCACGGTGCGAAGGCAGCGCACGCCCACGTCGTGATAGGCGAACACGACGGCGCGTGGCGCCACACCTGGGCTCACACCTCCTCCTCCTTGCGCTCGAGCACGGCGCCGATCAGATAGCGCGGCCGGTGTCGCACTTCGTCATAGATGCGGCTCACGTATTCGCCGATCAGTCCGACCCCGAAGAGTGCCAGGCCGATCAGAAAGAATGCGATTGCGAACAGGGTGAACACGCCCTCGGCCTCCGGCCCGACCACGAGGCGGCGCACGAACAGGAACAGTACGAAGAACACCGACAGGATGGCGATCACGATGCCGAAGGCCGAGAACCATTGCATCGGCGCGGTGGAAAAGCCCGTCATGAGGTCGAAGTTGAGCTTCATGAGACGAAACAGCGAATACTTCGAAACCCCGGCCCCGCGATCCTCGTGGGCCACGCGGATTTCGGTCGGCGACATCGCAAAGGTAAAGGCCAGTGCCGGCACGAAGGTGTTGTATTCGGAGCATTGATTGACCGCTTCGACAATCGCGCGCGTGTAGCCGCGGAACATGCAGCCCTGATCGGTGATGCGCACGCGCGTCGTGCGCTCGCGCACCCAATTGATCACGCGCGAGGCGTAGCGGCGCCAGGCGACATCCTTGCGCTGAATGCGGATCGTGCCGACGTAGTCGTGGCCGGCATCGAGCTCGGCCAGTACGCGCGCGATCTCCTCGGGCGGATTTTGCAGGTCCGCGTCGAGCGTGAGCACGTAATCGCCGCGGCTCTGGGCAAAGCCGGCGAGAATTGCGCGATGCTGGCCAAAATTGGCCGCAAACAGCACCACCCGGGTGACGTCCGGCCGCCGCTCGAACTCGGCCTTGAGCAGCGCCGCGGAGCGGTCGCGGCTGCCGTCATTGACGAAGAGGATCTCGTAGCTGCGCCCAAGCGCATCGAGTGCCGGGTAGAGCCGCGCAAACAATGCCGGCAGGACCTCCTCCTCGTTGTAGACCGGGATGACCAGCGACAGCTGCGGCTTGCGCACGCTCATATCGCCTTCAATACGCGCGCTGCCTGCTCGCACACCCGGTCCACGTCCTGCTCCCGCATGGCCGGGAACAGCGGCAGCGTCACAATGCCGCGGCCGATCCGCTCGGCATGCGGAAAATCCCCGGGCTTGAAACCCATGCTCCGGTACAGCGAGAGCAGATGGATCGCCGGATAGTGCACGCCCACGCCGATGCCCGCGGCGTGCATGGCGCGAATGAACTCACCGCGCTCCACCCGCGCGGGCAATACGATCTGAAACATGTGCCAGTTGCCGTGAGTGAACTCCTCGAGCGGGAGCTCGCAGCCCACGCCGCGATCGAAGCGCTCGAAGTAACGCCGCGCCAGCAGCGCACGCCGTTCGTTGAACTGCGCCAGATGCCGCAGCTGGCCGAGCCCGATGCAGGCCGCGACGTCGGTCAGATTGTGTTTGCCGCCGGCCAGCGTCGCGTCGAGCGAGCCGTCGGTAAAGCGCTCCACGCCCTGCAGGCGCCACAGCTCGCAGCGCCTGGCCTCATCCGCATCGTTCAGCACCAGGCACCCGCCCTCGGCGGTGGTCATGTTTTTATTGGCGTGAAAACTGATGGCGACCAGGTCCCCGCCGGCGCCGATGCGCTCGCCCTGCCAGTTCGCGCCCATCGACTGCGCCGCGTCCTCGAGCACGCGCAGGTTATGCGCGCGCGCGGTGACGTACAGGCGCGTGCGATCGACCGGCAATCCCGCCAGATCCACCGGTAACAACACGCGCGTACAGGGCGTGATCGCCGTCTCCATGAGCGCGAGATCGATGTTGCGCGTGACCGGATCGACATCGACGAACACCGGACGCGCCCCGGCGCGCACGATCACATTCGCCGTGGACACCCAGGACAGCGGACTCGTGATCACCTCGTCACCGGGTCCGACGCCGATGAGCGCGAGGGCAATCTCCAGCGCGCCAGTGCCCGAGCTCAGCGCGCGCACCGGACGGCCGGCGCAATAGGCCGACAACTGCGCCTCGAACTCGCGCACCTGCGGGCCGCTCGTGATCCAGCCCGAGCGCAGCACGTCGGCTACGGCGGCGATGGTCGCCTCGTCGATCGACGGGCGGGTAAATGGCAGAAAATCCTGGCTCACGGCCGTGCCCTTTGCGCTAGCTGCGCGCTACCAACCAACAGCCGGCGATGATCACGCCGATTCCGGCCACGCGGGCGCCGTTCAAATCCTCTCCAAACAGCATCCAGGCCGCGATCGCATTGACGACGTAACCGATCGAGAGCATCGGATAGGCGATGCTGACCTGGACCCGCGACAGCGCGAGGATCCAAACGAGAACGCTCACCGCGTAACACATCAGACCGCCCAGAATCGGCGGATTGAGCGCCAGGCGCCCCGCAATCATCCAGGCGTGGCTCAAGTCGAAGCTCAGGCCCGCAATGGCGCGAGCACCGGCCTTGAGCAGCAGCTGGGCCGCGGCATTGAGCAGTACGCCTGTGAGGATCAGCGCCAGATCCGCGCTTCTCATCGTCTGACCACCGCGACCAAAGACCCGGCAGTGTATATCACGCGCATCGGCAGACCCAGTGCCTGCAGCTGCCGGTAGTCCTCGGGCCGCAGGATCGCCAGTGCGTCGCTCTGGCGCTCCCAGTCGCTGGCAAACTGCTGCAGGTTCGACATCCCCCGCCAAGGCTCCTGCTGCAGACCGAAATCCAGCTCGCCGCGATAACCGACCAAGGTGCAGGGACGCTGCCAGTAGAAGGGCAGCGGCTGCCAGTAGTCGTTGACGCAATAGATGCGGGTCGAGTTTCCGACCCAGGGCGCAGTGCGCTGCTCGATCGCGATCAGGTACTGCATGCGCGGTAGCTGTTCAGCGCCGAGCAGGGCGGACTGCGCGAGCATCCAGCCGCCGAGTCCAGCCGCCGCCGCCGCGGCCAGCGGTCGCGCGCGACGGGCCAAGAGCATGCCGATCGCGGCGCCCAGGGCCAACCACAGAAACGCGAGCGCGAAACCCAGGATGCTCGCCGGGGAGGCTCGGGTCACCAGAGGCGCAGCCGCCTTCATTGACCAAAGCAGCAGTATCAGCGCCACCATGGCGGCCGCGAAGCAGCCGAGCGCCGCGAGGTGGCGCGCGAAGCGCGGCGCTGCCATGCCGGCGAGACTGCGGGCGCAGAGCAGCGCCAGCGCCGGGATGAGCGGCAGGATGTAGGGGATCAGTTTGGATTGCGAGAGGCTGAAGAACATGAACACGAATAGCGCCCAGAGCGCGAGCAGCGCCGTGCCGCGCTCGCCGCGGCGCGCGGCACCGAAGGCCTGCCACAGCGCCCGCGGCAGCAAGCTGGTCCACGGCAGGAATCCCGCCGCCAGCACCGGAATAAAAAACCAGGCCGGTGCGTAGCGATCGAACCCGGAGCTGCTCAAGTAGCGCTGGAAATGCTGCACGACGAAAAAGAAATGCGCGAACTCGGGATTGCGCGCCGCGACCAGCAGGAACCAGGGCGCGGCCAGGGCAGCGAGCGCGATCAGGGTCCACCAGGGCTGCGCGCGCCACGGTAGCGACCAGTCGCGCATGCAGAGCATGTACAGGCACGCGACCGCGCCGGGAATCAGAATGCCGACGAGCCCCTTGGCCAGCACGGCGAGCGCGATGCCCAGTCCGAGCAGGCAGGGCATTTGCCAGCCGCCGCCGCGCACGCCGGCCTGCTTCGCGCTCGGGCCCTCTGCCAGCAATGCCAGCGCACTCATCGCGATCTGCAAGGCGAAACACAGACTCATGTCGAGTGTGGCGATGCGCGCGAGTCCAAGGTAGAGCAGTGAGCTGCCCTGAATAATCATGGCCAGAGCGGCCGTACGCGCACCGTAGAGGCGCCGCCCCAGGAACCCCGTCAGCACTAGTCCCAGGAATCCGCTCAAGGCCGGCCACAGTCGCGTGCTCCAGGCCTGCGCGCCGAAAAGCGTGAAGGCGAGCGCGGTCGCCCAGTACTGCAACGGGGGCTTCTCGAAGTATTTGATCGCATCGAGGCGCGGCGTGACCCAATCCCCGCTCTGGACCATCTCACGCGGAATCTCGGCGTAGCGACCCTCGTCCGGCTCGAACAGATGGGTCGAGTTCAACGGCCCGAACCAGAGCAGTGCCGCGAGCAGCCACAGTAGCAACCCACGCCGCGGGAGCCACTGCTGCCGGACGTTCATCGCAGCTCGCTCGGCCCTTGCCGTCGCCAGAGCAGCAGACTGCGCCCCGGACCGAAGTCGCGGCTTGCCAGCAGCATATAGTGCTGACCCGGCGGCGCGGACTGCCCGTCGTGATGGTCTTGCACCAGTACCCATTCGGGCAGCGCCGCCGGCGTCGCGCTCTGTTGCAGCAGCTTCGGATCGAGCCTCACCAGGGTGCGTCCGCTGTAGAAGGGAATCTCCGCCTCGAGTGTCTCATCGACGCCCAGTGCATAGACCGGACCACCGGGGGGCAATTGCTGTCCGATCCAGCGCACGAACGGCCCCATGTCCTTCGTATCATTGAGCAACAGCGGCGCGAGGCCGAGCATGAGCACGCTGCCCACATAGGCGCAGATCAGGGCCGCGACCCCGGCGCGCCCGCGCTGCGCAGTCGCGGTGGTGTGGAACAGCCCCAGGGCGGCGAGCGCAGCCAGCACCAGCGCCGCGAGGATCCAGGCGTTGGGCACCTTGAGCCAGACCCAGCCGGCCAGCGGCGGCGCCAGCACATACAGACACAAGAGCAGCACCTGCAGCCACCAGAGCACGCCGAGGTGCCGGTCGGTGCGCAGCTGCCAGTGCTGCCACCATTCGTAGCTGCGTATGCCCAACCAGAGAAACAGCAACGGCAACAGCGGCAGCAGATAGGTTTCGCGCTTGGTGGCCGAGAGTGACAGCAGCAGCAGCATACCGCCGCTCATGAGCGCGCCGTAGCGTGACGGATCGCTGAAGGAGCGCAGGGCCCGAACCTGCGCGCGCCGCCAGTGCGCGGGCCGCAGCGCTTCGATCAGTGGCAGCAGCCAGGGCAGCACCGCCATGGCCAGTGTCCAGGAATAATAGAGCGGCGGCTGGCGATGACCGGTGATGCCGGGGCTTATCAGGCGCTGCACATGGTTGACGTAGGCCCACTCGTACAACGCCGCGGCGCCCCCCTGCCGCCAGATGGCGAGCCCCAACAATAACAAGGCCAGGCTGAGCAGGCTGACGCCCGTGACCGGGTGCAGGCGCCGCCAATGCACCGGTCGATCGACGAGCACATAGGTCACGAGGCCGGCCCCGATCAGAACCGGACCGATGGGACCCTTGATCCACAGCGCGAGCACCAGCGCCAGATAGAAGCCAAAACGCCAGCGCGCACTGTCCGTGCGCGCGAGCAGTTCCCATGCCGCCCAAGCCGCGAAGGTCGTGCAGAGCATCAACAGCGGATCGATGAGTACCCAATGGCTCGAGACCATGAACTGCAGGCTCGTGGCAAGCATCAGGGCCGACAGCTCACCCGCGGCGCGCGAGTGCGCCGAGCGGCCCCAGCCGTAGAGCAGCGCCAGGGTCGCCAGGCTGGCCGCCACGCTCACGCCGCGCGCCGCGTACACCGATGGACCGCCGGTCAGTCGATAGACCGCGGCCACGCTCCAGTAATACAGCGGTGGCTTCTCGATGAAACGCTCGCCATTGAGCGTCGGGATCACGCCCGGCGCGAGCGCCATCTCCCGGCTGATCTCAGCCTCGCGCGGCTCGTCCGGGGTCCACAGACCGCGATTACAACCGAGCAGCGCGAGCAACAGCAGTGCGAGCGGCGGCCACCACGGACCGGCGCGGCGCAGGAGCGGAGAGGCTTGCAACATAGACAACCGAGGATGCGAACTGGCGCGCACTCTAGCAACTTCCGCGCGCCGCAGTGGGACGCGCCTCGATGCGATGCGCCGCGGCGCGCCTGCGCCCCGGCGCGATTGACAGCCACGCGCGCGCGGCGCGATGCTGACTCGCATGGTCCTCTCGCCCCCGGAACTGCGCCGTTACAGCCGCCACCTCAAGCTGGCGGATGTGGGGCTGGCCGGCCAGGAGCGGCTCAAGGCCGCGCGCGTGCTGATCGTCGGGGCGGGCGGTCTGGGCTCCCCGGCAGCGCTCTATCTGGCGGCCGCGGGAGTCGGCACGCTGGGCCTGCTCGATTATGACCGGGTCGATGAATCCAATCTGCAACGCCAGTTGCTCTACGACAGCACCTGCGTGGGCTTGCCCAAGACGCAGAGCGCTCGCGCGCGACTGGTGGCGGTGAACCCGGAGATCGAGGTGATCGCGCACCAGACCGAGCTGTGCGCCGCCAACGTGCGGGAACTGTTCGCCCGCTACGATGTGATCATCGATGGCAGCGATCGCATGGGCACGCGCTATCTGGTCAATGACGCCTGCGTGCTCTACGGCAAGCCGCTGATATCGGCCGCCGTGCACCGCTTCGAAGGTCAGGCTCTGACCTATGTGCCGGGCCAGGGTCCCTGCTATCGCTGTCTGTTCGCGGCGATGCCCGAGGGCGTGATCCAGAACTGCGCCGATATCGGCGTACTCGGCGTATTGCCCGGGGTGCTCGGGACCTTGCAGGCCACGGAGGCGATCAAGCTCATCGTGGGTGTGGGCACGCCCTTGGTCGGGCGGCTGCTGACCTATGACGCGCTGGAGCTGCGCTTCAGCGAATTCCGCTTTGCGCGCCGCGCCGACTGCGCGGTCTGCGGCGAGCATCCGAGCATCCTCGAGCCGGCCGATCCGCCCGGATTCTGCACGCTCGAGGAGCTCGAGCACGTCCGCGGCATCAGTGCCGCCGAGCTGGCACAAAGCCTCGCCTCCCCCGCCGGAACGCCCCACCTGATCGATGTGCGCGAGCCGGCGGAATTCGTGGCCGGTCATCTGCCCGGGGCGAGCAATATCCCGCTCGGCCAGATCGAGGAACTCGGCGCGACACTGCCGCGCCATGAGCCGGTCGTATTCATGTGCCGCAGCGGCGCTCGCAGTCTGCGGGCCTGCGCGCTCGCCAGGCGCGCCGGTCTCGAGCAGCCGTTGCAGCTCGAGGGCGGCCTGCTGGCCTGGAAGGCCGCGGTCGAGCCGTCACTGCCGCTGTAGCCGCGCCGGCTGACGCGCGCCACTCGCGCGCTGCAGATCAGTGAGGAAATGATCGATGTCGGCGGCGCTGGTCGCCCAGGAGCACATGAGCCGATAGCCGGCATCGCCGAGTCGATGAAAATGCCAGCCCTGGCTCGCCATCGCCTGGGCCACCGCGGCATCGAGCTCCACAAATACCGCGTTCGCCTCGACTGCGCGCAACAACCGCAGCCCCGGCACGCCACTGATCGCAGCCGCCAATTGCGTGGCGGCCGCATTCGCATGCGCGGCGTGGCGCAGCCAGGCGCCACTCTCCAGTACCCCGACCCACTGACTGGTCTGGAAGCGCATCTTGGAGGCGAGCTGCCCCGCCTGCTTGCGCCGATACTCGAACTGCAGCGCCAGCGCGGAATCGAAGAACACCACCGCCTCGGTCGTGCTCAGGCCGCTCTTGGTGCCCCCGAGACTCAGGACATCCACCCCGGCGCGCCAGCTCAAATCAGCGGGACGCACACCGCGCGTGCCCAGGGCCGCCAGCGCGTTGGCAAAGCGTGCCCCGTCCATGTGCAGGATAAGAGAGTGCGCACGGGTGAGCTCACTCAAGGCCGCGATCTCGGCCGGCTGATATACGGCGCCCCATTCGGTACTCTGACTGATCGACACCGCGCGCGGCTTGGGCGCGTGCACATCATCGCGCCGCTCGATCGCCTGCAATACCGCCGGCAGGGACACCTTGGCCGCGTCGCCCTCCACGGGGATGAGCTTGGCGCCGTGGGTGAAAAATTCCGGCGCGCCGCACTCATCCACCTGCACGTGGGCGGATTGATGGCAGATGATGCCGTGATAGCTCTGGCAGACG
Source organism: Steroidobacteraceae bacterium (assembly GCA_049508555.1). GTDB lineage: Bacteria > Pseudomonadota > Gammaproteobacteria > Steroidobacterales > Steroidobacteraceae > FEN-1191. The sequence goes on from JBELAR010000005.1 coordinate 19,685, forward strand.
GCGGCCAGCCCCAGGGCGTTGGCGGCCGTGCCGTTGAACACGAAGTACACCGCGGCCGTCTCATGCTCGAACGCGGTACGGATCAGCGCGCCGGCGCGCGCGGTCCAATGATCCTCGCCGTAGCTCGGCGCGTAGCCGGTGTTGGCCGCCGCAAGCGCGGCCCAGGCCTCCGGGCACATCCCCGCAGTGTTGTCGCTGGCGAACTGCCAGCCGGGCTGGAAATCATGCATGACTGGCACCCAAGGCTACCCGATTTTGCCGCTCCTGCCGGCGATTTGCGCGCGGCAATGCTACGCTAAAGCGATGTACGCGCTGGCTATACATGGCGGCGCCGGCGCGCTGCCGCGCTCGCAGCTGAGCGTCGAGCGCGAGCAAGCCTACCGAGCGGGCCTCGAGGCCGCGTTGTCCGCGGGCCAGCGGCTGCTCGAACACAATGGCTGCGCGCTCGATGCGGTCGAGGCGGCGGTCACGGCACTTGAGGACAATGAGTTGTTCAACGCCGGCCGCGGCGCGGTGCTGACCGAGGAAGGCGGCGTGGAACTCGATGCCGCCATCATGGACGGCGAGCAATTGCGCGCCGGCGCGGTTGCGCAGGTCCGTCACGTCAGGAATCCCATACAGCTCGCGCGCCGTATACTGGAGACTTCCCCGCACGTGTTCCTGGTGGCGAACGGTGCCGAGAGCTTCGCCCTGCAAGCCGCTCTGCCCACGGTCGCGAATGAGTATTTCATTACCCCGTACCGTCAGGCGCAGCTCGCGGAGCTGCAACAGCAGCTGGCGCTGGCGGTGACGATGAGCCCGGACCGGGTCACCGACGCGCGCCACCAGCGACTCGCGGCCCTCGATGAGCCACCCTTCGGCACCGTGGGCGCGGTCGCTCGCGATCGCGACGGACGGCTCGCGGCCGCCACCTCGACCGGCGGCATGGCGGGCAAACGCTCGGGCCGGGTCGGCGACTCGCCCGTGATCGGGGCCGGAACCTACGCCGACAACGAGACCTGTGCGGTCTCCACGACGGGTCACGGCGAATGGTTTCTGCGCACTGTGCAGGCCTATGACATCGCGGCGCGCATGCGTTACGGCGGCGCGACGCTGGCGCAGGCCACCGCCGCATCGATCGAGCAGCGCTTGCCGCAGCTCGGCGCCGCCGGCGGCCTCATTGCTGTGGATCGCCACGGCGAGATCGCCATCCGCTACAACACGCCGGCCATGTTCCGTGCCAGCGTACGGCGCGGCGAGCCTGCCAGCATTCACATCTATTGAAACCGCTACTGGTTGAATGCGTAGACCAGATTCAGCGTCACCAGCGTATCGACTTTCTTCAGGCCGACCGGCGGTTCGGTATTTTCCTTGAAGGCGTAGCCGGCGCTGAGGGCCAGGGTCTTGGACATATTGACCACCAGGGCCACGTCGTCCTCCAGCGAGGTGTTGCCCGGACCGGATTCCACCGTCAATTTTTCCGTGACCTTGGTGCTGGCGTTGAAGACATGCGCGTAGTCCACCTCCCCGGTACCGACCGCATTGCCGCTCGAGTTCTCGGGAATACGCTGCGTCACCTCGCCGTCGGGGTCCTTGACGATCAGCTCCGGTCGCAGATGCCGGTAGCCCACGCCGACCTGGCCGGTCAGCTGGTCGGACACCATCGTGATCAGATGGTAGCCGACGCCGGTCGTGACACTGGCCTGATACTGAAAGCCGCTGAACTCATCGTCCTGGTAGCGCAGCGCGCCGAAGGCGAAGGCGCGCGGGCTGATCTGATAATTGGACTGGAATAGCGCCGCCCAGCGCTCGGCTGAAGTGATGCCGGCGCTGGTGGCATAGAGTCCTTCCAGGTGCAAGGTGTGCTTCCAGTCGCCCTCCACGTTGGCCATGTCGATCTTGGCATTGGCTGTGTCGGAGTCCGTATTGCCGCGCGCCATGACATAGCCGACCTCGCCCTTGCCGTTCCAGCCCTGCGGTGGCGGCGGCGCCGGCGCGTCGTCCGCCCTGCCAAGCGAAACCGCCAACGATGCCGCAAGACCCGCCAGCGGGCCCCATTTCCTGTCCATGCCTGACTCCCAAGTCTTTTGGTTGGATCGCGACGACCGAGCGCCGCGGGCGTGGAGCATAGCGGCGCCGGCGCCCGCGGTCACCAGGGCAATGCATCGAGATCGACATTGCCGCCCGTGAGCACGATGCCCACGTGCGCGCCGCGTACATCGAGCGAGCGCTCGAGCAGGGCGGCGAACGGCACCGCGGCGGACGCCTCGATGATCAGCCGTAGATTCTGCCAGAGCGCGCGCATGGCGCGCACGATGGCAGCCTCCTCGACCCGCACGATCGCGTCGATGTGATGCTGTATGAGTGCGAAGGTGCGCGGGCTCAGCGCACCGCGCAGACCGTCCGCGATCGTATTGGGCTGTGTCGCTGCCGCCAGGACGCCCGAGCCGAACGAGCGGTACGCGTCATCGGCGCCGGCCGGCTCGACCGCGATGACATGAATGTCCGGACGCAATCCCTTGGCGGCGACGCCGAGCCCACTGGCCAGGCCCCCGCCCCCGACCGGACAGAGCAGCCACTGTAGCTGCGGCACTTGCTCGAGCAGCTCCAATGCGATCGTGCCCTGACCTGCGATGACGTAGGGATCGTCGTAGGGATGAATGAATTGCGCGCCGCTTGCCGCGACGATCTGCGCTGCCATGGCCTCGCGCGCTGCCAGCGTCGGCTGGCACAGCGCGACCTGCGCGCCGCAGGCACGCACCGCGGCAAGCTTTGCGGCCGAGGCGTTCTCGGGCATCACGATGCGCGCGCTCAAGCCGTGCAGCTGCGCAATATGCGCCACGGCCGCGCCATGGTTGCCCGAGGAATGCGTGACGACGCCGGCCCGCAGCTGCGCGGCGGGGCGCGCCAGGATGGCGTTGCTCGCGCCGCGCACTTTGAATGCGCCGACGCTCTGCAGGTTCTCACACTTGAAATACAGGCGTGCGCCGGTGAGCTCGTTGAGGGCCGGGCTCTCGAGCACCGGCGTGCGCAGCACGCTGCCGGCGATGCGCCGCTGCGCGGCGCGAATGTGCTCCAGCGTGACCTCCGGCTGCGTCAGCGCGCTCATGGCGGCAGTACCACGGGGTCGAAGCCCGCGGCACGCACTGCGCCGACGATCGCCTCGGCGTGCTGCGCGTCGCGGCCCTCGAAACTCAGCTCCAGCGTCGCCGACTTGGCCGGTACATTGCTCGAGAGGCGCCGGTGATAGACATCGAGAATATTACCGCCCTGCTCGCCGACGACCTGCGCCACGCGTGAGAGTGCGCCGGGCTGATCGGCGATCGGAATGCGCAACGTCACGATGCGCTGCTCGCGCACCAATTCGCGCATGATCACCGAGGCCAGCAGGCGCGGGTCGATGTTGCCACCCGACAGAACCACGCCGACCTTGCGGCCGCGATGGCGCTCCGGCCGCGCCAGCACGGCCGCCAGAGCAGCCGCGCCGGCGCCCTCGGCCACAGTCTTCTCGACATTCAGCAGCAGCGCGATGCCGCGCTCGAGTTCATTCTCACTGACGAGCACGATGTCCTGCACCAGCGCGCGCACGACTTCGCGCGTGAGCCGGCCCGCGGATTTCACGGCTATACCCTCGGCGATGGTGTTGCCCTGACCGACCAGCTCCTCGCCGCGCAGCGCCGCGCTCATCGAGGGATAGCCGCTGCTCTGCACGCCGATGATCTGGATGTCGGCACGGATCGCCTTGGCCGCCACGCTCATGCCGGCGATCAGGCCCCCGCCGCCGATCGGTACGACGAGTTGCTCGAGGTCCGGCACCGTGGCGAGCATCTCCAGGGCTACGGTCCCTTGACCTGCCATGACCATGGCGTCGTCGTAGGGATGCACGAAGGTGAGGTGTTGTGCGGCCATGACCTGCTGCGCGTACTCGGAGGCCTCCTGCAGCGTATCCCCGTGCAACAGCACCGTGGCGCCGTGGGAGCGCGTGTGCTGAACCTTGATGAATGGCGTGTTCAGCGGCATCACGATGGTCGCGGGGATCCCGAGTCGGTGCGCATGATAGGCCACCGCCTGCCCATGATTGCCGGCCGACATGGTACACACGCCGCGCGAGCGCTCCTGCTCGCCGAGCCGCAGCAGCCGGTTCAGCGCGCCGCGCTCCTTGAAGGACGCAGTGAACTGCAGGTTCTCGAACTTGAGGTAGATCTGCGCGCCGCACAGTTGGCTCAACGTGCGCGAATGCAGGCACGGCGTGTTTGTGAGCTGCTCGGCGATGCGCGCCTGTGCGGCCTCGACGTCTGCAAGCGTGATGCATAGGCTCATCGCACGCGCCTCGCCCGTGGCTGCCGATCGAGTTGAGCGGTATGCCGGATATGGGAGTAGACTGTCATCATACTGCGCCGATTGCCCGCGCCCAGGAGAGTTTAATTGGCCAAACCCAACTATCGACAGCAAAAGAAGCAGCGCGAGCAGGCGAAGAAAAAGAAGAACGACGAGAAGTTGCAGCGTAAGGGTCGTAAACCCGGCGTCAACGAACAGGTACCCAGCGTATGAGTAAGGGAATGGATCAGAAAAAGGAAGGCAAGAAAAAGCCGGCCAAAACCCTCGAAGAGAAACGCGCGGCGAAGAAGGCCAAGAAGGCCGATCGCGCGTTCATGCACCGCAGCTGACCTCACTGCGCCGGCGCAGGCCGGCCGGCTCTCACAGGGCCGTCACCCAGACACCGACCTCGAGTTCGGCACCCTCGGGACCGAAATAGTAACCACTGACCGGCGGCACCTCGGCAGGCAATCTCGCCACCGCCACCGCGATGTGTTTGCTGCCGACCAGCTCGCCGATGGTCGGATCAAAACCCTTCCAGCCGGCACCGGGCAGATAGACCTCGGCCCAGGCGTGCGTGGCGCCGCTGCGCCCATCGGCGGACGGCGCATTGAGGTAGCCACTCACGAAGCGCGCGGCCAGCCCCAGGGATCGGGCCGCTGCCATGAACAGATTTGAGAAGTCGCGGCACGAGCCGACACCCCGTGTGAGCGTCTCGGAGGGCGTCTGCACCCCCGGTTGCTCGCGCACCTGATAGGCAAACGTGCGATGTATCCCGACGCACAGGCGCTCGAGCAGACCGTAGGTCTGGATGGCCTCGCCGCTCTGCCACAGGCGTGCCACCCACTCCCGCAGCGCCACCGCATCGGCGCGCGGCTGCTCGATCAGATAGGGCTGCAGCACCGCCGCGGTGTCGCTCTCGTAGCTGAAGGGATAGTTCACGGCCTCATCGGCGACCAGAAAGTCCAATGGCGTCTCATCGTAGTGCTCGACGATGACTTCGCTGAGGATCTGCAGCTGGCTCGCGCTCGCATCGAAACTCGCCATCGCCACCGCATTGTCGTAGACATCGCGCAGCCAGCGGATCTTGGCCGCGGGTACGGTCTGCAATTGCGAGTGCTCGATGCGCAGCTCCGGTCCCTCGCGCGGCCGCAGCAACAGCCGATGCGCCCCGAGCCTCACCGGAGCGCGATAGTTGTAGTAGGTCCGATGCACGATGCGCAGGCGACGCATGAGGGCTAGCGCTTCAGCCGGCCGCCGGCTGCGGCTCGGGCGGCTGCTTCGAGGCCTCGTTCCACAGCTCGATGGCCGGCTCGCGCACGTTATTGTGCTCGTAGCCGAGCCGGCTGAGAGAGGCGGCATCGAGGCCGAAATGCATGCCCGCACCGAGCGGCAGCTCGATCCAGCGCATCGCCAGTGCGCGCAGCAAGTGGCCGTGGGAGAAGAGCGCGACGCAGCCACGCATCGCACGCAGCGCGGCCAGTACCTGCTCGACCCGCGCCGTGACCTGCTCGGGCGATTCGCCGCCGGGGCAACCGTCCCGAAACACATCCCAATCCGGACGCACGGCGCGGATCTGAGCGCTGGTCAGACCCTCGTACTCGCCGTAATCCCACTCCTGCAGGCGCGGCTCGAGCTGCGCCTGCGCCTCGAGACCGGCCAGCTCGCAGGTGCGCCGCGCACGTTGCAGCGGACTGACCAGAACCTGCGTAAAGCTCAAGCCGCGCAGCCGCAGCCCCACTTGCCGCGCCTGCTGCTCACCCCGCGCGGTCAGCGGCAGGTCGGTGCGCCCGGTGTGCCGACCGCTGCGCGACCAGCTTGTCTCCCCATGGCGAATCAGGTAGATCTGCTCGACCATTGCGTCGGGTCCCAGGTCCAGTTGCGGATTTCCGGCATGTCCTCGCCGTAGCGATCGATGTACTGCTTGTGCTCGACGAGCTTGCCTTGCAGCTGCTCCTTGAGCTCGAAGCCCCGCACCCCGGTCTGCGGCACCCGGTCGACGACGTCCATGACGAGGTGGAAGCGATCCAGATCGTTCAGCACCGTCATGTCGAATGCGGTCGTGATCGTGCCCTCTTCCTTGTAGCCGCGTACGTGCAGGTTCTCGTGGTTGCTACGCCGATAGGTCAGGCGGTGAATCAGCCAGGGATAGCCGTGGAAGGCGAAGATGACCGGCTTGTCGCGGGTGAAGAGGCGATCGAAATCCGCATCGCTGAGGCCGTGGGGGTGTTCGCTGGCGGGCTGCAGACGCATGAGGTCGACGACGTTGATCACCCGGATCCGCAGCGTCGGCAATGCCTGACGCAGAATCGAGACCGCCCCGAGCGTCTCGAGCGTCGGCACGTCCCCGGCGCAGGCCATCACGACCTCCGGATCGCCGTCCCCGTCATTGCTGGCCCAGTGCCACACGCCCAAACCTGCGGCGCAATGCACTGCGGCCTCCTCGATTCCGAGCCATTGCGGCGCGGGATGTTTGCCGGCGATCACGACGTTGACGTAATGACGGCTGCGCAGACAGTGATCCATGACCGACAGCAGGCAATTGGCGTCCGGCGGCAGGTAGACGCGCACGATCGAGGCCTTCTTGTTCACGACGTGATCGATGAAGCCCGGATCCTGATGCGTGAAGCCATTGTGGTCCTGGCGCCAGACGTGCGAGGACAGCAGGTAGTTGAGCGAGGCGATCGGACGTCGCCAGGGCAATTGCGCGCTGACCTTCAACCATTTTGCGTGCTGATTGAACATGGAATCGATGATGTGTATGAAGGCTTCGTAGCAATTGAACAGTCCATGACGCCCGGTGAGCAGATAGCCCTCCAGCCAGCCCTCGCACTGGTGCTCGCTGAGCACCTCCATGACGCGGCCGCTGCGCGCCAGATACTCATCCTCGCCCCGCGTCGTCGCCTCCCATTGGCGCGCGGTAGCCTCGAACACTGACTCCAGACCGTTCGAGAGCGTCTCGTCAGGACCGAACACGCGGAAGTTGCGCTGCTCGGCATTCAGGCGCACGACGTCGCGCAGGAACGGGCCGAAGACATGCGTATCGCCGATCCCCGCGATACCCGGCCTCGCCACCTCGACCCCATAGGCGCGAAAGTCCGGCAGTTTCAGCTCGCGCAGCAACAGGCCGCCGTTGGCATGCGGATTCGCGCCCATGCGCCGCGCGCCCGTGGGCGCCAGCGCGGCCAGCTCGGGCAATAGCCGGCCCTGTGCATCGAACAATTCCTGCGGCCGGTAGCTGCGCAACCAGGCCTCAAGTTGCTGCAGATGTTCGGGCGGGGAGTGATCGCTGATGGACAGCGGCACCTGATGGGAGCGGAACGTACCCTCATTGGGCTGCCCGTCGACGATCTTCGGTCCGGTCCAGCCCTTGGGAGTGGCGAGCACGATCATGGGCCAGAGTGGGCGCTCGAGCTCACCCTCGCGGCGGGCAGCGGCCTGGATCTGCAGGATCTGCTGCACCACCGTCTCGAGCGTGCCGGCCATGGCGCGGTGCATCGGCTCGGGCTCATGACCCTCGACGAAGTAGGGTACCCAGCCATAACCGCGCAGCAGCTGCTCCAGCTCATGGCGGGAGATGCGCGCGAGCACGGTCGGATTGGCGATCTTATAGCCGTTCAGATGCAGGATCGGCAGCACCGCGCCGTCATGGATCGGATTGAGGAACTTGTTGGAATGCCAGGCGGTGGCCAGCGGTCCGGTCTCGGCCTCGCCGTCGCCGACCACGCAGGCGACCATGAGATCCGGATTGTCGAGCACGGCGCCAAAGGCGTGGCTCAGCGAATAGCCGAGCTCGCCGCCCTCATGGATCGAGCCCGGACATTCCGGCGACACATGACTCGGAATGCCGCCCGGAAATGAGAACTGGCGGCACAGCCGGCGCAGTCCCGCCTCATCGCGGCTGATCTGCGGATAAATCTCGCTATAGGTGCCCTCGAGATAGGTATTGGCCACGAGCGCCGGGCCGCCGTGTCCAGGCCCGGACATATAGATCATGTCGAGGTCGAACTTGCGGATGATGCGATTGAGGTGCGCGTAGATGAAATTCTGTCCCGGGGTCGTGCCCCAGTGTCCGAGCAGCATGCGCTTCACGTGCGCGCGCTGCAGCGGCTCCTTGAGCAGCGGATTGTCGTAAAGGTAGATCTGGCCGACGGACAGATAATTGGCGGCACGCCAGTAGGCGTCGATTTGCCGCAGCAGCGTCGCGCTCAGCGCCCGGTCGTACATGGTCATGCGCCTCGTGTCTCCCCTGCCCGGGACATTATGCACGGCCTGCCGGCGGCGCCGCTTCGGTACGTTAGCGTACGGACTGGGAGCATAGCCTGCCCTATGTTGCAGGCAACCACCCAGGCGCCCCCAGCGTTAACCGGGACGTGGAGGCATTTTGTCGGCATCGCCTTGGGACAGTGGCGAGATCCTGCGCGCGGAGCTGTTCAGCATCGAGCGCCTGGAGCAGCATGCGGCGAGCCTCGCCACGGCGCAGCCTGTGACCAGACGGCGCAGCGGCGGCGGCTCGGTCGGCGTGCGCCTGAAGGACAACGAATCGGTGCTGCTGGCCGCTTATCGCTCGATCGCCGCGGCAGCGGCCCGGGGTCACCCGGTCACGCCGGCCGCCGAATGGCTGCTCGATAACTATCACCTGGTCGAGGAGCAAATCCGCGAGATCCGCCAGGATCTGCCGCCGAGTTTCTATCGCCTGTTGCCCAAGCTCGCGAACGGGCCGCTCGTGGGCTACCCGCGCGTGTTCGGACTCGCCTGGGCCTTCGTGGCGCATACCGACAGCCGCTTCGATCCCGAATGGCTGCGTCGCTTCGTGCGCGCCTACCAGGGCGTGCAGCCCCTGACGATCGGGGAGCTCTGGGCCACGGCGATCACGCTGCGCATCGTTCTGGTGGAGAACCTGCGACGTGCCACCGCGCTGATCGTGCGCAGCCGCCTCGAGCGCGAGAGCGCCGATGAAATCGCGGACCGGCTGCTCGGGGTCAACGGCTGTACGGTCGAGCCCGAGGCGTTGAGCCGCCGCGATGCGGGGGGCGCGATCCTCTCGGCGGCCTTCGTCGTGCAGCTGATCCATAGGCTGCGCGATCAGGATCCGCATGTGACCCCGGCGCTGCAGTGGCTCGAGCAGCGCTTGAATGCGCAAGGGGCGAATTCCGAGCAGATCGTGCGCGACGAGCATCAGCGCCAAGGTGCTTCGAACGTCACCGTGCGTAACATCATCATGAGCATGCGCCTGCTCTCGGATATGGACTGGCCGGATTTCTTCGAGAGCGTCAGCCTGGTGGATGAACTGCTGCGCGCGCACAGCGGCTTCGACGCCATGGATTTTCCCACGCGCAATCTCTATCGCAGCGCCATCGAGCGCCTGGCGCGCGGCTCGGGTCTGACGGAACTGGAGATCGCGCAAACGGCCCTGAGCGCCGCTGCTCGCGCCGCAGCCGCGGGCAGCGATACTCGCCAGCAAGACCCGGGCTATTACCTCATCGCCGAGGGGCGGGCGCAGCTCGAGAGTCAGATCGGCTACCGGCGCTCCATTGCGAGCTGGCGCGCGCGCACCAAGCTCGCCAACGGCGCGGCAGACTACGTCGGTGCGATCGCACTGGTGGCGGCCACGGTGCTGGCGCTGCCGTTGCTGGCGCTGCACGCCGGGGGTATGGGCCGTAACGGTCTGTGGCTGCTGGGACTGCTGGGCTCGGTGCCCGCACTCGATGCGGCGGTCGGGCTGGTAAACCTCGCCATCATGCGGCGCTTCAGCGCGCGGCCCCTGCCTGGCATAGCGCTGCGTCAGGGTGTGCCCCCCGCGCTGCGCACCCTGGTCGTGGTGCCCGCACTGCTCACGACGCGCGCTGCCATCGACACGCAGATCGAGTGCCTCGAAATTCACCATCTCGCCTCGATGGAGACCGAATTACATTACGCCCTGCTCTCGGACTGGACCGACGCCGAGTGCGAGACCCAGGCAGGGGATCAGATCCTGCTCGAGGCCGCGATCGCGGCCATCGCAGAGCTCAATCGCCGCTATGAGCCGGGCTCGGGCGGTGCACGCTTTCTGCTGCTGCATCGCCGCCGGGTCTGGAGCGAGGGACAGCGGCAATGGATGGGGTGGGAGCGCAAGCGCGGCAAATTGCACGAATTGAATCGGCTGCTGCGCGGCGCGACCGACACCACCTTCGTCACGCTCGGCGCCAACCCCCCCTCGGCGCCCGGCGATGTGCGTTACGTGATCACGCTCGATGCCGACACACGGCTGCCGCGCGGGGCGGCTCGCCGGCTCATCGGCAAGATGTCCCATCCGCTCAATCGACCGCGATTCGACAGCGCGAGCCGCCATGTGGTCGAGGGCCACGCCGTGCTGCAGCCGCGGGTTGCCCCGTCGTTGCCGATCGGCCGTGAAGGCTCGGTGTTTCAGCGGGTGTTCTCGAGCGCCAGCGGTATCGACCCCTACGCCGGAGCAGTCTCCGACGTCTATCAGGATGTATTTGGCGAAGGCTCGTATGCGGGCAAGGGCATCTATGAGGTCGACGCCTTCGAGGCGGCGCTGGCCGGCCGGGTGCCGGAAGGCACAATGCTGAGCCACGACCTCTTCGAGGGCATCTATGCGCGCGCCGGACTGGTCTCGGACATCGAGGTCGTCGAAGAGTTTCCCTCGCGCTATGACGTCGCCGCCGCGCGCCAGCATCGCTGGGCGCGTGGTGACTGGCAATTGCTGCCGTGGATCCTCGGCCGGGGTGAAGGTCGACTGCCGCTGATTAGTCAGTGGAAGATGCTCGATAACCTGCGACGGACGATCTCGGCTCCCGCCACGATCGCCTCGCTCGCGGCGGGATGGCTGCTGGGGCACGGCGCGCCGCTGCTCTGGACCGTCTTCATCGTCGCCATCGTGTCCTTGCCGGCCTTGGTGCTGGTCTGCGCCGCGATCGTGCCGCGGCGTTCCGGCATCGATCTGCGCAGTCACCTGTGGGCGCTGCGCAAGGACGCGGGCCTCGCCGCTGGCCAATCCCTGCTGCTGCTGACGCTCCTGGCGCATCAGGCCTGGCTCATGCTCGACGCGATCGCACGGACGCTGTTCCGACTGTCCCTGAGCCGGCGCAATCTGCTCGAGTGGATCACCGCCGCACAGGCGAACCTGAGCCCGCGGTTGCATTGGACTCGCGCCTACGCGCGCATGTGGGGCGCTCTCGCGCTCGCACTCGCCACCGGCGCACTGGTGGGGACGCTGAACCCGGCGGCCAGCTGGCTGGCCGCGCCGTTCGTGCTGCTGTGGCTGGCGTCGCCCGCCGTGGCGGCCTGGATCAGCGTCTCCCCGCCGCTCGCCGGTCGGCTGGCCATCACGAGTCCCGATGCGCTTGCGCTGCGCCGGGTCGCGCGTCGGACCTGGCGCTACTTCGAGACCTTCGTGACCGCCGCGGACAATATGCTGCCGCCGGATAATTTTCAGGAAGACCCCAAACCGGTCATCGCTCACCGCACTTCCCCGACCAATATCGGCATCTACCTGCTCTCGACGCTGAGCGCCCGGGATTTCGGCTGGGCCGGCACGGTCGAGACCGTCGAGCGGCTGGAGGCGACGCTCTGGAGCATGGGTCAGCTCGAGTACTGCCGCGGTCATCTGTACAACTGGTATGACACGCAGAACCTGTCGCCTCTGGAACCGCGCTACGTGTCCTCCGTCGATAGCGGCAATCTGGCGGCACACTTGATCGCGCTGGCCAACGCGGCGCGCGAATGGATCGACTCACCGGTGGCACCGGCTGATTCGCGCGCCGGCGTACTCGACGCAGTCGGACTGGCTCGCGAAGCCCTCGATGCCCTCGCCGCCGAAGCGCGAGTGCACACGGTGAGTTGCCGGCAGCTCGAGCAAGTGCTCGACGCGCTGCGCATCGGCTTGAGCGATGCCACGCACGATGGCCTCGATCTCGCGGTGCGAGTCGGGCAGATCGGCTCGCAGGCCGCGACCCTGGTCGATATCGCTCTTGCACTCGTGAGCGAACTGGGCGGTGCAGCGGGCGAAGAGGTGCTCTACTGGGTGCAGGCGGTGCAGCGCTCGGTCACGAGCTGGCGGCGCGATGTGGGCCGCTCGATTGAGGAGCATCAGCACCTCAACCGGCGTCTGCAGACCATCGAATCACGGGCGCGAAACATGGCGCAGGCCATGCAATTCGACTTCCTGCTCGATCCGCAACGCCGGCTGTTGTCGATCGGCTTTCGACCCGACCTCGGCACTCTGGACCCGAGCTGCTACGACCTGCTCGCCTCGGAGGCACGCCTCGCGAGTTTTGTGGCGATCGCCAAGAACGATGCTCCGGCCCGTCATTGGTTTCGTCTGGGGCGCCCCGTCACGAGCATCGGTCACGGCGCGGCGCTGATCTCCTGGTCGGGCTCGATGTTTGAGTACCTCATGCCCTCACTGGTCATGCGGGCACCGGCCGGAAGTCTGCTCGAGGAGACCAGCCGCCTGATCGTGGAGCGTCAGATGAGCTACGGAGCCGAGCTGGGCGTGCCCTGGGGCATCTCAGAATCGGCCTACAACGCCCGCGACCTGGAGCTCACGTATCAGTATTCGAATTTCGGCGTTCCGGGCCTCGGACTCAAACGCGGCCTCAGCGAAAACACGGTGGTCGCGCCCTACGCGACCGCACTGGCCTCGATGGTCGAGCCGCGGCAAGCCGCGCTGAATTTCGCCCGCCTCACGAGCCTCGGCGCCTGCGGCCGCTACGGCTTGTACGAGGCGCTCGATTACACGCGCAGCCGCCTGCCCGAAGGCGCGCGCTTCGCGATCGTGCGCGCCTTCATGGCGCATCACCAGGGTATGTCGATCGTCGCCATCGCCAACGTCCTGCTCGACGGGCGCATGCGCGAGCGCTTCCACTCCGAGCCGAGTATCCGCGCCTCGGAGCTCCTGTTGCAGGAGCGCACACCGCGCGACGTCTCGGTCATGCATCCGCGTGCGGAGGAAGTCAGCACGGCCTCGCGGACCAACGCGATGCAACCACCGGAGGTGCGCCGTCTATACACGCCGCACGATCTCTCGCCGCAGACCCATCTGCTCTCCAATGGCCGCTATTCGGTCATGCTCAGCAGCGCCGGCTCGGGCTATAGCCGTTGGCGCGATATCGCCGTGACGCGCTGGCGCGAGGACCCGACGCGCGACGATAGCGGCAGCTATTTGTTTCTGCGCGACGTGGAGAGCGGCGCCGTGTGGTCCGCGGGCTATCAGCCCTGCGGCGTCGAGCCCGCCCGCTACGAGGTGACCTTCGCCGAGGATCGGGCCGAGTTCATGCGTGTCGATGGCGATATCACGACGATCCTGGAAGTGGTCGTCTCGCCGGAAGATGACGCCGAAGTGCGCCGGCTGAGTATCTTGAACAGTGGCCAGCACGCCCGCGATCTCGACGTCACCTCGTATTGCGAGCTGGTGCTCGCGCCGCCGGCGGCCGATTCGGCACATCCGGCCTTCTGCAAGATGTTCGTACAAACCGAGTATGTGCCCAAGGTCGGAGCCATTCTGGCGACGCGCCGCAGGCGCGCCCCGGAGGAGCCGGAGATCTGGGCGGCCCATCACGCCGTGCTCGAGGGTGCCAGCGCCGGCAAGCCCGACATCGAGACCGATCGGGCGCGCTTCATCGGCCGTGGGCGCGACGTGCGCGGGGCCGTAGCGGTGATGGACGGGCGGCGTCTGTCCAATACCGTCGGCACGGTGCTCGATCCCGTGTTCGCACTGCGCTACCGCGTGCGCGTCGAGCCGGGCGCGAGCGTGCGCATCGCGTTCTGGACCGGGGTTGCCGCCACGCGCGCGGCGGCGCTGGATCTGGTCGACAAGCAGCAGGACGCGAACGCCTTCGTGCGCGCAGCAACCCTGGCCTGGACCCAGGCACAGATACAGTTGCGACATCTGGGCATCGACGCTGCGGAGTCGAGTCTGTTTCAACGTCTCGCCGGTCATGTGCTGTACGCCGACGCCTCGATGCGCCCCTCTTCCGATAAGATCCGCGACGGCGCCGCCTCGGCAGCCGGACTCTGGGCGCAAGGCATCTCCGGGGACGTGCCGATCGTATTGCTGCGAATCGATGCGATCGAGGACATCGCAATCGCACGCGCGCTGCTGCGGGCACACGAATACTGGCGCATGAAGCAGCTGGCCGTCGATCTGGTCATATTGAACGAGCGTTCCGTCTCATACGTCCAGGATCTGCAGGGTGCACTGGACACACAGGTGCGCATGATTCAGGCGCGTGCCCCGCTCGGGGCGCACAAGACGCGCGGCGCCGTGTTCCTGCTGCGCGGCGATCAGATCTCCGCGCCAACGCGCGCATTGCTGTCCTCGGTGGCGCGCGCCGTGCTGGTCGGGCAGCGCGGCAGCCTGGCGGAGCAACTCGACCGCGCGCGCGGTCCGGGCGCCGCCCCCGGCGCTCAGCAGCAGCAGCAGCCGCCGGGGGCGGCGGCGATCGATCTGGCCATGACAGCGCCGAAGGATCTGGAGTTCTTCAACGGGCTCGGGGGTTTTGCTGCGGGCGGGCGGGAGTACGTGACGCTGCTGGGCAGCGGGCAATCGACGCCGGCGCCCTGGCTCAATGTGATTGCCAATCCGCATTTCGGTTTCCAGGTGGCGGCCGAAGGCAGTGGCTTCAGCTGGTCGGCCAACAGCCGCGAGAATCAGCTCACGCCCTGGTCGAACGATCCGGTCAGCGACCGTCCCGGCGAGATCCTCTACGTGCGCGACGAGCAGAGCGGGGAGCTCTGGGGGCCCACGGCCGCACCCATCCGCTATCACGGCAGATCGTATACGGCCCGGCATGGGCAGGGTTACAGCCGATTCGAGCACACGGCACACGGCATCGCGCTCGAGCTGCTGGTGTACGTGCCCATGCAAGACCCCATCAAGATTTCGCGCCTGAAGCTCCACAACATCTCGGGGCGCCGGCGCACTTTATCGGTGACGGCGTACGTGGAATGGGTACTCGGCTCCGAACGCGCAGCCTCGGCCCCGTTTCTGCTCAGCGCCGTGGATCCGCTCACGGGCGCTCTGTTCGCCAGCAATCCATGGAATGCGCAATACGGCTCGCGCGTGGGGTTCATGGATCTGGCCGGGCGGCAGACGCAGTGGACCGCGGACCGGCGCGAGTTCCTCGGCCGCCACGGCACGCTGGCGCACCCCGCAGCGCTCGAGAGGCGCACCACCCTGTCCAAGCGCACCGGCGCCGGGCTCGATCCCTGCGGCGCAATGCAAACCGTGTTCGAACTCGAGCCGGGTCAGAGCCTCGAGATTGTGTTCTTCCTCGGCCAGGCCGCCAGCGCGACCGAAGCACAGGCACTGCTCAAGCGCTATCGCGCCTCGGATCTGGAGGCCGTGTTGCGCGAGGTCCTGGCCTGGTGGGACGACACGCTGGGCACCGTGCAGGTCAGGACTCCGAGCCGCTCGCTCGACATCATCCTCAATCGCTGGATGCTCTATCAGACCCTGGTCTGCCGGATGTGGGCACGATCCGCCTTCTACCAGGCCAGCGGGGCCTACGGTTTTCGCGATCAGCTCCAGGATGCCATGGCGCTGCTGATCTCGCGGCCAGCGCTGGCTCGTATGCAACTATTGCGTGCCGCCGCCTGCCAGTTCTCAGAGGGTGACGTGCAGCACTGGTGGCTGCCCTCGATGCTGCCCGGCGCCTGCGGGCCGGGCGTGCGTACCCGCATCAGCGACGACAAGGTCTGGCTGGCCTATGCCTGCGCGCAGTACCTCGAGAGCACCGCCGACACCTCGATATTGGATGTCGAGCTGCCATACCTGGAAGGTCCGCCATTGCGGCCGGAAGAGCACGAGCGCTACTTTCTGCCGGAAATCGCTGATCAGCGCGCGACGCTGTTCGAGCACTGCGCGCTCGCGCTCGATCAGAGCCTCAGCATCGGCGTGCACGGACTGCCCTTGATGGGCACCGGTGATTGGAACGACGGCATGAACCGTGTCGGTGCGGGCGGTAAGGGTGAGAGTGTCTGGCTCGGCTGGTTTCTCTATACCACCCTGCTGCGCTATGCGCCGCTGGCCCGTGCGCGCGGGGAGCAGGCTCGCGAGACGCTGTGGCTCGCGCACGCCGCGGCGCTGCGAAAATCACTCGAGCGCGAGGCCTGGGATGGAAACTGGTACCGGCGTGGCTATTTCGATGACGGCACCGCCCTCGGCTCCGCCGGGAGCACCGAGTGCCGCATCGACTCGATCGCGCAATCCTGGAGCGTGATCTCACAGGCCGCCGATCCCGCACGTGCGCTGCAGGCCATGGCCGCCGTCGAATCGAATCTGATACTGCGCCAGGCCGGATTGGCGCTATTGTTTACGCCGCCCTTCGATCACAGTTTGCCCGATCCGGGTTACGTCAAGGCCTATCCGCCCGGCATCCGCGAGAACGGCGGTCAATACACGCATGCCGCAACCTGGACGGTCATCGCCCACGCCATGCTCGGCCGGGGCAATGAGGCCTTTGACCTCTACACGTTGCTCAACCCGATCACCCGCGCGGGCAGTCGCGCCGACGTCATGCGCTACAAGGTCGAGCCCTATGTCGTCGCGGCCGATATCTATTCCGTAGCGCCGCACATCGGCCGGGGTGGATGGACCTGGTACACCGGTTCGGCCGGCTGGATGTACCGTGCCGGCCTGGAGTGGATCCTCGGATTTCGCCTGCAGGGTACGCGCCTGGTGCTCTCGCCCTGCATCCCGGCCGCGTGGCCCGGGTTTCAGATCGACTTCAAGTATCGCTCCGCGCACTACACCATACAGGTCGAGAATCCCCATGGCGTGAGCCGCGGTATCGCCCGCGCGGAGCTCGACGGCCAGGTGCTGGGCTGCGCCGAAACCGGCATCACCCTCACCGACGACGGAGCGAATCATATCCTGCGTGTGGTCCTGGGCGATGTGCCCGCAACGAGCGTCTCAGCCGCGTGAAACAGGCTCTGGCGCGCGCGCATGTACGTTTGCGCACAGACGCTGCGGGCGCCCCGGGCGCAAACTCCGGGCCTTGATGAAGTGCCGACAATCTGCGGCGTTCCATCGTCACCCATAAGCGAATTCCATATGAATGCGACCACCCTGACACGATATGTGCCGCGCCTGCGCAATGCGGCGGGCCTATCGTGCGTACTGATGCTGGCGGCCTGTGCTTCGGCCCCGCCGCCCACCGCGAGTCTGCAGGCCGCGAAGCTCGCCATCACCACGGCGGAGCAGGCCGAAGCGGGTCGCTACGCGCCAGGCGAACTCGCCGAGGCACGCGTCAAGCTCGAGGCCGCCGGTAGCGCGGTGACGGAAAAGAACATGATCATGGCGAAACAATACGCCGAGGAATCGAGCGCCGAGGCGCAGCTTGCCTCGGCGCGGACCGCGGACGTGAAAGCCAATAATGTCAACGAAGAGATGAAGCGCAGTACGAGTACGTTGTTCCAGGAAACGCAGCGCAAGAGCGGAGATCAGCCATGAGCAGCACCAGTCATCGCATCAATTCGACACCGGGGCTCGTCGCCGCGGCCGTGGCGGCCATTCTGCTCGCAGCCTGTGCGGCAGCGCCCGTCAAGCCTGAAGGCGCCGCGGATGCGCGCGCGCAGCTCACGCAGCTTCAAGGGGATCCGAATCTGGCCACTCGTGTGCCGCTCGCAATGCGGGACGCCGAGAGCGCCGTGCAACTCGCCGAGCAGCCTGTGATCGATTCGCAGCTCGCCGCGCATCGCGTGTACCTGGCCAATTGCAAAGTCAGCACTGCACGTGCCGAGGCCGAGACGAGCTACGCCGAAGACCAGCGCAGTGTACTCACCGCGCAACGCGAGCAGGTATTGCTCAATGCCCGCACCCATGAGGCCGATGTCGCGACCAGCAAGGTCGCCTCGGCGCGCTCGGACGCGGACATCGCCAACGCCAATGCCGCGAGCGCGCAGTTGCAAGCACAGAATGCGCAGCTGCAGGCAGCCGAATTGCAGCAGCAGATCGACTTGCTGCAGGCGAAGGCCACCGATCGCGGCCTGGTCCTCACGCTCGGCGATGTATTGTTTGAGAGCGGCAAGGCCGACCTCAACCTCAATGCGGGCGGCAATCTGAACCGGCTGGTTGCGTTCATGGGCAAATACCCCGATCGCACCGCCAGCATCGAGGGCCATACGGACAGCATAGGCACTCAGGATTTCAATCTGGGTCTCTCGCAACGCCGTGC
>JBELAR010000050.1:0-13751 GCA_049508555.1 Steroidobacteraceae bacterium
AGCGAAGGGGGCGATCCCGGTCAAGGACACCACGGCCTCGAGCTGCCGCCCCACCACATCCTGCGTCCGAGACGCCTCGCGCTCGGCCAGCAGCTCCCCGACGCACAGTATCGGCGTCAGGCCCCGAGCAATCGCGGCGGCAAACTTGCGTGCCACGAGCACATCGTCCTCGCCGTACAGAGCGCGCCGCTCCGAGTGTCCGACGATCACATAGGTGCAGCCCACATCCTTGAGCATCGAGGCCGACACTTCCCCCGTGTAAGCCCCCTGCGCCTCGGCACACAGATCCTGCGCACCGAGCTTGGTCGCAGCCCCACGCAACAGGCGCGCGATCTCCGACAGATAGACGAAAGGCGGGCAGATCACGCAATCCGTGTGCTCCGGTTGCTGGGAGGCAAGGATCGCCTCGACCAACGGCTCGTTCTCCGCCCGCGATCCGTGCATCTTCCAATTGCCGGCTACGAGCTTGCGCCGCATGAATACTCTCCAGCTGTCCGCTTACCCGCCCCCTGACTTGCGCGCGCGGATCATATCGGCGCGCCCACGGCTCCGCAATGCAGCCGGCGCGGATTGGTCGCCGATCGGGCTAAATCGCTGCCGCTCGGCGCGGCACGGCGGCCCGGACGGCTTCTGCCAGCTCATCGGCACATCCGCGTACGTCCGCCTCATCGCGGCCCTCGACCATGACGCGGATCAGCGGCTCAGTACCCGAGGCGCGCAGCACGACGCGTCCCTCGCCCGCGAGCTGCGCCTCGACGCGGCGCTGCGCGGCCAGAATCGACGGTACCTCGGCCGGATCGAAGCGCTGCTCGACCTGCACGTTGAGCAATACCTGCGGCATCTTTTCCATGCCGACCGTGAGCTCGGCCAGGGACAGACGGGTCTGCTGCATGATCGCAAGCACCTGCAGGGCCGTGATCAGTCCATCGCCCGTGGTCGTGCGCCGGAGGCTCAATATGTGACCGGAAGTCTCCCCGCCGAGCACGCCGCCGCACTCGACCAGTTTGGCCAGGACGTGCCGGTCCCCGACCGGCACGCGAATGAAATCGATGCCGAGCCGGCGCAGTGCCAACTCCAGTCCGAAGTTGCTCATGACCGTGCCGACCACCGGCCCGCGCAGGGTGCCGGCGGCCTGCTCGGCCGATGCAATCAGGTAGAGCAGCTGGTCGCCATCGATGAGCCGTCCCAGATGATCGACCATGATGACCCGATCCCCGTCACCGTCGAAGGCGATCCCCACATGCGCTCTCACGCCGGGTACCGTGAGTTGCAGGAGTTGCGGCGAGGTCGAGCCGCAGCTGTCGTTGATATTGCGCCCGTTGGGCGAGCAGCCGATCGGCACGATGTCCGCCTCCAGGTCGGCGAGGATGCGCGGCGCGACCTTGTAAGTCGCGCCATTGGCGCAGTCCACCACAACCTTGAGACCCGACAGGTCCATGCCCGGCGGCAATACGCCGGCGCAGAAATCCTGGTAGTGCTTTTGCGAGATCTCGGCGCGCTGCGCGCGCCCCAGCTCACGTGAGGCCCGCGTGAGCGGCGCGACCGAGAGCTGCTGTTCGATCCGCGTCTCCAGCGCGTCAGAGAGCTTGAGGCCCTCGCCATCGAAGAATTTGATGCCATTATCCTCGTAGGGATTGTGCGATGCACTAATCACCACACCGAGCTGGCAGCGCATGTACCGTGTGACATAGGCGACCGCCGGAGTGGGCAACGGGCCGGTCAGCAGCACATTGACGCCTGCCGCGACAAAGCCGGCCTCCAGGGCCGACTCGAACAGATAGCCCGAGACGCGCGTGTCCTTACCGATCAATACCGTGCCGCCCTGGGGGATCAGCACCTGCGCAGCGGCACTGGCCAGCCGTAGGGCAAAGTCGACGGTCATGGGGTCGGTCCCCACGCGTCCGCGGATACCATCAGTGCCGAAGTAGACTTTGCTCACGGGCGCGACTCCTCAGGTTCCAGCAACCAATGACCTCGGACGCAATGCGCTCGCGACCCGCGCGGCATCCCGGCTCGCTGCCACATCGTGGGCGCGCACGATGCGCGCCCCGCGCAGCACGGCGACCGTGAGCAGCGCGAGGCTGCCGGCCAGCCGCTCCGCCGGAGCCCTGCCGGTGAGGGCCGAGAGTATCGACTTGCGGGACAGTCCGACCGCAAGCGGCCGCCCGAGGGACTCGAACTCCTCGAAGCGCTGCAACAGCTCGAGATTATGCGCCGTGGTCTTACCGAAGCCGAAGCCCGGATCCACACACAGCCGCTCGCGCTCGATGCCAGCCGCGCTACAGGCCCGCACGCGTTCCTCCAGGAATCCACGCACCTCGAGGAGCACATCGCCATAGTGGGGAGCGCGCTGCATATCGACCGGCTCCCCCTGCATATGCATGAGGCACACCGCCAGCTTGCCGCCGGCCACCGCCTCCATGGCCCCCGGTACGCGCAGCGCGCGCACATCGTTGATCATGTGCGCTCCGGCATCGGCAGCGCGTTGCATGAGCTCGGGGTTGGACGTATCGACGGAGATCAGAACCGGCACTCGCGCCGCGATGCGCTCGATCACCGGCAGCACTCGCCGCAGTTCCTCCTCGGACTCGACCCCCCGGGCGCCAGGCCGGGTTGATTCGCCGCCGATGTCGAGGATGGCCGCGCCCTCCTCGACCATACGCTCGGCGCGGGCCAGCGCGGCCGCGGGATCGAGGAACAGACCGCCGTCGGAGAATGAATCGGGCGTGACATTGAGCACGCCCATGACCACCGCGGTCTCGAGATCGAGCATGCGGCCGGCGCAGCGCAGTTGCATGGCTGGAGGTTGGGCGCGCGGCCTCAAGGCCGGCGCCGCCACGGCTGCTCAGCCTCTACCGTACGGCGTCATTCAATGCTGCCCGGCGGGCCGTGCGATGGGCGCGTCGGCCGGGGCGCCGACGGGAGCGACCACGGGCTTGCCGCCACCGGGACCGGTAGTCGGCGTGGAGTCGTCCCAGCCTTCCGGCGGCCGCGGCGAGCGACCGGCCATGATGTCCTTGATCTGATCGTCCGCGATGGTCTCGTATTTGATCAGCGCTTCGGCCATCGAATGCAGCTTGTCGAGATTCGTCTCCAGAATCTCCTTGGCACGGCGGTAATTGGTCTCGATGACTCGCCGGACCTCCTCATCGATCGCATGCGCGGTCTCGTCCGAGACCTGCTTGTGCTGCGTGACGCTGCGGCCGAGGAACACCTCGCCCGCCTCCTCCGTGTAGGTCAGAGGCCCGAGCCGGTCCGAAAGGCCCCACTTCGTGACCATGTTGCGCGCCAGTTCCGTGGCACGCTCGATGTCGTTGGAGGCCCCCGTCGTGACCGCGTCATCGCCAAAGATGATCTCCTCGGCGATGCGGCCGCCGAACAGCGTCGCGATCGAACTCTCCAGGCGTCTGCGGCTCATGGAATAGCGGTCCTGCTCGGGCAGGAACTGCGTGACTCCGAGCGCGCGGCCACGCGGAATGATCGTGACTTTGTAGACCGGGTCGTGCTCGGGCACGGAGATACCGACAATCGCGTGGCCGGATTCATGATAGGCCGTCATGCGCTTCTCGGCGTCGGTCATGACCATCGAGCGCCGCTCGGCACCCATGAGGATCTTGTCCTTGGCGCGCTCGAATTGATCCATCGACACAAGCCGCTGGTTCGCGCGGGCGGCGAACAATGCGGCCTCATTGACCAGATTCGCCAGATCAGCGCCGGAGAAACCCGGCGTGCCGCGCGCGATCAGTGCCGGCTTGACATCATCCGACAAGGGCACGCGCCGCATGTGCACGCGCAGGATCTGCTCGCGGCCGCGTACGTCGGGCAGCGGCACCACGACCTGCCGGTCGAAGCGCCCCGGACGCAGCAGCGCGGGATCGAGCACATCGGGTCGATTGGTCGCCGCGATGACGATGATGCCCTCGTTGCCTTCGAACCCGTCCATCTCGACCAGCAGCTGGTTGAGCGTCTGCTCGCGCTCGTCGTGACCGCCGCCGAGGCCGGCGCCGCGATGGCGCCCGACCGCATCGATCTCATCGATGAAGATGATGCAGGGGGCATGCTTCTTGGCCTGCTCGAACATATCGCGCACGCGCGAGGCGCCGACACCGACGAACATCTCGACAAAATCCGAGCCGGAAATCGTAAAGAACGGCACCTTGGCTTCGCCCGCGATTGCGCGCGCCAGCAGCGTCTTGCCGGTGCCCGGGGAGCCCACCATCAGCACGCCCTTGGGGATCTTGCCGCCGAGCTTCTGGAACTTGCCCGGATCCTTGAGGAAATCGACGATCTCGCCGACCTCCTGCTTCGCTTCATCGACGCCGGCGACGTCGGCGAAGGTCACGTTGACCTGATCCTCGCCCAGCAGCCGCGCGCGGCTCTTGCCAAAGGACATCGCGCCACGCCCGCCCGCCGCGCCCTGCATCTGGCGCAGCAGATACACGAACACCAGCATCAGCAGCAGTGCCGGGGCGAGCTGCAACAGCAACTGCGCCAGGAAATTCGGCTGCTTGGGGGGCTGACCCTCGATCGCGACATTCGCCTTGAGCAGATCGCCGATCAGTACCGTGTAATTGGTCTCCGGGTTGTAGGTCTCGAACTGCTGCTTGTCCTTGAGCACGCCGCGAATCGTGTCGCCCTGCAGGATCACGCTGTCGACGCGATTGGCGTGCACATCGGCGACGAAATCCGAATAGCGGATCTCCGCGCGCTGCGGGCCCGTGGGCATGTAGCGGCTGAACACCGCCAGCATGACCAATACGATGACGACCCAGAGCAGGATGTTTTTGGTCAGGTCATTCAACTGATTTCACCATGTTGCGGGGACACACCCGATGAGCGGACAGACTATTGAGCAGGACGCTACACCATCTGCCTGCCGGAGGCCAGCAGGTAGGTTTCAGGACTGCGCGAACGGGATGCTTTAGGCTTCAAGAGCTTAACTGCGCGGAAGTGGCGTCGTGCCTCAGCGACAAACTCCTGAAACCCGGCACCTTGTAAAAGTTTAATCAGGGCCACACCCTGCGGTTTCAAGACCTGTCGCGCCATTTCCATGGCCAATTCAGCCAGATAGATGCTTTGCGGCGCGTCAATCGCGTCCATGCCGCTCAGGTTAGGCGCCATGTCGGACAGTACGACGTCGACCCCCGCGGCCCCCAGCGCGGCCCTGAGGCGCTCGAGTGCCGGCGATTCCCGAAAATCGCCCTGCACAAACTCCACCCCGGGCAGCTCGTCCATCGGCAGGATGTCGCTGGCCAGCACCCGTCCGCCACGTCCGACCTGGCGGCGCGCGTACTGGCTCCAGGCCCCCGGGGCCGCCCCCAGGTCCAGTACCAGCATGCCCGGGCGCAGCAGCCGCTGCGTGCGGTCCATCTCCTCGAGCTTATAGACGGCCCGCGAACGCCAGCCTTCCGCCCTGGCCCGTTGGACATAAGGGTCGGAAAAATGTTCACGCAGCCACCGGTCGCTGCTCTTGGATCGGCGCGCCATAATTGCGGCTATGAGCTTAAGCGATAAACAACTGCGCCATCTGCGCGGGCTCGCTCATGCGCTCAAACCCGTGATCCAGATTGGCCAGGGTGGCCTGAGTGCGGGGGTGTGTGCGGAAACCGCGCGCGCGCTTGCCGATCATGAGCTCATCAAGGTGCGCGTCCAGGCCCCCGACCGCGATGCGCGCGATGCGCTGATCGCCGAGCTCGTGCGGCAGACGGACAGTGTGCTGGTCACGCGCATCGGCCACACCGCGGTGCTCTTCAAGGCCCGGGTGCCGCTCTCGCGCCTGCCGTTGCCCGAGCCTTGAGCATGCTAGACGTATTTCACCGACACGATCTCGTAGCTGCGAGTTCTGCCGGGAGCCGTCACGTCCACCACGTCGCCGGACTTCTTGCCGATCAGCGCGCGGGCAATCGGTGAAGTCACCGAGATACGCCCCGAACGGATATCCGCCTCATCCTCGCCGACGATCTGATAGGTGACCGCGGCGCCTTCCTCCTGATCCTCGAGCTCGACGGTCGAGCCGAATACCACGCGCCCGGTGACCGGCAGGCTCAGCACATCGATGATCTCGGCTGCTGCGAGCCGCGACTCGATCTCCATGATGCGTCCCTCGATGAAGCCCTGCTGCTCGCGCGCCGCGTGATATTCCGCGTTCTCGGACAGATCTCCATGGCTGCGCGCTTCGGCGATCGCCTTGATCACGCGCGGGCGCTCCACCGACTTCAGCCGCTTGAGCTCCACGCGCAGCATTTCCGCGCCGCGCAATGTCATGGGTGAGCGCTTCACGTGCCGACCTCCCGCGAGTCGGGCGCCGTTTCGTGCGCCGTGACCTGCTGGTGCAGATCCTGCAGCCGATTGACGTCGACTTCATCGAGATGATCCAGCGCCTCGCAGGTCGCGAGCGCGGCCGCCAGAGTTGTGTAATAAGTGACGCGACGGTGCACGGCCTCGCGCCGTATCGAAATGGATTCGAGTGTGGCCTGCTTGCCCTCGGTGCTGTTGACGATCAGATCGATCTCGTCGTTCTTGATCATATCGACGATGTGCGGACGGCCTTCGCGCACCTTGTTGACGCGGCGGCACTCGATACCCGCCGCCTGCAGCACGCGCGCCGTACCGCTCGTGGCCACGATGGTGAAGCCGTGCGTGAGCAGACGGCGCGCCAGCGGGACGACCCCGCTCTTGTCGCGCTCGCGCACGCTGATCAGGCAACAGCCCTGGCGCGGCAGCACGACTCCCGAGGCGCTCTGCGACTTCGCATAGGCCTCGCCGAAGGTACGTCCCGTGCCCATGACCTCGCCGGTGGATTTCATCTCGGGGCCGAGGATCGGATCGGCTTCCGGAAACTTCAGGAACGGGAATACCGCCTCCTTGACCGAATAGTAGGGCGGCACGCGCTCGTACAGGGCCCCGAGTTCGCGCAGCTTGGCGCCGGTCATGACCCGGGCGGCAATCTTGGCGATCGGCACGCCGGTCGCCTTGGATACGAAGGGCACGGTGCGCGAGGCGCGCGGGTTGACCTCGAGCACATAGACGGTGCCGTTCTGGATGGCGAACTGGATATTCATGAGTCCGATCACGTTCAGGGCCCGGGCGAGTTTGCGGGTCTGCGCGCGCAGTTCATCCTGCAGCTCCGCCGAGAGACTGTTGGGCGGCAGCGAGCAGCTGGAGTCTCCCGAATGCACCCCCGCCTGTTCCACGTGCTCCATGATGCCGCCGATCAGCACATCCTCGCCGTCGCAGACCGCGTCCACGTCGACCTCGATCGCCACGTCCAGAAATCGATCCAGCAGCACGGGACTGTCGTTGGAAACCTTTACCGCGTGACCCATGTACGCGCGCAGGTCCTCCTCGTTGAAGACGATCTCCATCGCGCGCCCGCCCAGGACATAGGAGGGCCGCACCACCAGCGGGTAGCCGACATCGCGCGCCAGCAGCACCGCCTGTTCCTCGGTGCGCGCGGTCGCATTGGCCGGTTGCTTGAGGCCGAGGCGGCGCACCAGTTGCTGGAAACGCTCGCGATCCTCGGCGACGTCGATCGAATCGGGGGAAGTGCCGATGATCGGGGCGCCGGCGGCCTCGAGCGCGCGCGAGAGTTTCAGCGGCGTCTGGCCGCCGAATTGAACGATCACGCCTTCGGGCTTTTCCTTGGCGATCACTTCCAGCACGTCCTCGAGCGTGAGCGGCTCGAAGTAGAGCCGATCCGAGGTGTCATAGTCGGTCGATACGGTCTCCGGATTGCAGTTGACCATGATGGTCTCGAAGCCCTGCTCGCGCAGCGCCAGGGCCGCGTGCACGCAGCAATAGTCGAATTCGATGCCCTGTCCGATGCGGTTCGGGCCCCCGCCGAGAATCATGATCTTGCGGCGCTTGCTCGGCTGTGCCTCGCACTCCTCCTCGTAGGTCGAGTACAGGTAGGCCGTCGAAGTCGGAAACTCCGCGGCACAGGTATCGACCCGCTTGTACACCGGTACGACGCCGAACTCGCGCCGCTTGGCGCGTATCAAGGTCTCGCTCGAGCGGGTCAGATTCGCCAGCCGCCGGTCGGAGAAGCCCTTGCGCTTGAGGGCGCGCAGCCGCTCGACGCCGAGCGCAGCATCCCCTTCCCGCCGCACCCGCGCCTCCTCGCTCACCAGATCCTCGATCTGGGCGAGGAACCAGGGATCGATCCCCGTGAGCTCCGCGACACGCTCGATGGCGAAGCCGGCACGAAAAGCGTCGGCGACATAGAGCAGACGGTCCGCCCCCGGGGCACGCAGCTCGTAGATCAATTGGTTTCGGGCCTCATCCGTGAGCGGCAAGGTGAGCTGCGGGTCCAGTCCGTCCAGGCCGGTCTCAAGCCCGCGTAGCGCTTTCTGCAGCGACTCCTGGAAGGTGCGGCCGATCGCCATGACCTCGCCGACCGATTTCATCTGCGTGGTGAGGCGGTTGTTGGCGGCCGGGAACTTCTCGAAGGTGAAGCGCGGAATCTTCGTGACCACATAATCGATCGAGGGTTCGAACGAGGCCGGTGTGGCCCCGCCTGTAATCTCGTTCTTGAGCTCATCGAGCGTATAGCCGACGGCGAGCTTGGCCGCGACCTTGGCAATCGGAAAGCCGGTGGCCTTGGAGGCCAGCGCCGAGGAGCGCGATACGCGTGGATTCATTTCGATGACGAGCAGCCGTCCGTCGGTCGGATGGACGGCGAACTGAACGTTCGAGCCGCCGGTCTCGATACCGATCTTGCGCAATACCGCGATCGAGGCATCGCGCATACGCTGATACTCCTTGTCGGTGAGCGTCAGCGCGGGAGCGACGGTGATCGAATCCCCGGTATGCACGCCCATCGGGTCGAGATTCTCGATCGAGCAGACGATGATGCAGTTGTCCTTGGCGTCACGCACCACCTCCATCTCGTATTCTTTCCAGCCGAGCACGGCCTCCTCGAGCAGCAGCTCGCGCGTCGGCGAGGCATCCAGGCCGCGCTGCACGATGGCTTCGAATTCTTCGCGGTTATAGGCGATGCCCCCGCCGCTGCCGCCCATCGTGAAGGAGGGTCGGATCACGATCGGATAGCCGATGCTGCCCTGCAGGGCCAGCGCCTCCTCGAGACTGCGCGCCACCTGCGAGCGCGGCACCGCCAGGCCGATCTCGCGCATGGCGTTGCGAAAGCGTTCACGATCCTCCGCCATGTCGATCGCCTCGCGCGAGGCGGCGATCATCTCGACGTTGTACTGCTTGAGCACGCCCTCGCGCACCAGATCGAGTGCGGTGTTGAGCGCAGTCTGGCCTCCCATCGTCGGCAATAGCGCATCCGGCCGCTCGCGCTCGATGATGCGTGCCACGGTGCGCCAGTTTATCGGCTCGATGTAGATCGCATCGGCGCTCTCCGGGTCGGTCATGATCGTGGCCGGATTGGAATTCACGAGGATGACGCGATAACCCTCTTCGCGCAGCGCCTTGCAGGCCTGCGCGCCCGAGTAATCGAACTCACAGGCCTGGCCGATCACGATCGGGCCGGCACCGATGATCAGTATGCTCTTGATGTCAGTGCGCTTGGGCATCGGTCTCGCTGCGGGGCTCAGCCCTCGGCGCTCTGCTTGCGGGAGTTCGCGCGCAAGGTGCGCAGTCGCTGCTGCAGGCGGCGGATCATCGCCTGCACGAACACATCGAACAGTGGCTTCAGATCGTGCGGCCCGGGACTCGCCTCCGGGTGACCCTGGAAGCTGAAGGCGGACTTGTCCAGGCGGGCCATGCCCTGCAAGGTGCCATCGAACAATGAGCGATGGGTCGGCACGAGATTCGCCGGCAGCGTGGCCTCATCGACGGCAAAGCCGTGATTCTGGCTGGTAATGAGCACGCGCCCGCTGTGCAGGTCCTGGACCGGGTGGTTGGCCCCGTGGTGACCGAATTTCATCTTCACGGTCATCGCACCGCTCGCAAGCCCGAGCAACTGATGACCCAGGCAGATGCCAAAAATCGGCACATCGGTATTGAGCAGCTCCGCGATTGCGCTGATCGCGTAGTCACAAGGCTCAGGGTCCCCAGGACCGTTGGAGAGGAACACCCCGTCGGGATTCATCGCGAGCACATCGGCCGCGCGAGTCGTCGCCGGCACGACCGTGACGCGACAGCCCTGGTCGGACAGCAGACGCAGGATGTTGCGCTTCACGCCGTAGTCGTAGGCCACCACATGCAGGCGCTGTGCGGCGCGCAGCGGCGGGCCTTCGCGCCCCACCGTACCGTCGTTCCACTGATAGCTCTGACGCGTGCTCACGACCTTGGCCAGATCCATGCCCTTGAGGCCGGGGAAGGCACGCGCGGCGCGGATTGCCGCGCCCTCATCCAGGCGCTCGCCGGTCATGATGCAGCCCGATTGCGCGCCACGATCGCGCAACAGGCGCGTCAGGCGTCGCGTATCGACGCCCGCGATGGCGACGATGCGGCCGCGTTGCAGGAACTCGCTCAAGCTGCCGGAAGCGCGCCAGCTGCTGCTGATCAGCGAGAGATCGCGGATCACGAGACCCGAGGCATAAATCTGCGCCGACTCCATGTCCTCGGGGGTAACACCCGTGTTGCCGACATGCGGGAAGGTCAGTGTGACGATCTGTCGGGCGTAGGAGGGATCGGTGAGAATTTCCTGATAGCCGGTGATCGCGGTGTTGAATACGACCTCACCGGTCGTATTGCCCGCAGCTCCAATGGAATGGCCTTTGAAGATGGACCCGTCGGCGAGAGCCAGCACCGCTGGTGCAGTCACTTCATGCCTCTCCAACCTGCTGCATCCGAGCCGTGACAGCGCGGCCTGGAATGCCCTTTGCGACCGGCAGATGCACAAAGCGGGAGGAGTTCTTGTGGAACATCCTCCCGCCTTGTGCGGACTAACCCGATACTCGGATTACGCATAAAAGTTTAAAGACCCCACCCGCCCCTGTCCATGTGAATCTCGGAATCCTGCGGCACTCAAGAGAAATCGGGCCTCAGCGTCCAGATGCTCATATTTCTTTGACATGATCGCGCTATATAATTGTTTTTATTTGAAAATATCCTTCATTTCGTAGCGCCCGGGAGGCCGGGTCGCCAGCCACTGCGCGGCTTGCAGTGCGCCGCGGGCAAATACGGCACGATCCGTCGCCACATGACGCAGGCCGAGCTGCTCGCCCTCGCCGAGGAACAATACCTCGTGCTCCCCGACCACATCGCCGCCGCGCCGTACCGCGATGCCGATCTGCCCGGCCGCACGCGGGCCCAGCGAGCCGTGGCGCGCCTGGACAGCGACCTGCGCGAGCGTTGCGCCGCGCGCCTGCGCCGCGGCCTCCGCGAGCGCGAGCGCCGTACCGGAGGGTGCATCGCGTTTGCCGCGATGATGCGTCTCGAGCAGCTCGATGTCATAGCTGCGCGGCAGCGCACGGGCGGCCTGTGCGACGAGCTCGAGCAACAGATTCACCGCCAGGCTCGTGTTGGGTGCCACGAGCAATGGGATCGCTGCCGCCGCGTCCGTCAGCGCCGCCAGCAGCTCAGGCGGCAATCCGGTGGCGCCGAGCAGCAGCGGGATGCGCCCGGCAACGCAGGCAGCGAGGTTGGCGGCGGCTGCACTGGCGCTGGAGAAGTCGATCGCCAGATCGGCCTCGTGCAGCAGAGGCACCAGCGCCGGGGCGATCCTGACCCCGACGCTGGCTACACCCGCACGCGCTCCGGCATCCTCGCCGATCGACGCACTGCCGGGCGAGGCCACGGCGCCCGTGAGCCGCAGCGCCGGAAAGAGCGGCAATGCTCGCAGGATCTCTCTGCCCATGCGGCCCGTGGCGCCGATCAGCACCGTGCGGATCGGAGCCCCGGCGGCCGGGGGACTCACGCCGCGCCACCGGAGAAGAAGTGTTTGACGGCCTCGAGAAAGCCCTTCTGGCGCGGGGTGTGCTTGCTGCCAGCCTGCTGCAACGATTCCTCGAATTCCTTGAGCAGTGCGCGCTGCTCGTGGGTCAGGTGCACGGGTGTCTCAACCACGACGCGGCAGAACAGATCCCCGCGACTGGATCCACGCACGGATTTGACCCCCTTCTCGCGCAGTCGAAACACGCGGCCGGACTGCGTTTCGGGCGGAATCTTCAGCACCACGTGCCCGTCCAGCGTCGGCACCTCGACGCTGCCGCCCAGCGTCGCGGCCGTGAAGCCGATCGGCACCTCGCAGCTCAAGTGCACGCCGTCGCGCTCGAAGATGGCGTGGTCGCGCACGCGGACCTCGACATAGAGATCCCCGGCCGGGCCGCCGTTGCGCCCGGCTTCGCCTTCGCCCGCAAGACGCACCCGATCGCCGCTGTCCACGCCGGGCGGTATCTTCACGGAGAGCTTCTTGGCGCGGCGGATGCGCCCCTGGCCGAGGCATTGATCGCAGGGATTGCGCACGGTGCGCCCGCTGCCGCGGCAGTGGGGGCAGGTCTGCTGCAGCGTGAAGAAGCCCTGGGAGATGCGCACCTGGCCGGAGCCGCCGCAGGTCTCGCAGCTGATTGGCGCCGATCCCTTCGCCGCCCCCGTGCCGTGGCACAGCTCGCATTCCACGAATTTATTGACGTCGATTTCGATGGTGCGCCCGAAGACGGCTTCGGATAGATCCAGTTCCGCCTCGTAGCGCAGATCCGCACCGCGGTAGACCTGCGAGGCGCCACCGCGGCGCGCGCCACCGAAGATGTCGCCGAACACATCGCCGAAGATATCGCCGAAGGCCTCGGCGCCGCTGAAGCCGGATGCGCCCGCCTGCGCATTGCGGCTCGCCTCCACGCCGGCATGTCCGTACTGGTCGTAGACGCCGCGCTTCTGCGTATCCGAGAGCACTTCGTAGGCTTCTTTCGCCTCCTTGAATTTCTCCTCGGCCTCGTGGTCACCGGGATTTCGATCGGGATGGAATTTCATGGCCAGGCGGCGGTAGGCCTTTTTGATTTCCGCCTCGCTCGAGTTGCGAGTCAGATCGAGCACCTTGTAGTAGTCGCGCTTCGCCATGGGTACCTATCAGATGCTGCCTTGCACTCAAATTCCCAATGCGCACGTGCCCTCGGCTGCCTCACGGCACCCGAGGGCACGGCGGCTCGCGAGCTCGCCCGGGCCCAGCAGCCTCAGGACGCCCGGCGACCCTTGTCGCGCACTTCCTCGAATTCGGCATCGACCACGTTTTCCGACGACTTCGCACCGGCTGCGCCCGGCGCATCGCCGGTGCCGCCCTCAGTCCCCGGAGCCGGGCTGTCGCCGCCCGCCGCGCCCTGGCCTCCGGGCGGCTGGCTGGCTGCATAGGCGCGCTGGGCGATCGCGGCCGAAGCCTGCGTCAGCGCCTCGGTTTTCTTTTCGATCGCGTCCTTATCGTCGGATTTCAGCACTGTTCTGAGGTCGCTGAGGGCAGACTCGGCCTTGGCGCGCTCATCACCACTGACTTTCTCACCGAGATCCTTGAGTGCCTTCTCCACCGAATGCACCATCGCATCGGCGCGATTGCGCGTATCGACGAGCTCACGGAACTTACGGTCCTCGGCCGCATGCGCCTCCGCATCCTTGACCATGCGCTTGATCTCTTCATCCTGCAGTCCGCTCGAGGCGCGGATCACGATGCGCTGCTCCTTACCGGTCGCCTTGTCTTTGGCCGACACATTCAGGATGCCATTGGCATCGATATCGAAAGTGACCTCGACCTGCGGCATGCCGCGCGGCGCCGGCGGAATATCGGTCAAATCGAATTTGCCCAGCGACTTGTTGTCCGCCCCCCGCTCGCGCTCGCCCTGGAGCACGTGGATGGT
>JBELAR010000051.1:0-13739 GCA_049508555.1 Steroidobacteraceae bacterium
ACTGCATGCCAGGGGTTGGTCAATTGAATGTGCTGACTGCGCTTCAGATGCGATCGAGTGGAGCGCCCAAAGCGCTCTCGCATCGAGGCCAGCCAGTTCTCGAACATTCCGATCTACTCCATCAGGCGTACGTCATTGACGAAATATTCCGTGTCCCCGAAGCAGGAGTTCGGAATCCAACGGTGCTGCTCGTAGTGCAGCGCCATGCGTTTACCGACGCTGGCGTTGATCTTTGCGGCCACCGCATCATTTGGGACCGTGAAGTAGAACTTGTCGGACACCGTGCCCGGCATCGTGACCATGGCCATCTCGCCTTCCCAAGTTTTGCACAGCCAACCCCGCTGTGCGAGCTTCTGCACGTACCCCGCGCGCTCACCGACCGAGTAAGCCCAATGCAAAGTGAGCCACCCGTATCCAAAGAGGCCGAGTATCCCGAGCAGCAGTAAAGCAGCCAACGCCTTGATCATGTCGACTCCCCCTGGCGGCCGCCGTGGTGATCTTGGCCCCGCAGCGGCATGCAAGCCCGCTCAGCGCTTGGCGAGCAGGTCGCGGATCTCCTCCAGCAATACCTCCTCTCGCGACGGCGGGGACGGCGGCGCGGCTTGCGGCGCCGGCGGCTTCTTGAGCCGGTTGATGCCCCTCAGGGCCATGAACAACACCAACGCAATCACCAGAAAATCAAAGATCGACTGCAGGAATGAACCATACTTCACCAGCACGTCCTTGCCCGTTGGATCCTTGCCCAACGTCACCGCCAGGTCGCTGAAGTTGATGCCCCCTACCGCCTTGCCCAGCACGGGCATGAACAGATCGCCCACCAGCGAGGAGACGATCTTGCCAAAGGCCGCGCCGATGATCACGCCCACGGCGAGATCCACCACGTTGCCCTTCATTGCAAATTCTTTAAATTCAGAGGCTAGGCTCATCTGCGGGTCTCCCGGTCATGCGGCCATGGCGCCCGTGGCGAATTGACCGCTTTTGTTGCGGGCATCGCGCGGCCCGCTGGAAGTTCAGCCTAACGAATTGCTGTGCCGCTGGCTAGCCGCGCCTGGTCCGGATCCGGCGTCGCACTCACTCGGTCCCGACGCGACGATGCGCGCCTCGAGTCGCTCGAGAACCGAGCCGCATGAACTCTCAATCTTGAGCGAAAACAGTGCGTCCGCGCGCGAACGGCCCAGATTCACGCTGGCCAGGGGCAGGCCGAGTTCATGCGCGGTGCGCACGAAGCGATAGCCGGAATACACCATCAGCGATGAACCCACGACCAGCATGGCGTCGGCTGCCTGCACCGCGGCCTGCGCGCGCAGCACCCGGTCCCGGGGCACAGATTCGCCAAAAAACACGACCGCGGGCTTCAGCAGACCCGCGCAGTCCTCGCAATCGACCAGCTCAAAGCTCGTGAAATCCACGTGCTCGAGCCGGGCATCGCCATCAGGCGCCATGCGCGCATCCAGGCCGTCCCATTGCGGATTGAGCTGTTCGAGCCGCGTCTGAATATCCTCTCGGGGCCAGGTGCGAGCGCAGCGCAGGCACTCGACGGCATCGATACGTCCGTGCAGATCCACGACCTGGCGGCTGCCGGCACGTTGATGCAGCCCATCGACGTTCTGCGTGATCAAGCAAGGTATGCGCCCAGCCCGCTCGAGGCGAGCGAGCACGTGGTGCGCTCGATTGGGTCCCACTGCGCGCAACGCTCGCCAGCCGATCGCTGCTCTGGCCCAGTAGCGCTGGCGCGCCGCATGACTGGCCATGAATTCCTGGTACGCCATGGGTGGCTTACGCTTCCAGGCACCCGCCTCGTCACGGTAATCGGGAATTCCGGACTCCGTGCTACAGCCGGCCCCGGTCAGGACCACCAGACGGCGGCTGCGCAGCACGATCCGGGCGAGCGTCTCCAGGGCCGCCGCCTCGCCCGTTTCGCGCGACTGATCGCAACATGGGACTCCAGCAATCACTTTATCAATACTATTTAAATTATTGTGGCGACTGTATTTGTGTACCGTGTCGTTCGCATCAATGCGTCTGTCGCGATTCGAAAATGGCGTACAGCTTGCGACAGTCCTCAATGACCTCCCAGGTGCCCGCAAAGCCGGCCGGTATCACGAAGCTGTCACCGGCGCCGAACTCCAGGCGCTCGCCCTGCTCATCCGTGAGGGCTACCCGCCCCTGCAACAGATGACAGAACTCGGATTCAGAATAGTTGATCCGCCAGCAGCCGCGCGTGGCCGACCACACGCCGGCGTGGAACTGTCGGCTCGGATCGCTAAAGTAATTCCACGCCATCAGGCGCGGTTCGCCGCTCACGAGCCGCGCGGCGTCGGGAACCGAGTTCTGCGGCGCGACGCTCGCGCGGAACGAGATGATGGCCGGTCTGGCAGCCACGGATCGATCTCCCCTGGGCCACGATGGGCCGGTGGCTCACTGTAGCGGAATTTGCGCCTTGAGCCAGTCCCGAACCGCTTTGGCTCAGATCTCGATCAGGCGCGCGATTTCAACGACGTTCTGCGCCGGCAGATGGAATCGATCGACCACTTTCACTGCATTGCGGTACATGAACGCGAACAGCTGCAGTCCCCCGTGCCGCAGTATCAGGCTGCCCGGCTTTCGAACCACGAGGTCGCGGGTACCGAAGTACACGGCGTGTTCCAGGTCCACCGCTGGATCGAGAGCCCTGATCGACTCGAGCGCCTCGCGCAGGTCGGGAATCTCCATGAAGCCGAAGCGAATCACGCCCTGCCAAAGACCCGGGCCGATCGGCTCCACGGTCCAGCGCTCCGCGACGCTCATGCGCGGCGTCTCCTCGAAGACCACTCTGAGCGTCACGGCACAGCGATGCAGAGCGCCCATCTGCGCTACATGCTCGACGAGTATGCGCGGAATTCTTTGTGTGGAACGGGTCAGGAAAACAGCCGTGCCAGGAACCCGCGCGATGCGCCCCGCGGCCAGTTCAGCCAGCAGGCGTCCCTGATCCGCAGCGGCGCGCACCAGGCACGCACGCAGCGCATCCATTCCGGTGCGCCAGATCAGCATGATGCTCAGAATCAGGATTCCCAACGTCAAGGGCAACCAGCCACCGTCGGTGATCTTGAGCAGATTCGCGCACACGAAAGCCGCATCGACGACGACAAACAGTCCGCCTGTGAGTGTCGCAACGGGCAGCGACCAGCGCCAGATTCGTAGCATCGCGACGAACAGCAGACAGCTGGTCAGCAGCATGGTCATGGACACCGCCGTGCCGTACGCCCCTGCCAGACGGTTCGAACTACCAAAGGCAATCGTGATGGCAACGGTCGCGATCATCATCAGCCAATTGACGATGGGCACATAGATCTGGCCGTAGAGCTGATCGGAGGTCTGTCTGATGTTGACGGCCGGCAACCAGCCAAGCTGCATCGCCTGGCGCGTCATGGAGAACGAGCCGGTGATGATCGCCTGGCTGGCAATGATCGTAGCGGCCGTGGCCAGCACTACCAGCGGATAGACGCTCCAGCTCGGCGCCAGCAGGAAAAAAGGATTGCCCTGAATGCTCCCTCGCTCCAGCAGCAGCGCCGACTGGCCCGCATAGTTGAGCAGCAATGCGGGCAGCACCAGCGCGTACCACGCCAAACGGATCGGTGCCTTGCCGATATGTCCCATATCCGCGTACAGCGCTTCACCACCGGTGATGCACAGGAACACGCCGCCCAGTACCAGAAGCGCCACCTGGCGGTTGTGTGCCAGGAAGTCGAGCCCGTAACGTGGGTCGATGGCATGGAGCACGGCGGGGTGGCGCATGACGCCCACGAGGCCCATGAGCCCAATCGTGATGAACCAAAGCAGCATCATCGGCCCAAAGGCGCGGCCGATCCGCTCGGTCCCCAGTCGCTGCGCGGCAAACAACAGCACCAGGATAGTCACCGCCGCAGGCATGATCAGTGGCTTGCAGGCATCGGTGACCACATTGATGCCCTCGAGGGCGCTCAGCACGGAGATCGCGGGTGTGATCACGCCGTCGCCGTAGAGCAGTGCCGCCCCGAGCAAGCCCATCAGCGCGAGCGAGCGAGCGCCGCGCTTGAAACTGTTCCCGCCCACCAGCGACATCAGCGCCAGAATGCCGCCCTCGCCGTGATTGTCGGCACGCATGACAAAGAGACAGTACTTGATCGATACGGTGATGAGCAGCGTCCAGATAATCAGCGAAAGAACTCCAAGCGCACTCTGTGGGCTGAATCGCCCGCCGGTCGCCTCGGCAATCGCCTGCAGCGTGTACAGCGGGCTGGTACCGAGATCACCGTAGACGATGCCGATGGCCGTCAGCGCCGCCGCTCCGGTTGAATCTCGCCGAATTATGTTCGCCATGTTTGCTCTTTTCGAAGCTTTAGGCATCATGCCGGCCGCGGATCCAGGCATCGGGGGTCCATGGCTCAACTCATTGGACGGCGATTCATTGCACCGACACGACCGCTCGCCGATGAAAAGGCTACACTATCGATTCCAACTTACCAAAGGGAAACTATTGCATGCCCAAGCGACAGAAACGGCGACTGAGAGTGCTCTGGACGGCCGCTCATGAAAAGCAGTTGCGGCGCCTCGCGCGTCGCGCGCCCGCCGCGCGCATCGCGCACGAACTGGGCCGCAGTGAAGCCGCCGTACGCTATAAAGCGCACACGCTCAAATTGTCGCTCGCAGTAAAACGCAAGTAGCGGCACTGCGTTTGGGTGTACAGGCGCGGCGCGGCGGCGGGTAGCAAACCGACTCGCGATCCGGCAGCGCCTTTGAGATCGCCACGATCCAGAGCGATCACCTTCACTGTTCGCCAGCGTACAGACGATGCGTTGAGTGACGGCTAGCCTCAAACACGAGTTCCTGGCGCGTGGCGCGCCAGCAGATACATTGTGCCCCAAGGACCAGCCGTGATCATCGACCGAGCCACTCCCCGGCAGGGTGCGCTCGAGCGCCGCGGCGCCGTCGTCGCGGTGCGCGGCAGCGTCGTCGACGTGCAGTTTGAGCACGGCGCACCGTCGATCTACTCGGTGCTGCGCACCGGCGGCGAGCAGGCCGTCATCATCGAAGTCCTGACTCAGCTCGACAGCCAGCGCGTGCGCGGCATCGCACTCACGCCCACGCAGGGTCTGGCACGCGGCATGACTGTGGTTGACACCGGTCTACCGTTGCAGGCGCCAGTCGGCAAGTCGATTATCGCGCGCATGTTCGATGTATTCGGTCAACCTATCGATCGCGAACCGCCGCCCGGCGACGTGCGCTGGCGCAGCATACACCGTGCCCCTCCTTCGTTGGCGGAGCGCTCCACACGATCGGAAGTGTTCGAAACCGGAATCAAGGCGATCGATGTACTGGTGCCGCTGGAGCGCGGCGGCAAAGCGGGTCTGTTCGGCGGCGCAGGTGTCGGCAAGACGGTGTTGTTGACCGAGATGATTCACAACATGATCGGGCGCCAGCAGGGTGTCAGCATTTTCTGCGGCATCGGCGAGCGTTGCCGCGAGGGCGAGGAGCTGTACCGCGCGATGCAGGATGCCGGCGTACTGAAGGACATGGTCATGGTATTCGGGCAGATGAACGAACCGCCGGGAGCGCGCTTCCGTGTGGGCAATACCGCGCTGACGATGGCCGAGTACTTCCGCGACGACGAGCAGCGCGACGTACTGCTGCTGATCGACAACATCTTCCGCTTCATACAGGCTGGCATGGAGGTATCGGGTTTGATGGGCCGCATGCCCTCGCAGCTCGGCTATCAGCCGACAATGAGCACGGAGCTATCAGGTCTCGAGGAGCGCATCGCCAACACGCATGCCGGCGCCATCACCTCGATCCAGGCCGTCTACGTGCCGGCGGACGATCTGACCGATCCGGCGGCGGTTCACGTCTTTTCACATCTGTCCGCATCGATCGTGCTGTCTCGCAAGCGGGCGAGCGAAGGACTGTATCCGGCCATTGACTTGCTTCAATCCAGCTCGAAGATGGCGACGCCCGCCATCGTGGGAGCGACGCACTACGCACTCGCCCAGCAGATCCGCAAGACCCTGGCGCAATACGAAGATCTGAAGGACATCATCGCGATGCTCGGGCAGGAGCAGCTCTCGCCCGAGGACCGCAAGATCGTCGCTCGCGCGCGGCGCCTCGAGCGCTTTCTGACTCAACCGTTCTTCACGACCGCGCAATTCAGCCGGATTGCAGGCAAGACCGTCACATTGAAGGACTCGCTCGACGGCTGCGAGCGCATCCTGCGCGATGAATTCAAGGACTACCCCGAGAGTGCGCTCTACATGATCGGAGCTATCGGCGAGGCCAGACGAGGCGGCGCGAACCACGGCGGCTCCTCATGAATCTCGAGATCCTGCTGCCGTATCGAATCTACGCGCGCGAGAGCGATGTCCTCCGCATCGTGGCCGAGAACAGCGCCGGCTGCTTCGAGCTGCTGCCACATCGGCTCGACTGCGTCGCCGCACTGGTGCCTGGAATCCTGACCTATACAATCGCGCAATCCGCCCCGATCTACCTCGCTATCGATGAGGGGGTGCTGGTCAAGAGTGGTGCGGACGTACTCGTATCGGTGCGACGAGCCATCGGCGGCACGGATCTCAGCCAGCTACAGAGGGCCGTCAAGAGTGATTTTCAGCAACTCGGTGCTCGCGAGCGCGAGGTTCGCGCCGCCGTGGCGAAGATAGAGGCTGGCCTGATCGCTCGAGTCGCGGAGTTCGATCATGGCCGATGAGGAACCGGCTCTGCTGACAGAAGTCGCGGCCAAGGCGCGGCGCAAAATCCAGGCACAGCGCGCCGGACCGCCGGGTGTGTGGTCGGGGCTGGGCATGAGCGGCCTGATCGGCTGGTCCGTGGCGTTGCCGACTCTCGCCGGCGGCATGCTCGGGCTATGGTTGGACAAGCAACACCCGGGACATCGCTCCTGGACGCTGATGCTGCTCATGAGCGGATTGATACTCGGCTGCGCCAATGCGTGGCATTGGGTCGCGCAGGAGAATACGGCGATACAGCGCCGGCAACAGGACGCCGCGCGGCCGGAAGATAAGGATGAATGATCTGACCACGCTGCCGCTTGCCTTCCTGTTTGGTGTTCTACTGGGGATGCTTTTCTTCGGCGCATTGTGGTTGACCATTCGTCGCGGCCTGTCCTCCGACGCCCCCGGCCCATGGTTTTTCGCAAGCCTGCTGCTCAGAATGCTCCTGACTCTGGCCGGCTTCTACCTGGTCGGGCATGGCGACTGGCGGCGTTTGCTCGCCTGCCTGCTCGGTTTCGTCCTCGCCCGTATCGCGGCCACGCGCCTGACGCGCACGCCAGGCACCCTGCATGCGCGTCGCAACGCCGGGAGCGGAACGTGAATCTGAGCTCGGATCAGCAGATTCTCTGGCAGCACGGCTATGTGAAGCTCAACGGCACGATCCTCACGACCTGGATCATGATGGCGCTGATGAGCATCGGGGCTCGACTGCTGACCCGCAGACTCGCCAGTGCCAAGACCATCTCTCGCTGGCAGGCGGCACTGGAGATTGTCGTCACCGGGATCGAGCAGCAGATCAAGGAGGCGGGTCTGGGGGAGCCGGGGCAATTCCTGCCCTTCATCGGCACATTATTTCTGTTCATCGCACTGGCGAATCTGGCCACCGGAATCCCGGGCTTCGCGCCTCCGACCGGGTCGCTCTCGACCACGGCGGCGCTGGCGCTGTGCGTGTTCATCGCCGTGCCGTTCTTCGGCATCCGCAAGCAGGGCCTGAAGGATTACCTGCGTACGTACATGCAGCCGACCTTCATCATGCTGCCGTTCAACATCATCAGCGAACTCTCCCGTACCCTGGCGCTGGCCGTGCGCCTGTTCGGAAACATGATGAGCGGCGTCATGATCGTCGGCATTTTGCTCACGATCACGCCCTTGCTGTTTCCGATTCTGATGACGGCGCTCGGCCTGCTCACGGGCATGGTTCAGGCATACATTTTTAGCATTCTGGCCACGGTCTATATCGCGGCGGCCACCCGCGTTCGCAAGCAAAGGAACTCCAATGGATAGCAGCACGATGGTTGCCATCGCCTCGATCATTACCGCCGGATTGACGATCGGCATGGGCGCCATCGGCCCGGCGCTGGGAGAGGGCCGCGCCGTGGCCATAGCGCTGAGTTCCCTGGCGCAGCAACCCGATGCGTCCGCGACCATCACGCGAACGCTGTTCGTGGGCCTGGCCATGATCGAGTCGCTGGCCATTTACTGCTTCGTCGTTTCCATGATTCTGATCTTCGCCAATCCCTTCTGGACTCACTTCATCGCCCAGGCCGGAGGCAAGTGAACCATGCTTATCGACTGGTTCACCGTCGGAGCACAGGTAGTCAATTTCATCATTCTGATCTGGTTGTTGAAGCGCTTTCTCTATCGACCGATCCTGACGGCGATCGACACGCGGGAGCAGCGCATCGCCGCTGAACTGGCCGACGCTGCCACCAAGCAGCTCCAAGCCACGCAGGAGCGCACGACGTTTGAGAACAAGCGCCAGGCGCTCGATCAGCAGTGCGCCGCGCTGCTCGAGCAGGCGACGCAACAGGCCAAAGCGGAGCGCGAGCGACTGATGCAGGAGGCCAGAGAGTCGGCCGCGGCTCTGCGCGCCACGCAAGCGAAGGCGCTGCAGCACGATCAGCAGAATCTCAATGCGGCCCTCGCCCGTCTCGCCGAGAACGAAATCTTCGACATCGTACGCAAGGCCCTCTCCGAGCTGGCCGCCACCGATCTCGAGGAGCGCATCGGGGCGGTTTTCACGCGGCGGCTGCGCGAACTGGATGCCGGTTCCAGGATGACACTGGCGGCTGCGATCAAGAGTTCAGCGGATCCGGTGCTGGTGCGCAGCGGCTTTGAGTTGCCAGCCAGAGAGCAGGCCACAATTCGCAACGCGCTCAACGAGGTTTTTGCCGCCGAGGTTCGAGTCCGCTTCGAGGCAGCGCCGGCCGTGATCTGTGGCATCGAATTGACGGTCAACGGTCAGAAGCTCAGCTGGAGCATCGCCGAGTATCTCCAGGGGCTCGAGCACGCACTCGATGCGCTGTTGGATTCCCAGGCATCTCAGTTTGCGACAGCTCGTGGTTCGACGCCGCAGGGCGTCTCCATCGCGACAACATGAACACGCCCGAGCCGGCGCCGCTTGCGCTCGATGCTGCGTTGACGCCGCTGCGCGAGGCGCGGGCGAGCTATAGAGCGACGTTCCTGCCCCGCGAAGTGGGCGCCGTCACCGATCTGGACACTGGCATTGCCACGGTCTCGGGTCTGCCCGGCGTCGGCTTCGAGGAGGTGGTGCATTTCCCGGGCGGAATGCCGGGTATCGCCTTCAACATCGATGAGCAGAGCATCGGTGTGGTGCTGCTCGGCGACTTTCAGGATCTACACGTCGGTGATGAAGTGACCCGTAGCGGGCGTGTCATGGACGTGGTGGTCGGCAACACCCTGTTGGGGCGAGTCATCGACCCCTTGGGCCGAGCGCTCGACGGCCAAGGCGCCCTGCGCGCGAGCACGCGCCGTCCCGTCGAGCGGGCGGCCGCGCCGATCATGGAGCGCGCGCCGGTCGACGTGCCGCTGCAGACCGGCCTACTGGTCGTCGATGCGATGATCCCCATCGGACGCGGCCAGCGCGAGCTTATTCTAGGGGATCGGCAGACCGGCAAGAGCGCCATGGCGGTCGATGCAATTCTGAACCAGCGCGGCAAGAACGTCTTGTGCGTCTACTGCGCCATCGGTCAGCGCGCCGCGGCCGTCGCCAAAGTCGTCGCCAGATTGCGCGAGCGCTCGGCGATGGATTACACCGTCGTGGTCGTGGCTGAAGCCAACCAGGCCCCCGGTCTGTCCTATGTTGCGCCCTACGCCGCGACCAGCATCGCCGAATACTTCATGGAAGCGGGTTCCGATGTCCTGATCGTGTACGACGATCTCACACAACACGCACGCAGTTATCGCGAGATTTCGCTGCTGCTGCGCCGGCCCCCCGGCCGCGAAGCCTTCCCGGGCGACATCTTCTACATCCATTCAAGGATGCTGGAGCGCGCGACGCATCTGGGCCCGGCGCGTGGCGGCGGCTCTCTCACGGCGCTGCCGATCATTGAAACCGAAGCACAGGACATCTCCGCGTATATACCGACCAACCTGATATCCATCACCGACGGCCAGATATACCTCTCGCCGAACCTGTTCGAACTGGGGATATTGCCCGCCGTCGACGTCGCGAAGTCCGTCTCGCGCGTCGGCGGAGCGGCGCAGCGGCCCGTGTATCGCGCCGTCGCGGGTAATCTCAAACTCGAGTACTCGCAGTTTGAGGAGATGGAGACCTTCGCGCGCTTCGGCACGCGCCTCGACGAAGCCACGCGCAAAGTGATCGATCACGGACAGCGAATCCGCGCCTGTCTCAAGCAGCCCGAATCCGAACCCCTGTCGCTACTCGAGCAGCTCGTCGTATTGCTCGCACTGTCG
Source organism: Steroidobacteraceae bacterium (assembly GCA_049508555.1). Classification (GTDB taxonomy): domain Bacteria; phylum Pseudomonadota; class Gammaproteobacteria; order Steroidobacterales; family Steroidobacteraceae; genus FEN-1191. Next base: position 10,452 of record JBELAR010000051.1, read on the forward strand.
GCAGGCCTGTTCGACCGGATACCCCTCGAGCGGATGCCGGAGGCCGGGCATGCACTGCGTCTGGCCGTCAAGGACATACCGGCGGCTACAGCCGGCCGTATGGACTGCGCCGAGAGCTTGAGTGCCGGGGACCGAGAGGCCATGTTGCGCATCGCCACGCAGGCACTTGCTGCGTTCGAACCCGCAACGCCGAAGCCAGCGCCGGCCCAGCGCACGCCATGAGCGGCAGCACACAGACCCTGAGCCGCAAGATCGACGGAGCGCGTGATCTTCAGGGCGTCGTGCGTTCGATGAAGGCACTGGCGGCCTCCAGCATCGACCAATACGAAAAGGCCGTCGAAGCCCTGGAGGAGTATTCCCGTGCGCTACAGCTCGGCTTGAGCGTTTGTCTGCGCCAGAGCGCTCTGAGGCCACGCAGCGTCGGCACACGGAGCCGCGGACCTCGGGCGATTGGCGCCATTCTGTTCGGTTCGGATCAGGGTTTGGTTGGCCGATTCAACGAGGTGCTGCTGGATTGCGCTGTGAGCACGCTCGCGGCTCTGCCCGTGAAGGTCAGTCGAATCTGGGCCGTCGGGGAGCGCATCGGTGCGCTCATCGTCGAGGCCGGTCTGCCGACGCCCAATCCGCTATCGGTGCCAAACTCGGTCGACGCGATCACACCGCTGATCGGGCAGATTCTGATTGAACTCGAGGCGGCACGCGTACACGGCGAGCTCCTCGAGGTGTATCTGTTTCACAATCACCCCGGTTCGGCCCCGCTATACCAACCGGTGAGCCAGAGGCTCCTGCCCTTCGATGCCCTCTGGCAACGCAAATTCCTCGAGCTGCCCTGGCCCACGCGCAACCTGCCACAGGTCATGGAGGGAACGGAACCGGCGCTGCAGGATCTCATCCGCGAGTACCTGTTCGTGCTGCTCTTCCAGGCCTGCGCAGAATCGCTCGCGAGTGAAAATGCCAGTCGTCTCGCCTCGATGCAGCGGGCGGAGAAGAACATTCAGGACATACTTGAGCAACTGAGCCGGCAGTTCCACCGCTTGCGGCAGGAGTCCATCGACGAGGAGCTGTTCGAGGTGATCTCCGGCTACGAGGCGTTATCGCGGGGAGTGGCTCATGGTGGCGGCCGCAGATAATGCGCCTATAGGCACGCAGCCGGCCGAGCCAGGCTTGAGCAGCGATGAAGCGCGTCGCCGGCTGACTCAGGCCGGCCCCAACTCGATGCCCGACATCCGGGCTCATCCCTGGCGCATGGCGCTGGAGAAATTCTGGGCGCCCGTGCCCTGGATGCTCGAGGCCACGACCGTGCTCGAGCTGTGGCTCGGCAAGTACGCCGAGGCCGCCATCATAGCCACGCTGCTGGTATTCAATGCGGTCATTGGACTGATCCAGGAAAGTCGGGCCCAGGCCACCCTGGCGGCGCTGAGGTCGCGGCTCGCGTTGAACGCATCCGTACGGCGCGACGGCGCCTGGAAAACTGTGCCGGCCGCCGAAATCGTGCCCGGCGATGTGGTGAAACTATCCCTGGGCGGCGTCGTCGCCGCCGACGTGCACATCGTCAACGGCGAGGTCCTGCTCGATCAGTCCATGCTCACGGGCGAATCGATCCCGATCGAGGCGGGTGCGGGCGCGGACACGTATGCGGGGGCACTGGTACGGCGCGGCGAGGCCGTGGCGACGGTCAGCGCGACGGGCTCCCGCACGAAATTCGGCAAGACGGCCGAGCTGGTGCGCACGGCTCATGCGGTGAGCTCGCAGCAGCAGGCAGTATTTAGGGTCGTGCGCAACCTTGCAGCCTGCAACGGTCTCATCATTGCCGTGCTCGGCTCGTATGCCCATTTTTTTCTGCGCTTGCCGCCCGCCGAGACCATCCCGCTGATTCTCACCGGCGTACTGGCGTCCATACCCGTGGCATTACCGGCCACATTCACGCTCGCCTCCGCTTTAGGCGCACGCGCATTGGCCCAGCTCGGGGTGCTGCCGACGCGTCTGTCGGCGGTGGATGAAGCCGCCTCGATGGACGTGCTGTGCGCCGATAAGACGGGCACGCTCACGCGCAACGAACTGAGCGTGCATGAGGTTCAGCCGATGCCGGGCTACGACACCGCGCAGGTGCTGCTGTTTGCCGCGCTGGCCAGCTCGGACGGCGGACAGGACCCGGTGGATGCCGCCATTCGCAGCGCCGCCCTGCATCAGAGCATGCCCGAGGCGCCGCAACTGATCGACTTTACACCGTTCGATCCGGCCACCAAGACGTCGGCGGCGACAGTAGCCGACGCCAGCGGGATGCGCCAACGGGTCGTCAAGGGCGCCGTCGCGGCCGTCATCGGTCTCGTGCCCCAGTCGGCCGCAGCCGCAGCGCTCGCCGAGAATCTGGAACACCAAGGCCTACGCGTGCTGTCCGTGGCCGCCGGTGCGCCGGGGGGGATGAAATTACTCGGATTCCTCGCACTCAGCGACCCGCCGCGCGCCGATGCCGGCGCACTGGTCACGCAGTTGCGGGGTCTCGGTGTACGCACCGTGATGGTGACCGGCGACGCCGCGCCCACGGCGGCCATCGTCGCTCAGGCGGTCGGACTCGACGGCGCGACCTGTCCTTCCGGGGTGCTTGCGCCGGGCGAGCTTCCCGAGCTGTTCGCGGTATATGCGGGCGTCTTGCCTGAGGAGAAGTATAAAATCGTCCAGGCGTTTCAGGCTAATCACCACGTCGTGGGTATGTGCGGCGACGGCGCCAACGACGCGCCGGCACTGCGCCAGGCGCAGATCGGCATCGCGGTCTCGACCGCGACCGACGTCGCCAAATCGGCCGCCGGAATGGTGCTGACGCAGCCTGGCCTCGCCGGCATCGTGGCCGCAGTCAAGGAGGGGCGAGTGATCTTTCAGCGCATCCAGACCTACACGCTCAATTCGATCACCAAGAAAATAGTACAGGTCCTGTTCCTCGCCGTGGGCCTGGGCCTGACCGGACAGGCCATTCTGACCCCTCTGCTCATGGTAATCATCATGATCACCGGTGATTTCCTCGGCATGTCCCTGACGACCGACCATGTGCGAGCCTCACCACTGCCGAATGCCTGGAGGATCGGCCAATTGACCATCGCGGGTGCGGTGATGGGATTGGGCGAGTTGCTCCTGTGCAGCGTGGTATTGATCTTTGCCATCCGCTCGCTGGAATTGCAGCTTCCGGCGCTGCGCACGCTCGCATTCATCGTGATCGTGTTCGGCAACCAGGCGACTACCTACAACAATCGCACCCGAGGACGGCTTTGGTCCACACGCCCCAGCGCCTGGCTG
>JBELAR010000052.1:0-13672 GCA_049508555.1 Steroidobacteraceae bacterium
AGCAGCATCTGGTTGGATGCGAGTGGCAATGTCTGGCTGTTCGGTGGTTTGGGTCTGAGCCAGAGCGGCGTGGTCCAGGATTACAATGATCTGTGGGAGTACAACCCCGGCAGCGGCCAGTGGACCTGGGTCGGCGGCTCCGATGTAGGCAATGCCGCCGGCGTATATGGTACGCGGCGCGCCGGTGCCGCTGGCAACGGCCCAGGCGCGCGCGTCTCGGCCGTGTCGTGGACAGACCACTCCGGAAATTTATGGCTGTTCGGGGGCTACGGGTACGCTCAGGTCGGTAATCTCGGAGTTCTGGACGATCTGTGGGAGTACAACCCCAGCTCCAGCGTATGGACCTGGATCGGCGGCGCCTCGTCAACAGCCGCATACGGGACTTACGGTACACAGGGTATTCCGGCCAGCGGCAACACTCCCGGCGCGCGCGAACAGGCGGTGGGCTGGCTCGATAGCAGCGGCAATTTCTGGCTGTTCGGCGGCTTCGGCTTCGATTCATTCGACGTCGAAGACGACCTCAATGACCTGTGGCGCTTCTCGCAGAGCCCCTGAGGCCCGCCACCGCGACGCGGGTCCAGCAAACATGAGAAATGGCATGAAAGGGAAATCGAGCTACCCCCCGCTCACGATGGGCGCGGCACTGCGATCGATCTGGGTGGTTGGGCTCGCGCTGAGCCTTGCAGATTGTAATCACGGCAGCAGTTCGAGCAGTACCACCGGGTCCTACACGATCGGGGGCACCATCAGCGGCTTGACCGCCGGTACGCTCGTGCTGTTCAACGGCAGCACCACCGTGGGTGTCACGGCGGGCGCGACGACCTGGGTCTTCGCGAGCTCCTTTTCCGCAGGTAGCAGCTACGCGGTGTCGGTATTGACGAACCCCACCGGGGAGTTGTGCGAAGTGGCCAATGGCGGCTCCGGAACGGCGCTCACCGGCAACGTGGACAATGTGTCGGTGACGTGCAGCCCGTATGGGCAGTGGACCTGGGAAGCGGGCTTGAATGCGGTCAATGCCACCGGGGTCTACGGCACGCAGGGGGCCGCCGCCGCCAGCAATCTGCCGAGCGCGCGCTATGACTCCAGCTCCTGGACCGATGCGGCCGGCAACCTGTGGCTGTTCGGCGGCTATGGCTACGACTCGACCGGTGCTTTGGGCCCCCTCAATGATTTGTGGCGATACAGTCCGAGCACCGGACAGTGGACCTGGATCGGCGGTGTAGATGTCGCCAACGCGACCGGCGTCTACGGCACACAGGGCACCGCCGCGGCCTCCAACGTGCCGGGAGCGCGCTATTCCGCCAGCACCTGGATCGACGCCTCGGGCAACCTGTGGCTGTTTGGTGGCTATGGCTACGGCGCGACGGGAGTTTTGGGCAGCCTCAACGATCTGTGGCGATACAGCCCGAGCAGCGAGCAGTGGACTTGGGTCGGTGGCGGCAACGGCGATAATACCGGTGGCGTCTACGGCACACAGGGCGCCGGCGCTGCGGGCGACGTGCCGGGCGCGCGCTATTCAGCCAACTCCTGGATCGACACCTCCGGCAACCTATGGCTGTTCGGTGGTTATGGCTACGACTCAACCGGCGCTGTGGGCTACCTCAATGATTTGTGGCGATACAGTCTGAGCAATGGAGTGTGGACCTGGGTCGGTGGCGGCATGGGCGACAATTCCAGCGGGGTCTATGGCACGCAGGCCACCCCTTCGGCCAGCAACCGGCCAGGAGCGCGCCAGGCGGCCAATTCCTGGATCGACTCCTCCGGCAATGTATGGCTGTTCGGTGGCTATGGTTACGACTCAACCGGCGCTGTGGGCTACCTCAACGACCTGTGGCAATACAGCCTGAGCACCGGATGGTGGACCTGGGTCACTGGCGGTAACGGTGACAATGCCAGTGGGGTCTATGGCACCCAGGGCGCCGCCGCCGCCGGCAATACCCCGGGAGCGCGCCAGGCGGCCAGCACCGCGATCGACATCACCGGCAACCTGTGGCTATTCGGCGGCGGTGGCTACGATTCCAACGGCGCTGAGGGCTACCTCAACGACCTGTGGCAATTCAGTCTGAGCAGCGGGCAGTGGACTTGGGTCAATGGCTCGAACGTGCGCAACGCCACCGGGACCTACGCCACGCAGGGCAGCGCCTCAGGCAGCAACATTCCGGGAGCGCGCCAGGCGCCCAGTTCCTGGAGCGACGCCTCCGGCAGCCTGTGGATGTACGGCGGGGTCGGCTACGACTCAACCGCCAATGGCTACCTCAATGATCTCTGGCAATTTGTACCGCCATAGTGACCAGAACAATGCGAACCATCGGCCTGCGAACCCTCTGTCTGGTTGGATTCACGCTAATACTTGCGGCATGTGGTGGCGGCAGCAGCAGCAGTGATTCGACCGCCGTCAGCACGAACTACACGGTGGGTGGCACGATCAGCGGCCTGGCTGTCAGTGGCGTCGTGCTGGCCAACGGCAGCGCCACCGTGACCGTCTTGGCGGGCGCGAGCTCCTGGCAATTCCCGGCCACGTTTCCCGCCGGCAGCAGTTACTCGGTGACGGTGAAGACGCAGCCGACCGGAGAGCTGTGCGCAGTAACCAGCGGCGGCAGCGGCACGGACACCGGCAGTGTGGGCAATGTGACGGTGGTGTGCGGCTTCGGGCAGTGGACCTGGCAAGGAGACCCGAATACGGTCAATGGCGGCGGGATCTATGGTACGCAGGGCAGTCCCGCCAGCAGCAACCTACCCGGCGCTCGCTATTCGGCCAGCTCCTGGACCGAGTCCGGCAACCTGTGGCTGTTCGGCGGGGTGGGTTATGACTCGACCGGCGCTACCGGGTACCTGAGCGATCTGTGGCAATACAGTCCGAGCACCAGACAGTGGACCTGGGTCAGTGGCGGCATCGGGGACAATGCCAGCGGCGTCTACGGCACCCAGGGCGTCGCGGCGGCCGGGAACGTGCCGGGCGCGCGCTATGACTCCAGCTCCTGGGCCGACTCCTCCGGCAACCTCTGGCTATTCGGCGGCTATGGCTACGATTCGACCGGCGCCTTGGGCCCCCTGAACGATCTGTGGCGATTCACTCCGAGCAGCGGGCAGTGGACCTGGATCGGCGGTGAAGACATAGCCAATGCATACGGGGTCTACGGCACGCAGGGCACCGCCGCTGCTGCCAACGTCCCGGGAGCGCGTTATTCGGCCAGCACCTCGGTCGACTCCTCCGGCAACCTGTGGTTGTTTGGTGGCTACGGCTCCGTCTCAGCCACAGTCGGCGGTGCGGGCAGGCTCAACGATTTGTGGCGATACAGTCCGAGCAGCGGACAGTGGACCTGGGTAGGGGGCCTCGATGCGCCCAATGCCAGCGGCGTCTACGGCACGGCGGGCACTGCCGCGGCTGGCAATGCCCCGGGAGCGCGCTATGCGGCCAACATCTGGATCGATTCCACCAGTAATGTGTGGCTATTCGGCGGGTACGGCTACGATTCGACCGGCGCTGTCGGCAAGCTGAATGATCTGTGGAAATACAGTCCGGGCAGCGGGCAGTGGACTTGGATCACCGGCGTGGACGTGGCCAACGCGACCGCGTTTTACGGCACACTGGGCGCCGCTGCGAGCACCAACCAGCCGGGAGCGCGCTATTCGGCCACCTCCTGGATCGACTCTTCCGGCAACCTGTGGCTATTCGGCGGGTATGGCGACGACTCGACCGGCAGTGTCGGCAACCTGAACGATTTGTGGCGATACAATCCGGCCAGCGCGGACTGGACCTGGCTCAGTGGCGGATACACCGACAATGCCAGCGGGGTCTACGGCACTGCAGGCACCGCCGCAGCGAGCAATGTGCCGGGAGCGCGCTATGACTCCAACTCCTGGGTCGACTCCTCCGGCAACTTCTGGCTGTTCGGCGGATCTGGCTACGACTCAAACGGAAGCGCGGGCTACCTCAACGACCTGTGGCAATTCAATCCCAGCGCAGGGACTTAAGATAGGGCGTCGCTATCGCTCTCACCGCGGCCGGGCGTGGTATTGCTCGTCGCTGACCCGCTCCGTCCATTCGACGACCCTGCCGTCCAGAGCCTCCTGAATCGCGATGTGCGTCATCGAGGTGTTTGGCTTCTTTCAGATCCATGTGGAGTCCTCGCTGCTCAGTTCGACATTACGGCGCGCGGCCGTTTTTTGACCGCGGCAGTACGAGTCAATACCATGCTCGCATGCGCCAGAGTACGGTCTACACCCGCACCGCAGTGGCTCTGCATTGGCTGATTGCGCTGCTGATCGGTGCCGGTTTCACTCTCGGGGCGAACATGACGGATCTGCACATGAGCCCGAGAAAGCTCAGGCTGTACTCCTATCACAAGTGGATCGGAATCACCGTGCTGGGCCTGGTGCTGATTCGGGTATTGTGGCGCCTCACGCACAGGCCCCCGCCCGACGAGCCCATGCCGTCATGGCAGCGCCATGCCGCCCATCTGACGCACGGGCTCCTCTATGCCCTCATGATCTGCACCCCGGTGGTCGGTTGGCTCTACAGCTCTGCCACCGGTTATCCGGTGGTCTACCTTAAGCTCTGGCAACTGCCGGATCTGGTGCCTAAGAATGACGCGCTGGCCAAGATGCTGGTGATCGTCCACGGCTCACTGGCGTGGACGCTACTCGCCGTCGTGGCCCTACACGCCGCCGCCGCACTCAAGCATCATTACGTCGATCGCGACGCGACGCTGCGCCGGATTCTGTCCTGGCGCGCATCCTGAGGCGCCCCGCGACTGAACACTGCGCAGTTACCCAAGGAGACTCAGGTGAAACGACATTTCCCCGTCCTGGCACGCACTGCGCTGCTCATGCTCGCCCTGGGGACGAGCGCGGCGAGCGTGCCGGGTATCGATCCGGCCAAGAGCACGATCGTTGCGACTTTCAGGCAGGAGGGCGTGCCGGTAGACGCGGCATTCAAGCGTTTCAACGGCCATATCGACTACGACCCCACCCGTCCCAACGCCTCCAAGGCGGCCCTCGAAATCACCACCGGCAGCCTCGACCTCGGTAGCGAGGAGTACAGCGCTGAAGTGCGCAAGAAGAACTGGTTCGATTCCGCCACCTATCCGACCGCGACGTTCATCTCCACGGCGCTCAGACCGGGCGATGCCGGCCATTTCGATGCGACCGGCATCCTGACGCTCAAAGGCAAGACGCAGACGCTCAAGATTCCGGTGAGCGTCGGCAAGGTTGGCGCCGCGACCAGCTTCGATGGCGAGGTGCAGATATCGCGCAGCACATTTGGCATCGGTGATCCCGAATGGAAGGACGTGGTTGATGACGCGGTGCGCGTCAAGTTCCATCTCGTGCAGTGAACGGCAGTGCCGTCGTGGCGCTAAGGCTGTTACCATCAACTCAAGAATGAACGATCGGATCCTGAATATAACGAAATGAAAATGAGGAGCATTGGATCGTGAAACTCATCACCGCGATCATCAAACCGTTCCGGCTCGACGAGGTACGAGCGGCGCTGGCGGAACTCGGTGTATCGGGCATGACCGTGACTGAAGTGAAGGGTTTTGGCCGGCAGCGCGGCCACACCGAGTTGTACCGGGGCGCCGAATATGTGGTCGATTTCGTGCCCAAAGCGCGCATCGAGATCGCGGTACGCAGCGAGGTGGTCGATCAGGTGGTCGAAGCGGTGGTCAAGGCCGCGAAGACCGGCAAGGTCGGAGACGGCAAGATTTTCATCAGCGATGTCCAGCGCGTGATTCGTATCCGCACGGGCGAGACGGATAATTCCGCACTCTAGCCCTGGGCTGGTCCGCGGCGGCCGTTCAGCTGCGGCGATAGACGCTGTGCAGTGAGATCTTGCCGATGTACGGATCGTTGATCTCCTGCGTCAGCGTCAGCACGCCGGTGGCCGGATTAACCTGGTAGCGTTCGTTGCGTGAGGCGTGGCTGGTATAGCTCGAGCGCAGCACGAAGGCCTGGTGGGACCACGTCGCATTAATGATCGCCGTGCCGTACTCATCGAAGCGCGAGATTCTCTCGCCCAAACGGTAGTCTCGCGGCGGCAAATGATCATCGGCCAAACGCACCAGGTCACCCTGCACCTCGATCTGCAGTTCGGCCGGCGAACGCAGCGCCTGCAATAGCCGGGCGCGCAAGCCGCGAAAATCCGGTCCGAGCAGCCCCGGACCACCGTACCGGTCCCCAGGAGTATCGAAACTCTCATCCGGGGCATCCGCTCCGCCCGGCGCATTGTCGCCGTTGGAACTCGGCGGCCCGTCACCTTGAGGGTTGCCGTAGCCGCTGCGGTTCAGACGCCGGCGCAAGTTCGTCTGTGCCGTGGCGATACTCGCCGTCACCTTGGCGTCGACGTCGTCACTGGCAGCCTTATCCCGGCTCCAGCGCCCTGCCAGCGCGGTATCGGTCGGAGCGCTGGTCACAGTCGCGCAGCCCATGAGTCCGAGGGCGGCCGCGGCGGCGATCAGGGTACTCAGGGCGAGTCGACGGCTCATGAAATATGACGTTCTGGACATCCGTGCCTTGAGACCTGTACGACCTGGGATCGTTCGAATGCGCTGGCCGTGCTGCGCACACTAGAGGCGCTGGCTGCGCGCTGTCAAACGACGCCGCGCGCTAAACTGCCTGAATGTACCGAGCCAGTCTCTATCTGATCGCCGGTTGGTCGGGCTTTTTCGTCATGGCTATCGAACTGCTCGCCGGCCGGCTGCTTGCGCCATATTTCGGCAGCAGCATCTATGTCTGGGGCGCGATCATCACGGTGTTCATGCTGGCGCTCTCGCTGGGCTATCTGGCCGGCGGGCGCGCCTCGCTCTCGGCGCCGAGTCTGCGGCGACTGGCGGTGCTGCTGCTCATCGCGGCCGCCGCCACGGTGCCGGTGTTGCTCTTCAGCGATCCTTTGCTCGAGCGTCTCTCGAGCGCGCTCGGGGATCCGCGCTTCGGCTCGCTGCTCGCGGCCACTCTGCTGTTCTTTCTGCCCACCTTTGTCTCCGGCATGATCTCCCCGTACGCGGTCCGCCTGCTGGTGGCCGATCGCGCGAGCGCCGGCCATCACGCCGGCAAACTCTATTTCGTCTCGACTTTCGGCAGTGCGGCCGGCACGATCCTGACCTCGTTTTATCTGGTGCTGTACCTCGAAGTGAATCAGATCGTGTTGCTGATGCTGGGCGTGTCGGTGGCCCTGGGAATCCTGACCGCCTCGATGCCGTTCGAGGCCGAAGCATGAGCGGCGCTGTGCGCTCCTCGCCGCGAGCGGCCTACGCATTGTGTGCGACGCTGCTGGCCGGTGTGTTGCCCGTGGCCGCTCTGGCGCAGCAGCAGCTCATACACGAAGAGCGCTCGCTTTATCGGCAGGTGCTGGTTTACGAGGACGCGGACAGCCGATGCCTGTGCTTCACACGCCAGTGCGTGGTCGGGCGCCAGTCCTGCATCGACCTCAAGCATCCGGATCGACTGCTGTTCGAATACACCCAGATGATGCTCGGCGCGCTCTATCTCAATCCGGACCCGGACAGCATCCTGATCATCGGACTGGGCGGAGGCACTCTGCCGCGCACTTTGCGCACGCTGCTGCCCGGCGCCACCATAGACGTCATCGAGATCGATCCCGCGGTGGTACGTGTGGCGCAGGACTATTTTGGTTTTCACGCCGATGACCGGATGCATGTGATCGAAGAGGACGGTCGCGCCTATGTGCGTCGCGCGCTGCGCGGTGAGCAACGCTACGCGCTGATCATGCTAGATGCCTACGATCATCAGTACATTCCCGAGCACATGCTGACGCGGGAGTTTCTGCAGGAAGTGCGCTCGCTGCTCGCGCCCGGCGGCATCGTGGCGGCCAACACGTTTTCCTCCAGCCGCCTGTACGACAGCGAATCGGTGACTTATCGCAGCGTCTTTGGCGAGTTCTTCAATCTGAAGAGTTCCAATCGGGTCATTCTGGCCAGCGGCACCGGCTTGCCGACGCTCGCGCAGGCCTCAGGCAACAGCCGGCGTTTTGCCGCGGCGTTCAGCAAGCTTGGCTTCACGCCGCAGTCCGTGCTGGAGCGCTTCAGCACGGGTGCCGATTGGGATACTCGCGCGCGCATCCTCACCGATCAGTACTCGCCCGCCAACCTGCTCAACGGCGCGACGCGTTAGCGGCTCTAGCCGGGGCGTTTCTGGGCCACGGCGGCGCGCAGTTCGCGCAGCTTCGCTTTGATGATCGCCTCGTTGTCCGGCCCGATACGCAGCAGCAACTTCTGGCCGGACGACAGCCCTTCGAGCTTGGGGTCCGCATACTGATACATCACGTTCGGGCGTACCAGCGCGACCGGCCCCCGGAGCTCCGGCGCCGCGAGCGCATCGTCGATGGCCGCCACCAGCCGATCATTGAAGTAGCCATTCGGATAGCCGAGATTCTGGTAAGCCTGCTGGAACAGGGGATAGAAGTGGAAATACAGCGCGGTGAACCGCTGGACATCCAGGCTCTGCGCGAGCCGCACGTAGGGCGCGTAGCGCTCGTAGTTGGCCGGATCGAGCGTCGCTGCGGAATCCTCGCCGGTTGCCATGAACGGGCCAGGCACGGGCTTGACCGGCCGCAGCTCTATGGCGAGGCGCTTGCGCGGCAGATTGTCGATCGTGACGACAATGTGCCGCACCAGCATTTCGGGTCTGAGCACTGCGTCGAGTGGCTTGGAGCCGGAGATCTCCGCCAGCGCGTCGTGAAGGGGCTGGTCGCTACCCTCGAGCGCCGGCAGCGGCGCGCCCCCCGAGGCTCCGCCCTCGGGCACCGGATTGCTGATAGCCGGCTCGGGCGGCCGCGCGATTGCTGCAGCCACAGGCGGCGCGGCGCTCGCAGCGTGATGTGTCGCGCGCCAGGACAGCCATAGCACCACCGCACAGACCACGACCAGTGCGCCGGAAACCCACCAAATCCACTTTTGCATCGAGGGCTCCCCGAGTTATGTACAAAAAACTTAAGGCTCTGCGCCCCCGATTGCAAGCCGACTCGTCGCAGGCCTTTGATTTATGATCATCCGGCGCGCCACCTCGCGGGCGCCTTCAGGTCTGCACGACTCATGCTCAAGCGTAGCGACAGCGGCACCCCGGAATCGGCTCGCCGTATCATCCAGTGCGCGCCGGCCGTGCTATTGGTGCGCCCGGCGGCCTTCGGTTGCAACCCGCAGACCGCCGCGAGCAATCGCTTTCAGCGCCAGGCGCCTCCCGAGGAGCCGAGCCAGTCGCTGGCGCTCGTGGAGTTCGAGCGCCTGCGCTGCGCGCTGCAGGCCAACGGTGTACGCACTTGCGTGGCCTTGGACACGCGCGAGCCGCTCAAGCCCGACGCGGTCTTTCCCAATAACTGGGTCAGCTTCCACCGCGACGGCACCATCGTGCTCTATCCGATGCAGGCAGCGAACCGGCGCCCCGAACGGCGCATGGATATCCTCACGGCCGTCGAGCAGGAATTGAACTTCTCTCGCCGCCGCCTGCTGGATCTGAGCCACGAGGAGCTTCGTGGCCGCTTTCTCGAGGGCACCGGCAGTCTGGTGCTCGACCATGTCGAGCGCGTGGCCTATGCCTGTCGCTCGCCGCGCACCGATGAGTCGCTGGTGCGTGAATGGGCCCGCATCATGGACTACGAAACTGAAGTATTCGATGCCACCGACCGCGGCGGGGCGCCGATTTATCACACCAATGTGATGCTCGCGATCGGTACTCGCTGCGCGGTGGTGTGCAGTGAAGTGCTCGCCCGGAGCGATCGCAGCCGCGTGCTGGGCCGCCTGCACGCCTCGCGGCGCGAAATCCTCGAGATCGATATCGCAGCCATGCAGGCCTTTGCCGGCAATGTGCTGGAGCTGCGCGCTCCGGCGGGCGCGGCGACAGAGCTCGCGCTGCTCGTGACTTCCAGCGCCGTGCGCGCCGGGCTCGGCGAGCGGCTATGGGCGCAGCTGTGCGGCGCGGTCGATCGAGTGCTCGAGCTCGCCGTCCCCACGATCGAGACTCTGGGCGGGGGCAGCGTGCGCTGCATGCTCGCAGAGGTCCCCGAGTGCGCCGCGTGAATGGCATCGCCTCCGCTCGTGGCAAACCGGCCGCGGTGCCAGGGGGTGCGGGGGCGCCCCTGAGCCAGCGTGTGTTCGAATTGCTGGCTGATCAACGCTTTCATTCCGGCACGCAGCTGGCCGCCGCCTGCGGCGTCAGCCGCAGCGCGATCTGGAAGGCCGTGGCAGCGTTACGCGCTCTCGGGGTCAGTGTGCATGCAGTGCCACATCGCGGCTACCGCCTGCCGCTCGCCACGCGGCCATTGGAGGCCGGACGCATCCGCAACGCTCTGCCGGCGTACATCGGGCGGCATCTGCGCCATGGTGCGACGCTCTGGAGCACGACCTCGACCAATGCAGTCTTGCTGGCGCAGAACGATCTGGCGCCCGGGCGCTTCGATTTTCTGACCGCGGAGCACCAGACCGCCGGCCGCGGCCGGCGCACGCGCGGCTGGATCGCGCCGCCGGGGGGCGCGATCTGCCTATCGCTGAGCTGGAGTTTCGCGAGCTTGCCGCCGGCGATCGGGGCCCTGAGCCTCGCAATGGGTGTCTGCGCCTTGCGGGCGCTGGCACGCTGCGGCGTGTCGGGCGCGGTGCTCAAATGGCCCAACGATCTGATGGTCGGGGAGGGCAAGCTCGGTGGGATTCTCGCCGAATTGCGTGCCGAGACCGGCGGTCCGGCCTTCGTGGTGATCGGCATCGGGCTCAATGTCGCTTTGGGCGCCACGGTCCTGGAGCGGGTTGAGGCCACCGGCACCAAGGCCGCCGATCTGGGCGCCCTCGGCGCAGTCCCGAGCGACCGCAATCGAATCGTCGCGGCGCTGATAGCGGCGGTCGTTGAAGGACTCGCGCAGTTCGAGCGTGAGGGCTTCAGCGCCTTCGCGCAGGAATGGCGTGCGGCCGATGCGCTGCTGGGCCGGGCGGTGCGTGTCAGTGCCGACGCCGGCAGTGTTGCCGGGCATGCTCGCGGCATAGACCTTGATGGCGCACTGTGCGTGCAGACGAGTGAGGGCTTGCAGCGCTTCGTGACCGGCGATGTTTCGGTCAGAGCTCTCGCGTGAGCGCGCGGCGCCTTCGAGCGGCGGCGCACAACGCCGAGGTGCTGCTGCTCGATATCGGCAACTCACGCTTGAAGTGGGCGCTGCTGCGCGGGACATACCGGCGCGGCCAGGCGTTTGCAGCCAGCGGAGCGCTGCCGCTCGATGCCCTGCAGGCGGGCGAAACCGCGTTCTCGCGGCTGCTGGCGGCATTCGGACCGGAGCTGCGCATACAGGCCTGCAACGTGGCCGGTGTGCGCATCGAGCGTCAGCTTCGCGCCAGCGTGCGGCGCGCCGGATTGCGCCCGCCGCGATTGGTGCGCAGCGCACGCGACTCCGCCGGCGTGCGCAACGCCTACACCGAGCCCTGGCGCCTGGGCGCGGATCGCTGGGTGCGTCTGATCGGCGGCCGCGCCGAGCACCCGGGACGCGCGCTGTGCATCGTCTCTGCGGGTACCGCCGTGACACTGGATCTGCTCGATGCGCGGGGCCGCCATCGCGGCGGCAGCATCATGCCGGGACCCCGGCTCATGATTGAATCGCTGCTCGAGGGCACCGCCGGTATCCGTCGCCGGGCCGGTGGACGCAACGCCGCGACATTCTCCGCCACGAATCGAGACGTGCTGTTCGCTCGCGACACACGCGCCGCATTGGCCGCGGGCGCTCGCTATGCCGCAGCGGGCTTGATCGAGCAAGCCATGCGTTCGGCGCGCGTGCTGCTGGGCGCCCGGCCGCGACTGTTGCTGGGCGGCGGCGCGGCCGATGCGATCGCACCGCTGCTGCGCGTGGCGCATCGACGCGAGGACGAGCTCGCGCTGCGCGGCCTGGCGGTGCTCTGGTGTCTCCAGTTCGCTTAGAATCTGCTCGTGCGCCTCGTATTCATGGCTATGTTACTGCTCAATTTCGCGTTCTTCGCCTGGGCGCGCTGGATCGACGATCCCGCACAGCTCGCCGCGGCGAGCCCGCCGGATCCTTCGATCCCGCTGCTGCAACTGGCGCATGCCGCCGTGACTGCACCGGCTGCCCCGGCCGCTTCCGGCTCCGCAGCCCCGCCGGCTGCGGTCGCGGCAACGGCGGCCGCTATGCGTTGCCGCAGTCTCGGGCCGCTCAGCGACGAGGCGCTGGCCGGCACGGCGGCCGAACGCCTGCGGGCGCACGGCTGGAACACACGCGAACGCAATGTCGAAAGCACCGTCTCCGACGGCTACTGGGTGTACATCGGCTATCTCAAAGACGCTGCCGCGCAGCGCCATATGATCGCCACTCTGAATGCCGCCGGCATTCGCGATGCAGCGGCCATGACGCAGCCCGAGCAAAGCGATCGCGTCTCGCTGGGCGTATTTGCCGATCAGGCCCACGCCATGCACCGCGCCGAACAGGTGCGCGAGCTGGGCTTCAAGCCCGTGCTGCAGATCCACGAGCGCGCCGTGAATCAGCACTGGCTCGACTTTGAGCGCAAGGCCGCCGAGGCCGATCCGGAACCGGCTGAACTGGTCGGCGGTTCGACTGCCGTGCAGATCGCAGACTGTCCGGCGAGGAGCGCCAGCGGCTGATGACGCAGCGTAAGCTTTGAACGGGCCGGCTTAGCTCAGTGGTAGAGCAGCGGTTTTGTAAACCGTTGGTCGGGAGTTCAAATCTCTCAGCCGGCATCACTTCAGGTATAAATGGCGATCATTTCCGCGCGCCCACGCCAGGGGAGCTGCCCCGTCATGTTATTTCGACTCATCGCGGCCACGCTGTTCTGGTCCATAGCAGGCAGTGTGCTCGCCGATGCGGGACATCACTCCTTCTGGAGCGTCAAAGGCGCTCACAACACGGTGTACCTGCTGGGCTCGGTGCACGTGCTCAAGCCCGCGGAGAGCGATCTGCCGCCTGATTCGCTGCGGGCCTATGCCGGCGCGAAGGCGTTGGTCATGGAGCTGGATCTGAACAACGTCACGGTCGAATCGATGCTCGGCTCGAGTCTCGCGGAGGAAACATTGCCCGAGGGGCAAACGCTGGCCGGCGTGCTCGGACCCGACGCCTACGCCAAGTTCACCACGCATCTGGAACCCCTTGGCGTCGAACCGGAGTTTTTCAGTCAGTTCCAGCCTTGGTTCGCAGCGATCTCGTTGGAGCAGCTCGAGCTCGCCAAGCAAGGCTTCGAATCCGGCTCGGGTGTGGATGAGCAGTTCGCGCAGCGCGCGCAGACCGATCACAAGCCGATCATCGCGCTCGAGACGATGGAGCAGCAGCTGGGTATTTTTTCTCACCTCTCGCTCGATGAGCAGCGGCGCTTCCTGCTCTACACGCTCGAGGACGAGGAGGGCTCGGCGAATTCCACCGACGCCGTGATCACGGCCTGGCGCAGCGGTGACACCAAGGCGCTCGAACGGTTGCTCACCGAGAGCTTCGCAGAATATCCGGAACTGTTGCGCATGCTCACGACGGATCGGAACCATGCCTGGCTGCCGACCATCAACGGTCTGCTCAAGGAGGACCAGGACTATCTGGTCGTCGTCGGGGCGCTGCATCTGGTGGGCAGGGACGGCCTGGTCGAGTTGCTCGAGCGGGAGGGTTATCACACGGTACAGCACTGAAGCGGAAATCCTACTCACATCAGGGGGTTGCGCACTCCATGGGGTC
>JBELAR010000053.1:0-13645 GCA_049508555.1 Steroidobacteraceae bacterium
GCACCGGAATGCCATGGGCGTCGATTCGAAACATGGCAATTGAATTGCTGTCACCTCGATTCGAGGCGTACAGGAATTTGCCATTGGCATGCAATGCAATCTCCGCGCCGCTGCGCACGCCCTGGAACGAGGACGGCAAGGTCGAGATCGCGGCCACTTGAGTGAGTGCGCCCTGCCGTGCGTCCCAGCGCAGTGTCACCACCGAGGGGTTGAGCTCGGTGATGACGTAGACGAACTGTGCGTCTTTCGAGAAGACCAGGTGTCTGGGCCCGTAGCCACCGGGAAACGTCGCCGCGGCAGGATCATTGGCGCTGAGCTTGCCCGTGCCGGCATCGAAGCGATAGATGAATACCTTGTCCGAACCCAGGTCCGGCACCAGCAGGAAGTGGCCATCGGGTGAGAGCACGACCTCATGGGCGTGAGCGCTGTCCTGGCGACCCTTGAGCGGACCGGAGCCGTGATGCTGGATGGTCTGAGTGGCCTGCGCGAGGTGGCCGTCGGGCTGGATCGGATAGACCGCGATGCTGCCACTGGAGTAATTCGCGACGAACAGCCACTTGCCGCTCGCATCGACCGTGAGGTGGCAGGGCCCCTGGCCCGTTGAGGATACGGATCCCAGCTCTTGCAGCGGCGCGCCTGGTGCGGCGGCAGGAATGGCATAGGCTGTGACGCGGCCGGCGGCACCCGGTGTCGCATCCTCGTTCACCGCGTACAGGAAACGTCCGCTCGGATGCAGCGCCAGAAACGACGGATTAACGGTATCGGCCACCGCACGCATCGCACTGAACGACCCGGTATCGCTGTCCCATTGGACGCTGTAGATGCCGGGACTGCCGGTCACGACGCCCTCATCGACGGTGTAGGTGCCGACCCAGCCCGTCACTCCGGCGGCAAAAACCGGCACAGACAGGACCAGCAGGCCTATCCCGAACCCCAGGCGCATCGTGTCGAATTGTTCGCGCAGCATGAACCTCTCCTGTCGGCTCGCCGGGTTGAGCTAGTCTCCCAACCCAAAAGCCGTGATATTGGTGCCTGTCGCCACCGCAATGAGCTCTTTGCCGTCGAACTCATAAGCCATGGGCGATCCCTTCCACTTCGCTCCCGCCTCGAATGACCACAGCGTCTTGCCCGTCGTCGCATCCGCGGCGGCAAACGCGCCACTGTCCTCGCCAAAGAATACGAGGCCCGTCGCGGTCGCCAGAGTGCCACCCCAGGAGTTCACCAATCCCGCCTGCGGCAACTCCCATTTGACGGTGCCGGTCTGCAGATCCAGCGCCCGCAGGATACGGACTGGTTTCGGGTCCGCGGAAGCGCGCTGCGCGCCGCCCAGGAAGGCCCGCCCGTACACAAAGTCTTCCGGTCGCTTGAGGTATACGGAACATTTCTCGTTGGTCTGCATGTAGAACAAGCCGGTCAGCGGGCTATATGAGGGCGAATACCAGTTGGTGGCGCCGTCCTGCGACGGACACACCCGCGTGCCCTTCTCGCTGGGCTCCTGGCCCGCCACCTTGATCGGTTTGCCGTCCGGCCCGATTCCAGTCGCCCACGAGAGCTGCCTGATGAACTGCTTGGCGAGCAGCAGTTTGCCGTCGGTCCGGTCGAGCACGTAGAAGTAGCCGTTGCGATTGCCCTGCACCAGGAGCTTGCGCGGCTGACCCTGCCAGTTCGCATCGATGATGATCGGGGTCTCGGTCGTGTCCCAGTCCCACAGATCGTGTGGCGTCGTTTGATAATGCCACTTGAGCTTGCCCGTTTTCAGATCGAACGCCAGGATGCAATCGGAATACAGGTCGTCGCCCATGCGCTCATCGCCGTTGTAGTCCGGCCCGGGATTGCCCGCCATCCAATACAAGGTATCCGTCTCGGCGTCGTAAACGCCCGTGAACCAGGCGACGGCGCCGCCATGCTCGATGCCCGCACCCTGCCAGGTCTCGGAGCCCGGCTCCCCAGCAGCGGGCACCGTCCAGAATCGCCAGACTTCCCTTTGGGTCGTCAGATCGTAGGCGGCGACAAAGCCGCGCGCGCCTTCCTCGCCGCCGGATGAACCGGTGATGAGCAAATTGCCGATAATCAGCGGTGCTGAGGTCGCGTTGTAGTTCTTGTGCCAGTCCGCGACCTCGACTTCCCACGCCAGCTTGCCGTCAGCGCGGTTGAGCGCGAGCAGGTGCGAGTTGTCGCTCACCATGTAGACCCTGTCGCCCGCGACCGCGACGCCGCGATTGATTCCGCCGGCCGCATTGCCGATCAACCCCGCTGTTCTCGGACGCTGGAAGTGCCAGATCTCCCGTCCACTGCCCGCATCGAGCGCAAAGCACTCATTGGCGTTGGTCACGTACATCACTCCGTTCGCGACCACCGGCGTCACTTCCAGCCCCCTGCCGCCGGGCATGTTGAACACCCAGCGCGGAGCCACATGCTTGACGTTGGCCTTCGTGATCTGGCTCAGAGTCGTATAGCGGTTCCCGCCCACATCGCCGTTGTAGGTGGTCCAGTCGGTTTGCGAGGTCACCTCGCGAAACTTCCCGCCATCCGTTCGCCGCAGCAGATGTATGTGGTCATCGTCCGTCCGCAGTTGAGCGTCGGCGAAACTCTCGGCCACGATCATGCCCATGAGCGTCCCGCCGCCCACGAGCGAAACATTTGCCCGATATGGCTTGAAGCCTTCGTCGTGAAGCCGGATCGTCCGCAGGAACGCAATCAATGGCGTCAATTCCGTGTCGCTGAGCGCATGGGCGGGCATGCCGCGGGTCGGCAGCCCCTGGAGCACGGTGCTGCGTAGTTGGGCGTCGGAAATGGCCGGGACGCGCATCGCTATGGATGGACCGAGCTCGCCGCCGTTACCATCGGCGCCATGGCAGCCCGAGCAGTTGTTTTCAAAGGTCTTTTGACCCTCGGAGACGCTCTGCTGCCCGTACGCCGCGCACGCAGCCACGAGAACCAAGCTCAATCCCACGAATCTTTTCAAGTGGATCCCCCGGGACACACCGATCAGGCCATATGAGCGCATGTTTTCGCGCATTATATTGTTATCTGGCAGATGTTACCGCCCCATCCCAGCATAATCGCAGGCATTCACGTGGATACGCATATCGGCTCGATGACATCCGCCCCCAAGGGGCGCGCGGCCGCCTTCATCACCCTGATTGCCCTCGCGGGCCTCGCGCGGGCACAGTCGGCCTCCACTTATTTCCCGCCCGCCGGGCAGTGGCAACACAAGTCGGCCGCCGAGCTCGGTTTTGACGCGGGCAAGTTGCAGGAGGCGGTTGTATTCGCCCAGTCTCACGACAGTACCTGGGATTTCGACAGGGATCAGGCGCGCACCTTCGGTACCCCGCTCGGTCCGCTGCCCCCGCAGCGCGCCGCGACCAATGGAATCATCCTTCGCCACGGCTACATCGTCGCCGAGTTCGGTAACACGAAGGCGATCGATCCCGTCTACAGCGTTGCCAAGAGCTTCCTCTCCACGGTCTGCAGCCTCGCCATGGCCCGAGGCCTGATCAAGAACGTGAACGATCCGGTCGCCCTTTACGTGCACGATGGCGGTTACGAGTCCCCGCACAACGCCAAGATCACGTGGAAGAACCATCTGCAGCAGGAAAGCGAGTGGGAAGGGGTGCTATGGGGCAAGAACGCGGACTTCGTGGGGCATGAGCAATTCGGCGCGGATGAGCGCAAACCGCGCGCCATCCAGGATCCGGGCACGTTCTACGAGTACAACGACGTGCGCGTCAACCGTTTGTCCTTGTCGTTGCTGCGCTTGTTCGGGCAGCCGCTACCCGAGGTTCTCAAGAGCGAAATCATGGATCCTATCGGCGCCACGCAGGGGTGGCGCTGGCTGGCCTACGCCAATTCCGTCGTCGACGTCGGCGGCCGTCAGATTGGATCGGTCAGCGGCGGAACGCGCTGGGGCGGCGGTCTGTGGATCAGTTCCGAAGATATGGCCCGATTCGGACTGCTCATACTCAACCATGGCCGCTGGCAGGATCGCCAACTCGTCTCAGCGCGGTGGCTCAAAGAGGCTGTCACGCCGAGCGCGCACGGTCCTGACTACGGCTACCTTTGGTGGCTGAATACGCAACAGAAGGAATGGCCCAGCGCACCGGCATCAAGCTTCGCCGCGGTGGGTCATGGCGCGAACATCATCTGGATCGATCCCGATCACGACATTGTGATCGTTTGGCATTGGTTCGACAGTAAATCGACGGACGCCATGATCCAGAAGGTCATGGCGTCCGTCGTCAGATAGCCGCTTGGCTTGGTCGGGCTGCGGCCCCTGGGCTTACGGCCTGTTTCCCGCGAACGGCCCCAACTCGGGCTTGATCTGGGTGTCCTTGAGCGGTCCGAGTTCATCCGCCACGCCCTTGGCAATGGCCGAGAGCTCGCTGCCGTTCTGGAAGCAGGTGAAGTCCGGCCGGTCGCGCCAGGCCCAAGGTCCACACAAGCGCTTGTGGGCGCCGATCGCGGCGTCATGGACGGCGTTGATGAGCCGCTCGTAGTCGGGGGTACCCTGCTTGTAGCCGGAGAAATTCCCCAGGTCACCGCTCGCCGCGAACAGGGCGGTCACTCCGGGTAGGGCAGCGATTTCCTTCGCATGCTTTACACCGCCGACGGTTTCAATCATCTCGACCAGAACGAGGTTGTCGTTGATCGAATTGCGATAGCCGCCGGGCACGTTGCCATACATTTCAAAGGCCTGTCCGCCGCCCAGGCTGCGCTTGCCGAGCGGAGGGAAGTAGGTCCAGTCGCGCGCGGCAGTGCCTTCTTCGAGCGTACGCACCGTCGGCACGATGACGACCAGGGCGCCGGCATCCGTCGCGTGCTGGATTTCGCGCTCATCGGTGTAGGCCACGCGCACACCGGGTACCGCCTTCGCATAGGGACAGGCGCGCCACATCCGAGCGACAGCCTCCCAGTCGCGCGAGTCGTGCTGCATCTCGGTCCAGATGAAATCGTAGCCGGCATTCGCCATGGCGCAGTAGATCACCGGATCGGTCCCAGCGAATACGGTGCCTCCCGTGACCTTCTCTCCACGCATCATCTTGAGCTTGACGGGATTCCAGATCTTGGAATTGGGCGGCATGTCGAAGTTCGTGCCGTACTTCCAGTTGGCTTCATCGATAGGCCCCTGGTTCACGCCGCCGGACAGAGCGTGGTTGTACGCGCCACTGTCCTGACCCGCCGGCGCGGCCAGGGGGAAGTTCATCTTGCCCGCGTCGGGGTTATTGGCATAAGGATCGGCCGACGGGCGCGGCGCCTGCTGAGAACCAACCTGGAGGGCAACCAATCCGAGCGAGGCGGCGAGCGCCACGGCGTACAACTGACGTTTCATTCTGTTAACCTCTTTTCCGGTGATTTAATTGCGGGACCCTATATGGCAGTCGCAGTGCGATCGGCAAGATCGGACATTGCGTTCCCCAATACGACAGATGATGGGCCCCCGACTTGCGATCGCGGCGCTGAACCTGCGCCTCTAAGCCCGCTACGCAGTACGCTCACTGGGCGAGCGCCCGCATACAAGGCAATTTGCAGTTACTTTGCGCTAGTGTGCCAGAACCGGCCGCAAATTCAACTTCTATACCCGACGGCGCTGGCCCATGGTTGAGCCCCCCGGCGCCCCGGCGCACGCGCCCGGGCGCCTGCGCGGGGACTACTCGCAAGCGGCCGCGGATTATACCGTCGCACAGGATTGGAGCCGCTACCGTGACGATGAGCATGCGCTGTGGTCGCTGCTGTACGGGCGGCAGATCAAACTGATCGAAGCCTATGCGGCGCCTGAGGTTCTCTCCGGCGTGCAAGCGCTCGGCGCCACCGCCGGCGGCATCCCGCGTTTCGAGGATGCCAATCAGGTATTGGCTGCCATGACAGGGTGGCGCATCGTCGCCGTGCCGGGTTTGATTCCGGATCAGGACTTCTTCGACCATCTGGCGCGGCGACGCTTTCCAGTCACCGTCTGGCTGCGTCGACCGGAGGAAATCGACTATCTGGTCGAGCCGGACGTATTCCACGATTTCTTCGGCCACGTGCCGCTACTGACCAATCCGGTGTTCGCGCGCTTCATGCAGGCCTATGGCGAGGCCGGCGCGAAGGCGCTCACGCGACCAGGCGGCCTGCGCATGCTCGCGCGGCTCTACTGGTACATGGTGGAATTCGGGCTCATACGCACGCAGCGTGGACTGCGCGTCTACGGCGCCGGAATACTCTCTTCGAAGGGGGAAATCATCTACAGCCTCGAGAGCGCGCAGCCGCGGCGCTGGCGCTTCGATCTGCTACGAGTCATGCGCACCGATTACCGTATCGATGCCTTTCAGCAAACCTACTTCGTGCTCGAGAGCTTCGAGCAATTGTTCGATGCCTGCTATCAGACCGATTTTGCCCCGATCTATGAGCAGTGCGGCGCGCAGCCAGCCATCGCGCCCGACGCATGCCTACCGGGGGATTCGCCTGCGTAAAAAAATAGGCGCACCGCTTTGGATCGCCACGATGCGCCTAATTACGCAGCACGGGCAGCTTGGTGGATCGACAGGGAGGGATTACCGCCAAGCATTCGTGCCCACTGCGGGCGGGTGAACAGTACCGAGCACCCGGTGACCCAGGCAATGGGCTCTTTCGGGGTCGAATTGAGCCGCTTGGTCCGAGCGCCGAAGAGGATCAAGCACTTCGCCAAATCTGTAGGACGGGAACTACACGGCATTGCGACAGAGGGCAACCCAGCGGAAGCGCCCGGAACGCCGATATCATCGCGGGGACAAAACGCGCTGCGCGCGGCCGGGGCAGGTCGCCGTCCGTGGCGCGCACTCCCTCCCTAGTCCTGCAGGGTCGCCCTCAACCCAAACCGGTCACGGACGCGCAATCACAGTGCGGTCACTGCGGTCCCGTATGGCTCGATTCTGCTGGGCACTTTGACTTGAACGGCTCTCGATTGCAAGCGCCCGAAGCGCGCGCGCAGCCACTCTTTGCGGCGCTTTGTTCTCGAGATCGCGTCTAATAAGCATTCCAAAAAATCCGCTACGTCAGCCTTCACGAGCTCGCGCACAGCATGTAGCCGACACTCGGCACGGTGCTGAGCCAGCGCGGCTGCTCGGGGTCATCGCCAATCTTGTGACGCAGGCGATGCACGAGTTGTTTGAGCAGCTGGCGATCGCCGCCGCCGCGATGGCCCCACACGTGCACGAGCAGCCGATCCGTGTGCACGACCTGTCCGGCATTGGCCAGCAACAGCTGCAATAATCTGGATTCAAGCGGCGTGATCTTGATGCTCCGCTCGCCGATATGCAGGACGAGTAGATCCGGGTCGAGCGTCAGGTCCCCGACGCGGGTCTGCGTACCGGTATCGTGACCCGAGCGGCGCAGCAGGGCCTTGACCCGCGCCACGAGCGTGCGCGGACTGAAGGGTTTCGCGAGATAGTCGTCGGCACCGAGCTCCAGTGCCCGCACCAGGTCGGCTTCATCGCCGCGCGCGGTCAGCATCATGATGGGTAAAGTGCTCTCCTTGCGCATCAGGCCGCAGAGCTCAAAACCGGAGCCGCCAGGAAGATTGATGTCGAGGATGGCCAGGTCGGGCTGTTCGGCACGAAAGGTGCCGACGGCGGTCCCGTAGCTGTTGGCGCTCACGATCGGGAAGCCCGCCTGGCGCAAGGCGAAGCCCACGACCGCCAGCATATCCGCATCATCATCGACGACCAGCAGCTTCAAGCGCTATTTCTCCGGTTCGCGTGGCAGCACCAGCGTAAAACGAGTTCGCTGGGCGGCGGTTCGCTCGACCTGAATCGAGCCGCCGTGACGCTCGATGATCGACTTCACGATCCATAATCCCAGACCCAGTCCCGGGGCATCCGGTTCAGCTTCGACGCCGCGCTGAAAGCGCTCGAAGATGGCCCCCGGGCTGCCATCCGGTACCCCCGGGCCCTCATCTTCGACCCACAGTTCGATCGTCGACTCGCTGCGCCGCCCACCGATATGAATCGTACTGTTCTCCGGGGAGAACTTGGCGGCATTTGCCAGCAGGTTGACCAATACCTGAGCGAGGCGCTGCGCATCGCCTCGCACCAGCGCTTCGATGCTCTGGGCGTCGATCTCGAGCTTTAAACCGCGCTGCAGCAGCAAGGGCGCAATCAGATCGTGCGCGTCGGCGACCACGTCGGTCAGATCGACGGCTTGCTGGCGGATCGAGAGCTGCCCGGCCTCGATACGCACGCTCTCGAGCAGATTGTCGATCAGTCGCATCAGACGCAGTACCCCGCGCTCGACATTCGCAATCAGTTCGCGCTGGGTCTCGGCGGGTAATTCTCCGAGCCCGTCGCGCAGCAGCTCGATCGAGGCGAGCTGCGCCGCCAGGGGCGTGCGAAATTCATGCGAGATGTTGCCCAGAACGCTGTCACGCGCGCGCCGGGCGGCCTCCAGGTCGGTCTCGTCCCGAAGTATCTGTACCTGAACGCCCTGGACGGGCGGGGCGCTCTGAATGATGACGGAGCGCGTACCGCCATCGCGCATGCACAACAGCTCGCGAGCGCTGCCCTGCGGCATCTCCCGCGCCCGCAGTATCGGGCAGTGACGCTCGCAGGGCCGCTCACCGTCCTGCCGCTGCGGCTGCAGGACGTCGCCGCAGAATTGGCCGATGATCTCGCTCTGCGGCCGGTTCAGGAAGGTGGCCACCTGCGCGTTGGCGTAACGAATCCTGCGCTCCTGATCGACCGCATAGACGCCTTCCATCACGCCGCTGAGGACCGCCTGGGCTTCGGCCTCGCGTCGCCGTAGCGTGTCGGTCAGATCGACCAGGTTGCCGCGCATCGCGTCCATCGAGCGCGCCAGGGCCCCGACCTCCAACGGTGTAACCGCCGGGATAGCGGCCGAGAAGTCACCCCGTCCGAAGCGTTCGGCGATGTCGCGTAGCGCCACGACCGGACGGGCGAGCCAGCGTCCATAAAGCACCCCGAGCAGGCCGGCGATGCCCGCGACGATGAGCGCGGTGGTGGCCAGGATCCAGTCGAAACTGTGTGTGGCGGCTCGAAACTCCGCGCCGCTGAGCCGCGCATCGAGCAGACCGACCACCTCCCCGGTCTGCGCGGCGATCACCAGGCTGGACGCATACTCACCGCCGCGCGCGAGCACCGTGGCGGCGGCACCGCGCGGATTGGCCAGCGCGCTCGTGTGCAGCGGGGTCAGCTCATCGTCCGGGGGGGCGTGGTAGGTCGAGAAGTTCACCACCTGCAGCCGGGCGCCGACCTGCGCGCTGAGCTTCGAGAGCAGCGCCGCGGTGCTCAGCCGCAGCGTCACGGCCTTCGCGTCCGTGCCAGGCACCGGGGCCGCAGCGCCCCAGATCAGCGCCCCGCCGTTCTGCGGCGCGAGCACGAAGCGCTCGCCCTGCTCCTGCAGGGCCGTTGCGACCTCAGACCAATCGAGCATTGGCCCGCTTTGAGCGAGCACGCTGCCGTCGCGCATCACGGCAACCACGTCCGTGCCCGTGGTCTCGCTGAAGCGCTGCAGAAACGGCTCCAGGCCGGCGTTGCCCTGCGTCGCGAGCAGGCGCTGAAGCGTGGGGCGTTCCGCCAGCACGCGTGCATCGCTGAGCGCATCCTCGCCGACGCGACGCAGCAGCTCTCGAGCCGACGCCACCGCGAGCTGCGCCCGCACCAGGGCCTGCTGCTGGACCAGCCGGTTGAGCAGCAGCGCGCACGCAATCGCGATCGCGGCCACCGAGAGCAGCACGATAAACACGCTGCCGCTGCCGAGCCAGGAGGCCAGCCCGATCTGGGAGCGCGCGTCCGCATGATGTGAGGTCGGGGCGCCCGGTGTATTCAAAGCCCTAGCAGCCTAATGCGCGCGCCCGCCGCTGACCAGCGGGCCGTGCTCAGGCGCGGCGAGCCCGACCCGCGCGCAGCTCCGGGTGGCGCAGCTCGAGCAGCGCCTTGGCGATCAATGTGACGAGTGCCAGCATCGCCAGAATTGACGCCGCGGCGAACGCGCCGACAAAATTGTATTCGCTGTGCAGGATCTCGATATACAACGGCACCGTGTTGGTCATGCCGCGTATATGGCCCGAAACCACCGAGACCGCGCCGAACTCGCCCATGGCGCGCGCATTGCACAGCAGGACACCGTAGAGCAAACCCCAACGGATATTCGGCAGCGTAACCAGTGAGAAGGTCTGCCAGCCGCTAGCCCCGAGCGATAGCGCCGTTTCCTCCTCGTCATTGCCCTGAGCCTGCATCAGGGGAATCAATTCGCGCGCGACGAAGGGAAAAGTCACGAAGGTGGTGGCAAGCACGATGCCCGGCACGGCAAAGATGATGTGAATATCGTGTTCGATGAGCCAGGGACCGAACCAGCCCTGGGCGCCGAATATCAGCACATAGATCAGTCCGGCGATGACCGGCGAGATGGCGAAGGGCAGATCGATCAGCGTGATGAGGGTGTTCTTGCCGCGAAACTCGAACTTGGCGATGGCCCAGGCCGCCACGATGCCGAACACGAGATTGAGCGGCACGGTGATGGCGGCGGTCAGCAGCGTCAAGCGCATCGCCGCGAGCGCATCGGGCTCGAGCAGCGAGCGCAGAAACGCGCCGATGCCCTTGCTCAGAGCCTCGACGAACACCACCACGAGCGGCAAGGCGACCAGACCGACCAGGTAACACAGCGCGATGCCCAGCAGCGCATAGCGCCCGAGCTCCTCCGGAATCTGATCCCGGCCGATCATCGGTAGCGCCGCCGATTCTGTGACCAGAGCTGCAGGCCGTTGATGCCAAGCATCAGTGCGAAGGAGACCGTGAGCATGACGACCGCGATCGCGGTGGCCTGGGAATATTGAAACTGCTCCAGCTTGGTCATGATCATCAGCGGCGCGATTTCCGATACCTTTGGAATGTTGCCGGCAATGAAAATGACCGAGCCGTATTCGCCCACCGCGCGCGAGAACCCCAGTGCAATGCCGGTCAGCAGTGCGGGCCAGATCGACGGCAGCACGACCCAGCGGAAAGTCTGCAGCGAGGAGGCCCCGAGCGTCTCGGCCGCGCGTTCGACCTCCTGATCCAGGTCCACGAGCACCGGCTGCAGCGTGCGCACGATGAACGGCAGACTCACAAAGGCCAGGGCTACGACGACGCCCAGGGGTGTGTAGGCGACTTTGATGCCGAGCGGGGTAAGCAGCTGGCCGATCCACCCCGTCGGTGCGTACAGCGCTGTGAGCGCGATGCCGGCCACCGCGGTGGGCAGCGCGAAGGGCAAGTCGATCATGGCGTCGAAGAGCCGCTGGCCCGGAAAGCGCTGGCGTGTCAATGTCCAGGCGATGATGAAGCCGAACACGGCATTGATGCCGGTTGCGAGCAGGGAGGCGCCGAAGCTCAAGCGCAATGATGCCAGTACCCGCGGCGTGGTCACGACCTGCCAGAATTTCTCCGGCCCGAGTTCCGCGGAGCGCAGGAACACCGCCGAGAGCGGTATCAGCACGATCAGCGACACATATACCAGGGTGTAGCCCAGGGTCAGGCCGAACCCAGGCAGTATTCGAAAGTCCCGCGCTGGGCGGACACGCGCGCGGCGCATGCTCGGCGGTGCCCCCGCCACCAGTGCGGCCCCGCTCATGGTGCGTTATTGATCATAGATCTGATCGAAGATTCCGCCGTCATCGAAGAATTTGGGTTGGGCTCTATCCCAGCCGCCAAAGGTATCGTCGATCGTGACCAGCTTCAGCGCCGGGAACTGGCTCGCGTATTTCTGGGCCACCTCCGCATCGCGCGGGCGATAGTAGTTCTGCGCAATGATCTCCTGGCCTTGTTTGGTGTACAGGAACCTCAGATACGCCTCGGCGAGCTTGCGCGTGCCGTGGCGGTCCGCAATCTTGTCGACCACGGTGACGGGCGGTTCGGCCAGAATGCTCAGCGAGGGCAGCACGATATCGAACTTGTCCCCGCCGAGCTGTTTGGTCGCGAGTAGCGCCTCGTTCTCCCAGGCCAGAAGCACATCGCCGATGCCCCGTTCGACGAAAGTCACGGTCGAGCCGCGAGCGCCTGAATCCAGTACCGGCACATTCTTGTACAGCTTGGCGACGAAACTCTGGGCAGTCGTGTCATTGCCGCCGGGCTGCCGCAGTGCCCAGCCCCAAGCGGCCAGGAAATTCCAGCGCGCACCGCCCGAGCTCTTGGGGTTTGGAGTGATCACCGAGACGCCGGGGCGAATCAGGTCGCCCCAGTCGCGGATGTTCTTGGGGTTGCCCTTGCGGACCAGGAATACGATCGTCGAGGTATAGGGTGCACTGTTGTAGGGCAGCCGCGCGGCCCAGTTGGGGGGAATCAGCTTGGCTTGCGTGTAGAGCGCACTCACGTCAAAGCCGAGCGCCAGTGTCGCCACGTCCGCTTCCAGCCCATCGATGATGGCGCGCGCCTGCTTGCCCGATCCGCCGTGACTCTGCCGAATCTGTACCTGCTGGCCGTTCTGGGCCAGCCACTGCGCGGCGAATGCCTTGTTCACGGCCTCATAGAGCTCGCGCGTCGGATCGTAGGACACGTTGAGCAGCGTCAGGGCAGGGCTCGCGGCCAAGACAACTGTGCCGGCGAGGGCGAACGCGCCGAACCCGATGAGCACCAGCGCGAGACTCGTGCGGCGAGGAATGCTCATGAGGACTGCTGGGTGACTTGCTTGATATTGGGGGGGGCAGGGTTGTTGAGCGCGGGAACGCTCGCCGCATGGGCCTGAGCGCCCATCGAAGGAGCAGTGCTCGAGATCAGCAGCGGGCAACGTGCGCCGGCGGCGAACAAGGGCTGAAACTCCGCGTGTAGCCATGCTTCGATCTCTGGCGCCGAGCCTTCGAGACCCAATACAACCAGTGCGGGCTCGGTGGCGGCGGCCAGGTGGGTGACCCAGCTATTGAGGTCGCCGATCTGCACGTCGGTGCGGATGTCGAGTCCGTGCGTTTCCTGCAGCTCGGCGCGCGCATCGAGCAGGCGCCGAAATGAACTCGTGATCTCGGCGCGCGGCGCGGTCGGACTCTGCACGCTCACGAACGTCGCCTCGGCGTGCAGGTGGCGCATCACGCTCGCTACCAGGGCCAACGTCGCCGAACGGGCCGCATCGCTCGAGCACTGGATCAGCATACGATGCGGCAGCGCCGAGCGCGGCGGAATGCACAGCAGCCGCGCTCGGCCCTGTGCCAGGGCCGCTGCGATCTGCCGGATGGCATCCGGCCCGAGCTCGATGACCGCGACGCCGGTACGTGCCGCGTCGCGCTCGTTGCTGTCGGCGGCGCTCAGCACCGGCGCCTGCATGCTGTGCACCAGTTGCCGCAATAGCGGCGCGTCGCGCAGGCTCGCCGCGGTGGCGGGATCCGAGCTCAAAATGCGGAAGCTAGAGATCGGGGTGGGCAGCACGTGAAAGCGGCGGATGCCGAGCGCGACACGCTTGCCGGCGGACAAGGGCAGCTGGCCCTGCTCGGCGTTGGTGCGCGTGACATCGACGATGAGCGGCGGGGTAGCGGCTGCCGTAGCGTACGGCAATGTCGAGCCGGGCTCGTCGTGGCCAGCCGCGCGCTCAGTCTCGCGCCCGATTGCCGAGATCACCTCGCTCTCGCGGCTGAGCTGTACCCGCACGCGCTCCAGGTTGCCGGCAAAGTCCACCGACAGCACGTGGCCGCCAGCGAGCGGGCTGCTGCGCAGCC
>JBELAR010000054.1:0-13283 GCA_049508555.1 Steroidobacteraceae bacterium
CCTCAGCGGCTTCGAAGCCCCGGCGCCGCTCGCTCAGGAATCCCGACGCTCCAACAAGCTGGTTGGCCAGGCCGTTATCCTCTCCCTGGTTGCCATCGGTGCGTACTACGTCTTTGCTTCGTATGCGAGCGCCATAGGCTGGGGTACGGGCAACATGGCCGCATTCGCCAGTAATCCCAATCCCTACTATGCCCTGGGGCGCGCACTGTGGGGATCCGGCTGGTGGTTTGTTGCATTTGCACTCGTCAACAGCGCGATCGCGGGCGGTCTGGCATGCACCAACTCCGCATCCCGAGTGATGTATACGATGGGCCGGGCGGGTACCCTCCCTGCGCGCTTCGGCACCATTCACCCCGTCCACCAGACGCCCACGTTTGCGATTGCCTTCGCGCAAATAGTGGGATTCGCCGCAGTCCTCCTCGTCGGACTGCTGTTGAGGCCCGAAGACGTGTTTGCCTTTCTCGGAACCATATCGGCCCTGGCCGTGATTGTTCTCTATGCCATGGCGAATCTGGCACTGACGTCCTACGTGCGGCGAATGCATCCCGAGCGCTTCAGCGTGTGGCAGCACGTCGTCGTGCCCTGGACCGCCACCGTGGCTCTCGCGCCGGTCTTGTTCATCACTCTTTACCCGGTGCCCGCGTGGCCCTTCAGCATTGCGCCCTACCTGTTCCTGACACTACTCCTGATCGGCTTTGCCTATATGCAATGGCTGGAATCGCGTGATCCTGGCGCGCTGCTGCGTGGCGCAGCCATGCTGGTCGGCGAGGGCCACAGGGAGGACGGCGCGGCGGATCGCTGAAGTCGCAATCGCCGCACGCCGAGGCAGTCCATTTCACGGCAACGCGGCCCTGTACACTCTGAACCATGGCGGTTTGGGACCCCGATCAATACTTGAAATTCTCCGACGCGAGATTGCAACCCGCGCTCGATTTGCTCACTCGCGTCCCGCTTTTGGCTCCCCATCGGGTCTACGATCTGGGCTGTGGTACGGGGAACGTCACGCGGCTGCTGCGCCTTCGATGGCCGGGAGCGGAAATTACCGGCGTCGACGGCTCGTCAACCATGCTCGCTCAAGCCGCTCAGGATCTGCCCGATGTAGCGTGGGTGCAGCAGGATCTGGAGAGCTGGGCGCCGGGGGAGCCTGCGGATCTGATCTTCTCCAATGCCGCGCTGCATTGGCTGCCTGGGCACGATGTGCTGTTCCCGCGTCTTCTGTCATACCTGCAGCCGGGTGGAGCACTCGCAGTCCAGATGCCGAACAACTTCTCGGCGCCTTCTCATAGGCTCATCGCTGAAACCGCCCGGTCTGGCTCCTGGCGCAACAGACTCGAACCGGTACTGCGCCCGGCGCCGGTGGACTCACCAGACCATTACTACCGGCTGTTGGAGCCGCTGGCCCGGTCGGTGTCAGTATGGCAAACCGAGTATTTCCAGGCGCTGCAGGGCCCCGATCCGGTCAAGGAATGGACCAAGGGAACCTGGCTCAAGCCGATACTCGATGCCCTCGACGGCGCCGATCGAGCCTTGTTCGAGGCGCAATACGCCGAGCGATTGCGTCTGGCTTATCCGCAGCTGCCCAGCGGCGTCACTTTGTTCCCGTTCAAGCGGCTATTTTTGATCGCCTGTCGCGCATAGGCAACAAGAGGTCGCATTGGAAAAAAGGCAGCCAATCCAGTAGTCTCGAACGGGATGACGGGACGATCCGCAGCGCGCTGCGGTGGCAGAAAAAAAATGGCGGGAGTACGCCTTGATTCGTATGGATCTCGATAGGCTTCGGCGCAGGCCCGCCTATTCATTCTCGGATGCCGCCCGCTATCTCGGGCTGCCGACGAGTACCCTGCGCGCGTGGTGCGTCGGGCAGGGGTACACGAACGCCAAGGGCGCCCGGATGCGTTTCCGCAACGTCATTGAGCTGGATGGATCGCCACTCGAGGGGATGTCGTTTCTGAACCTGGTCGAGGCGCATGTGCTCGGCGCCATACGGCGCATGCATGGCCTCGCGCTGCCCAAGATTCGCGATAGCCTCGACTTTGTCTGCCATACGCTGTCGATCACGCGCCCGCTCGCCGCGGTCGAGTTCCAGGCCAACGGAGTTGATCTGTTTGTCGAGCAGTTCGGCAACATCTTGAATGTCTCCAAGGATGGGCAGATCGAAATCGCGCACCTGATGCGTGCGTATCTGCGCCGGATCCAGCGCGATGAGCGCGGCGAGCCGATCAGGCTGTTTCCCTTCACTCGCAAGCACATCAGTCCGATCGAGGAGGCGCCCGAGCCGGTGGTGATGGACCCGCAGATAGCCTTCGGCCGCCCGGTACTCGTCGGGCACTCGGTCCCGACGGCCCTGCTAGCGGACAGATTCAAGGACGGCGCCTCGCTCAGCCAACTGGCCGCCGATTACGACACCACGAGGGAGGCGATCGAAGAGGCTATCCGCTGCGAATTGGTTTCACGTCGGGCGGCTTGATCTGCCGGTGAGGGCCGTTAGACCGGTGGGACGTGAAGGTATCGGCGGCATCGAGCAACGCTCGATCGACTACGTGCCGGAATGCGAGCGCCACGGTCGGGTAAGCGATCAGGGCCCGTTCTGGTTTCTGAGCAATTTCCATTTCTTCGCCATTGCGATCGGTTTTGTCGGTCCGAGCCTCGGCCTCTCGCTCGGCTACACGGCGCTGGCTGGCACGCTCGGTATCCTGATCGGTACGGTCTTTCTGGCGTTCCACGCCTCGCAGGGCGCCGAGCTTGGGCTGCCGCAGATGATCCAGTCGCGCGCGCAGTTCGGATATCGTGGCGTGATCGTGCCACTGATCGGAACGCTGATCAGCCTCATCGGCTACAACGTGGTCTCGACGGTACTGGTATCGCAGGGTCTGTACACCCTCTGGGCCGTGAATCGACCGATCGCGGCGGTGCTCGTCTCCGCTCTGGCCGCAGTCCTGGCGATCTGGGGTTATGACTGGCTGCATCGGGCCTTCAAGATCATGTTCTGGGTCAGCCTGCCGCTCTATGCGCTGCTCACGCTCGCGATTGCCACGGGTCAGATCGGCGGTGCATCGGGCACAGCGGACGGCTTCAATTGGCCGGCCTTTGTCACCCAGCTCGCTTCGGCGGCGAGCTTCAACGTCACCTCCGCACCCTATGTGTCCGACTATTCCCGCTACCTGCCAAGCGACACGCCGCGCGGACGGATCATCCTGAATGTGTTTGCAGGGGCGGCGCTGTCGGCAATCTGGCTGATCGTGCTGGGCGCGTGGCTTGCGACCCACCTCGGCAGCGACGACGGCCTGCTGGCGCTCAAGCAGGCGGGCGACACTCTGGCCTCGGGACTCGGCTCGGTGCTGGCGGCGGTATCGATCACGGCGCTGGTGGCCACGGTCGGCATGAATGCCTACAGCTCGATGCTCACGTTCCTGACCACGATCGATTCCGTGCGGGCGGTGCGCCCGACGCGCCGGCTGCGGGTCGTGGTGATCGGTGCGATCACGCTCCTGTGGATCGCGCTCGCGCTCTCATTCGGCACCCACGTGGTCACCTACGTCAATGCCATGCTGGTGATCATGCTGTACTTTCTGATGCCCTGGACGGCCGTGAACCTGATCGACTACTTTCTGCTGCGCAAAGGCCGCTATTCGATCCTTGATATGTTTCGGCCCAACGGCATCTACGGCCCCTGGGGGGTGCGCGGCCTCATCGCCTACGGCGCGGGCTTCGTCGCCAGTGTGCCGTTCTTCGTCGTGCCGAATGTCTATACCGGACCGTTGGCCGATCGCCTCGGTGGCGTCGATTTTGGCTGGCTCGTGAGCGGGGCCGTGGGAGGGCTGACCTACCTGCTGGTCAGCAGGCGCTTCGATGCACGCAGCGAGGCGGCGGCCGTCGCGGCCAGCGATCGGGAGCTAGGGCTTCGCGAATACCGACTTCAGGTCGGTGACTGAGTCCTCACGCTCGAATAGCACCAGATCGCTCTCGATTTCATTCAAGTGCTCCAGCATGGCTGAGGCCAGGCCGGCCGCATCGCGCCGCTCGATGAAATGGATCAGGCGGGCGTGAGCGAGGTGCGAGCAGCTACTCACATCGGGCCGCTCGTAGATCGCTGTGATCAGAGAGGAGCGCGCCATGAGCTCGCGCAGGAATTGGACGATGACGCGGTTGCCGACAATCTCGGCCAGCAGCGTGTGAAATTCGTGTGACGCCTTGAGCTCCAGTGCACGATCGTGGCTGCGCTCGCCCTGCTGCTCCTTTTTGATGTGCGCCTTCAGGCGTTTGATTGCCTTGTCGTCGGCCGCGTGCACGACCTCACGCGCCAGGGCCACCTCGATCAGGCGCCGGGCGGCAAACACTTCTTTGGCCTCCCTGACGGTCGGGTGAGCCACAACCGCACCGCGGTTGCGCTGCAGGGTCACCACCTTGTCCCGCGCCAGCGAGTGAAGCACCGAGCGGATACGCGTGCGGCTCACGCCGAAGACCTCGCCGAGCTGATCTTCGACCAGACGCGCGCCCGGCAGTAGACGGTGCGCGGCAATGGCCGCGTGAATCCGGTGATAGATTTGTGTCTCGGGCGACTGAACGCCGAGCAACGTCTCGCCTTCGCCGTCCCGACCATTGGGCTGCAGTTTCTTCATGCTCTCTCGTGCCCCAATGCCGCGAGGTTCTTCAGGAATGCCCTGTGAGGGCCGGATCATACCGTTCGGCGCCGCGTAACTCATCATCCCGAGCGCAAAAGATAGCCGTCACTGGCCGGTACCCGGCCGGATTGTCGACAATATCGATAGGTATTGCCTGCAATCCCCGGAGATATTGACCCTGCGGCAGAACAAATAGCGCGCGCCAGGGCTGCTTTGTCCGGGCAAACGTGCGGAGTCGTGGCTCATTCACTGTCCACAATAGCCCGCGACATTGTACGGTAATTGTGCACAAACGCCGCGTGCCGCACCACGCCATGGCATGCGGCGGCGCTGCCCGGCGTCGCGCCCGCGGGCCCGGGCTGCCCCGGCGCCCTCTGCCTGGGTGCTTGGCGGGGCCGGCGCCGCTGGCCCTCCACCGAGACCCGCGGTCTCAATTATCCGTCAATCCGGTCGCTTAGCCGCAGATTCTGTGCTCGTTTCTCATCCGTACGCCGCAGCGCCGTCGGTGACGGGCGCGAACCACGGCACGGCGCGGGCGTTGGGTACGCGTGCTGCGCGCTCTGGCACAGAAGGTGCTTGGGCAGAGCAGGGACTGAAGCAGCAACACAACGCGATGGGGAGCGCACATCCAATGACATCATCCCTCGTCACAGGCAGGTTCGAGACAACCGTCCCGGTACGCCGTAGCAGGGGTCTTGCGGCCGGCCTGATCCTCCTGGGAATGATGCTGGGCGCGCTGCCAGTGCGTGCCGCTTCGGATGCGGCGGGCGCCACCGGGGACGACTCGACGCTGCAGGAAGTGGTGGTCACTGCCAACAAGCGCGCCGAGGACACCAAAGAGGTCCCGGTCAGCATAGGCGTGATCGACGGCCAGGAGCTGGTCGATCTGCACATCCAGGACTACGAAGACATCACGCGCGTTGTACCCGGCGTCTCCTTCGCTGCCCACAACAATGGTCCAAACGGCGCCGGCCAGGACAACATCACCATCCGCGGCGTGAGTTCAACCGTCGGCAATCCGACGGTGGGCACCTACATCGATGAGGTGCCGATCATCACCATCACCGGTTACGAGGGCGATGCCGAGCCGAGACTGATCGACATCGACCGAATTGAGGTGCTGCGCGGTCCGCAGGGCACGCTCTACGGCGCCAGTTCCGAGGGCGGCACCATCCGCTACATCACCAATCAACCCGATTCGAATAGCTACAGCGGCTACTTCAGGCAGGAATTGTCGGAAACCGAGCACGGCAGCTTCAACTACGACGAGCGCGGCGTGCTGAACATTCCCGTCGCGGCGGGTGTGTTCGCCGTGCGCCTATCGGCCGAGTACGGCGAGGATAGCGGCTACATCAATCACTACGCGCTCGAGGGTTCGCTCGCCGCGGGCACGGACACCGCCGGCCCCTTGATCAAGAGCGGCGTGAACTCCGACAGCGATCTGGCCCTGAACGTCAAGGCTCTCTGGACTCCATCGGAGAACTTGAGTGTCGCACCGGCGGTGCTCTATCAGCGCGTGGTCAATGACGACTCCTCCACGTTCATGCCGGCGCTCGGGTTATACAATGAGTTCAACCAGGTTCCCGGCTACGACCGCGACTCATTGCTGATTCCGAGCCTCACGGTCAAAGCCGGCCTCGGCATTGCCGATTTCACCAGCGTCACGAGCTACGTGGATCGCGATGTGCAGCGCGATGCCGACGGTACCTATTACAACACCACCGCCATCGTTCAGTTCTACCTCGATCCGCAGACCACGCCGCCCTATACCACGCATACGACGGCCGACAACGATATTCTCGGCAACATTCCCTCGCCGGTGACTTTCACCGATCACTTCAACACGTTTACCCAGGAATTCCGCCTGTCTTCGCCGGCGTCGCAACAGCGCATCAAATGGGTCGCGGGCGTATTTTTCTCCAACCAGAACTGGACCCACCTCGACTACGAGCCGGCACCCGGCTTCAGCGCGGCGTTCCAGAACACCTACGGTTACCCGATCAACGCGGATCCGGTGCTCAATCCAACCGTCGGCACGCCCGGCTACAATCCCAATTTCTGGTCCAACGATCTGGTCTGGGAGGTCTACGATCACAATTATGTGCAGCAGTATGCCGGCTTCGGGCAGATCGATATCGACCTGCTGCCGACATTGCATTTCGGCGTCGGTGACCGCTATGTCCGTGCCACCGAGCAATTCAATGAGTTCGGCAGCGGTTTCTTCGAATTCGGCAATGCCGGCGCTTACGGCTCGCCGCTCTACGCGCAGTCGACCTCGTTCTCGACCTCCACGCCGAAGGTCACGTTGACGTACGACGTGACGGCCGACTCGAGCGTTTACGCATCCGCCGGCAAGGGCTTCCGGCTGGGCGGTGCAACCACTCCCAACACCAACGCTGCCTGTGTCGCGGGCCTGGCGGAACTCGGCGACACCAATGCGCCCAAGAGCTATGGGCCTGACCAGCTCTGGAGCTACGAGTTCGGCAGCAAGAACCTGGTGTTCAACAAAACCCTGTCGCTCAACGCCGATGTCTATTACATCGACTGGAAGAACATCCAGCAGACGATCACGATCCCGATCTGCGGCGGCGCCTTCAACGCCAACGTGGGCGATGCCGTCGCGATCGGCGGTGAGCTCGAGCTGCGCTACAAACCACCGGTGGTGCCGGGCCTGACGCTGAGCGTAAATATGGGCGCCGAACACGCCTACATCACCAGCTCGTCGAACCTCAGCACCGTGCTGCCAGGACAGAACGTGCTGTACACACCCAACTACACCGCCTCGGTGCTCGCGAATTATGTCTGGAAGATCACCGACTCGGTGGTCGGCTTCGTGCGCGGCGACTATGAATACACCGGTTCCTCCTATGGCAGCTTTATCGTGCCCGCGCCGGGCGCGCCGAATCCGGCGTACATCGATCCCTCCTACGGTGTGGTCAATCTGAGCCTTGGCGCCAATGTGCGCCAGTTCGAGTTCTCGCTGTTCGCGAAGAACCTGCTCGATGACAAGACCATACTGCAGTCGCCCACCATCAATTCCGTCACGATGGGCTATACGCTCAGGCCACTGACCGTCGGCGTGGGGTTCCAGGCGAAGTTCCCGTAGCACAAGGCGGCGCCGCGTATCGGGGGCGCTTTCGCAGCGCCGCCGCTCCGGGTATCGTGGCGAACCTCTGCGATGCGCATCAAAATAGTCAATCCCAACACGACGTCCTCCTTTACCGAGGCGTGTCTGGTTGCGGGGCGTGCCGCGGCGGCCCCAGGCACCGAGCTGAGCGCGGGTCAGCCCTCGAGCGGCACACCCTCGGTCGAATGTCATGTCGAGGAGGCTGTAGCCACGCTCGGCGTCATCGAGCAGGTGCGTGCCGGCGAAGCCGCGGGCATCGATGGCTATGTGATCGCCTGCTTCGGCGATACCGGCATCGGGGCAGCGCGCGAAATCGCCACCGGTCCGGTCGTGGGCATGACGGAGGCAGCGCTCTATACGGCTGCGCTGATTGCCCCCGTGTTTGCGATCGTGACGCTGCCGGTGCGCACGCGAATCTTCGCCGAGCGCGTGCTCTGGCAGACGGGACTCGAGCGCCGTTGCGCTCGTGTGCGCGCCATCGATATCGATGTGCTCGATTGTGAAGACGAGACTGTGGAAGTGTTCGAGCCATTTGTCGCCGAAGCGCGGCGCGCCATTGTCGAGGATCACGCCGAGGCCATCATTCTCGGCTGCGCGGGCCTGCAGCCTCTGATCGGCCGGCTCGAGGCCGCGCTCGGGGTACCGATCATCGAGGGAGTGGCGGCAGCGGTGAAACTGACCGAATCGCTGCTGTCGCTGCGGCTGGCCACCAGCAAGCGCGGCGCCTGGGGTTATCCGCTCAATAAGGCGATGAGCGCTGCCAGCGCTGCCCTGGCACTTGGCAAGAGCCGGCCTTGAGGATCGTCATTCGAAATGCCCGCGTCCTGACCCTGGATGAGGCGGCGAGTGAACCCGAGCGGACCAGGATCATGATCGAGGACGGCCGCATCACGGCGGTCGAAGCCCAGTCGGGCGAGGATGCGCCCGAGCGCGGCGCCGATCGCGACATCGATGCCAGCGGCCACCTGATCATGCCCGGGCTCGTCAACGCGCACTTTCACTCCTCGGTCAACCATCTCAAGGGCTCGCTCGACAGTCTGCCACTCGAGATATTCATGCTGTACGAATCGCCCGCGGACGGCGTGTCGATCGATCCGCGCGCGGCTTACGTGCGCACCATGCTCGGTGCGCTCGAGATGCTCAAGAGCGGCGTCACGGCGGTACTGGATGACGCCTTTTTCGTGCCGGCCCCGACGCCGGAGCTCATCGATGCGGTCATGCAGGCCTATGAGGACAGCGGCATGCGCGTCGCGCTGGCGCTGGATCAGCCGAACGTGCCGGAGCTTGACAAGCTACCGTTTCTCGGCGCTCTGCTGCCTGCGGATTTGCGGGCGCGCGCCGCGGCGCCGGCGGCCATGGACGCCGCTGGCCTGCTCGGCTGCTATGAGCATCTGTTGCACCGCTGGCATGGCCGGGCCGGCGGCCGGCTGCGTGCCGCGGTATCCTGCTCGGCGCCGCAACGCGTCACGCGCGAGTACTTCCGGGCGCTCGATCGTATGAGCCGCGAGCACCAGTTGCCGTTCTACATGCACGTGCTCGAGACCAAGCTACAGCGCGTGCTGGGGGAGGAGAGATTCGATCGGCGCTCGCTGATCCGTTACGTGCACGATGAGGGGCTCTTGAGCGAACGGCTCAACATCATTCACGGCATCTGGCTCGATGCAGCCGATATGGACCTGATCGCGGCGGCCGGCAGCGTGATCGCGCACAACCCGATCAGCAATCTTCGCCTGGGCAGTGGCGTGATGCCATTCGAGAAGTTGCGCTCGCGCGGCATCCCGATATGCCTCGGCAGCGATGAGGCGATCGCCGACGATGCAGTCAACATGTGGTCGGTGGCCAAACTCACCGGCCTGATCCATAACATCACCGGCGTCGATTATGAGTGCTGGCCCACCGCGACCCAGGTACTGAGCTGTCTGGTCAGCGGCGGTGCGCGCGCGATGCGCCACCCGCAGCCGATCGGAAGGATTGCGCCCGGCTACCAGGCGGACCTGATCATGCTCGATCTGGACACACTGGCGTTTACGCCGCTCAATGATCTGCGCCGGCAGCTCGTCTACTGCGAGAACGGCAGCTCGGTGCGCATGACCATGGTGGCTGGCGAGATCGTGTACGAAAACGGCCGGGTGCGCGGCATCGATGAACGCGCCATTCGGGCCGAAGCGCGCGAACAGGCCGTGCGGCTGCGCCAGGATAATCGTGCTGCCGGGCTTCAGGCGCAGCAATGGCTGCCGTACTATCGGCAAATGTATCTCAAGGCGGCACGGCGCGATGTCGGTATGCGCCGCTGGGCCGGGGATCCGGAAGCCTCATGAGCGCGCGCAAGCCTGGCTCGGCGCTGGCGACGCACGGCCGCTACGAGTATGAACCCATCACGCGGCGGCGCGTGTTTCGCTGGCCCAACGGCGCGAAGCTTGCGGTCTACTTCGCGCTGGGCCTGGAGCAGTACCACTTCGGCGAGGGTATGAGCGAGAACCTGGTCCCCGGGATGTCGCCGCCGGACGTGCTCAATGCCTCCTGGCGCGATTACGGCAATCGCGTCGGCGCCTGGCGCATTCTCGAATGCTTCCAGCAGTACGGGCTGCCGCTCGCCATTCTGCTCAACAGTGCGCTGTGCGAGCACGCTCCGGAGCTCGTCGAAGCCTGCCGTGCCGCGAGTTGCGAACTCATCGCCCACGGCTATTCCAATTCGGATTCTCTGGCCGGGATGACTGAAACCGAGGAAAGCACCTACCTGCGCCAGGTGAGCGAGCAGATGAATCGTGCCAGCGGCCGGGCGCCAGCCGGCTGGGCGAGTCCCTGGATCGCCGAGACGCTGTTGACCCCGGATCTGTTACAGGAGAGCGGCTACGAGTACCTGCTCGACTGGTGCATGGACGATCAGCCGGTGTGGATCCGCACGCGCGCTGGACGAATTCTATCCGTGCCGTATACCCAGGAACTCAACGACAGCTCGGCCATCATCGGACGCCAGGTCGACGCCAACGACTTCGCCTCGATGATCATCGATCAGTTCGAGGAGATGCGCCGGACGCCCGGCGATCAGCCGCTGGTGATGAGCGTGATACTGCACAGTTTCATCAGCGGCCAGCCGTTCCGATTGCGCGCGTTGCGCCGGGCGCTCGAGCACATCGTGCAGGCGAGCGCCGAGCTGTGGCTGACGCAGCCGGGCGCCATCGCGCGTCATTTTCTTGCGGCAACGGCCGCATGACGACGCCGGCACGAAACCTCGATACATCGCTGGCACCGCTGGCGCGGCGAGTGCTATCGCTGGTCGATCTGACCAGTCTCAACGAGTCGGACGATGAGCCCCGCATCGTCGGGCTCGTGGCTCTGTCGAGCACCGGCGCGGGTCGGGTCGCCGCTGTGTGCACCTGGGGACGCCTGGTCGCGGTGGCGTGCCGGGAGCTGCGCGGCAGCGGCATTCCGGTGGCCGCAGTCGCAAATTTTCCCGCCGGCGATGCAGCTATCGAGGCTGCCGCCGCCGAGACGAGCGCTGCCATAGCCGATGGAGCGGAGGAAGTCGATGTGGTATTTCCGTACCGCGAACTACTGGCCGGCAAGCCCCAAGTCGGGCTCGAGCTGGTGCGCGCCTGCCGCCGGGCGTGCGGGGATCGTGCGCTGCTCAAGGTCATTCTCGAAACCGGCCGGCTCGATACGGCCGAGTGCATCCGCCGGGCGGCCGACATTGCCATTGACGGGGGCGCGCATTTCCTCAAGACCTCCACCGGCAAGACCCAGCCCGGGGCTACGCTCGAGGCTGCAGCGGTGCTGCTCGAGGCCCTCGCCGCTGCGTCCCGACGCGGTCAGTACGTTGGTCTCAAGGTCTCAGGGGGTATTCGTACACTGTCGCAGGCGCGCTCCTATCTCGAACTCTATGAGAGTCGCTTCGGCTCCGGCAGCGCCAATGCGTCGAATTTCAGGATCGGCGCCTCGGCACTGATGCATGAGCTGCTGGAATACGCGCGGGTGCAGCCCCCGTGAGGCGCGCTGTGCTCAAGCGGGCCTGCGCGCTGTTGGTGCTCGCGGCCGCCACGCTGCAGATATCCTGCGGCGCCAAGGGCGATCGGCCGATCGTAATCGCCTCGGTCAGCGACGTCTCGAGCCTCGATCCCCATCTGCTCGACGTCAATCACCCCACCGGCAGCGTGATCTGGTCGCTGTTCGACAGCCTCGTGCGCCGGGGTCCGGACGGGGCCGATTTGCCTCGGCTCGCCGAGTCGTGGGAACGAAGCGACGATCTGACGTGGCGTTTTCATCTGCGGCGCGACGTGAGATTTCAGGACGGCTCGCCTTTCACGGCCGCCGACGTCAAATTCAGTTTTGATCGAATGAATCAACCCCCCTTCAGCGCGCTGCAACAGCTCTGGGCGCAGACCACGCTGCGCGAGACGCGCATCATCGATGACCACACCATCGAGCTCGTAACCGAAAAGCCCAGCGTCACCATGCTGTACTGGCTGGAGGAGGCATTCGTCGCGCCCAAGGCGTACTACTCCGCGCACGACGCCGCCTACCTCAACACGCATCCGATGGGCTCCGGCCCCTACCGGCTCAAGGAGTGGGTGCCCGGTGATCATGTCGCGCTCAGCGCCAACGCCGACTATTTCAACGGCGCTCCGGCCTTCAAGGATGTCATCTTCAAGGTCGTGCCCGATCTGAGCGCGCGCCTCAATGGCCTTGCCACCGGCGATATCGATCTGGCGCTGGAACTCACGCCGGACACCATCGCCCAGGCCAGCGGTCCGCATTCGCGCGGTGTCGAGGTTCTCGGATTGCGCAAGCTCCACTTCGGTATCTCGCAGCATGCGAAAACGGAGGCGCTGCGCGATGCGCGCGTGCGCCAGGCGCTGAACTACGCGATCGATGTGCCAACGATGATCAAGACGCTGATGCATGGCTCGACGACGCCGCTGACGAGCGTGGTGAATCCGCCCAATGCCGATCCGACGCTGAAGCCCTACGGCTACGATCCTGAAAAGGCGCGCGCGCTGCTCGCCGCGGCCGGCTACGCCAACGGCTTCGACCTCGACATCGACTTCACACCGTTCTGGGGCCAGGACAAGGATGTGTCCGAGACCGTAGCCGGTTATCTGCAAGCAGTCGGCGTCCGACCGCATTTGCATGCCGACGAATGGAATGACTTCCGTCGCAAGCTCAGCGATGCCTCATTCGACGGCTTGTTCTATGCCGGCTGGGCTGCGCTCATCAACCCGTCAGTGGAACTGGTGATCTTCACCTGTCGGCAGGAAGACAACGCCAGCGGATACTGTGATCCGCGGTACGATGCACTGGTGCACGCCGCCAGCACGGAGTACGACGACGGCAAACGCAAGGCGTTCATCGATGCGGCCCAGAGGATCGTCTGGGATCAGGCCTTCTGGATATTTCTCTGGCGCGCGCCGCTGTATGCCGGGCTCTCCGC
This sequence comes from Steroidobacteraceae bacterium, assembly GCA_049508555.1. Classification (GTDB taxonomy): domain Bacteria; phylum Pseudomonadota; class Gammaproteobacteria; order Steroidobacterales; family Steroidobacteraceae; genus FEN-1191. The sequence continues at coordinate 13,178 of JBELAR010000054.1, forward strand.
TCGCATCGATTACTCGCTGCGACCCGACGACTATGTCGAGATTTACCTCGCCAAGCCACGCCCTTGAGCGCATCGCGCAAGAGCCCGGTTCATGTTGCGTTTCACC
>JBELAR010000055.1:0-13209 GCA_049508555.1 Steroidobacteraceae bacterium
AGGGCGCACCGGCCGCCCGCCTGCCGCCCAGTCCACCGGTACGCGTGGACAGCGCTGCACGCAGCGGCGGCGTCAGATCCAATACCGTGAGCGCCTCCAGAGCGACATGAAGCGGGCCCTGGTGATGGAGTGAGCCGGAAATGAAACCGAGGAGAACCGGAATGACGCAAGCAGCAGCCGCAGCAGCCGCATGGATGGCCATCGCGCCGCTCATTTGCGCGAGCGTGGCCCGGGCCCAATCAGGCGCGGATGCAGCTAAAATCCCCCCGGGCAATTCGCCGGTGAGCATGATGCCGGTGCCGCCGGTGCGATACTTCTCGAAGAAGGAAGTGGAAGCGACCTTCAATCACGAGCGACCGGGCGAGACGTTGTTCGACAGCGATTACGGTTCGGAGAGCTTCAGGGTCAAGGCGAGTTCCCGTACCAAAGTCCTGGACGCCGAGATCCACATGGAGTGGACGGATGTCATCTACATTCAAAAGGGATCCGCGACGCTCGTCACCGGGGGCAAGCTGTCCAACGACACCACCCCGAAGACCTTTCCTGACGGCCGGCCGTTCAACGAAACCAAGATGGGCTCCAGCATCATCGGCGGGGAGTCGCGGCGTATCTCGGTAGGCGATGTGGTCGTCATCCCGGCCGGAACACCGCATTGGTTCAAGGATATCGAATCTCCGTTCTGGTTCTTCAATGTGAAGACGCGCTAGAGCGCAGGCTCAGCGCGGGACGCCGGAGTGGCGCGCCGCGATGACTATTTCGCATAGTTCCGGATCGCTTTGCGATCGAAATTGTTGGCGACCGCGACGAGTTCGTCGGTGGCGATATCCGTCACCGGAATGTGGGCTTTGACGGCGCCCGCTTGCTCCAGAATATCGAGGTAGGCCTGCATACCCGGCAGCGACGGCGCGCCGATCCTTCTATTCTCAGGGTCTGCCGCCGGCAGATCATCCTGCCAGGCATTCAGTTCCGCGGTCCGGCGCTGCACGTCCTCGGGCGTAAATGGCTTGCCCGCGGCGCTCAGCATCGCTCGCGCGGCGGCATCCGGATGGTAGTGGGCCAGGAGTGAGGCCTTGACGATCGCGCGGGCGAAGTGTCCGACCGCCTCCCTTTTGGTGGCGAGTATCGAGTTCGAGGCCAGATATCCGGCGTTGGACGAATTCTTCAGCGTCGGATGTCGAAAGATGCGCAGCTTCAGGCCGCCGACTATGTACGGAATCAGCTCGTACAGCGGCAGTGCTGCTGCATCCACCTTGCCCGAGCTGAGCGCGTTGGCTGCCGAGTCCTCCATGCCGACTCCCACCAAGCTGTAGTCGGCCGGTTTCAGCCCGACCGTCGCGAGTGCCGACTGGGTCGTCAGGACCGGCGATGAGCCGGTGAGCGTATGCACGCCGATCGTCTTGCCCTTCAAATCGGCGAGCGTCTTGATCGGGCTGTCCTGGAGCACGGCGATGACATAGCCGAATTTGGACGCGCGCGTGAGGAACATCTTCATGTGCAGGCCCTGGTCGTAGGCCTGGATTGCCGCCTCGATCCCGATCGGGCAGATGTCGGCTTCCCCGCGCGCGCAGGCTGGCACGACCTTGTCCGTGCCGTCCACCAGAATGGTGGTCACCGTCAGATGCTCATCCTGGTAGAACCCCGCGCCCTGCGCGATCAGGTTCAGCGAGTTCATCAGCGGCGGGGTCTTGTCGCCCAGAATGAAGGTCAGCGTATCGGCTGCGAGCGCCGGCCGATGTGCCAGCAGCAGCATCGCGCAGGCCCCCAGGGCAGCATTACGCACCAATCGGCAAGGCGTCGTAGACATGAGCTGCGGTCTCCTAGGAGAGAATCAGATCTTTGTTGATCGTGACGCCGAGCCCGGGCTTCTGCGGCAGATTGAAGTAGCCGTCTTTCGTCAGCACGGGGGGATCTTCAAAGATGACCAGGCGATTGGAGTAGTCGAGCAGCGGCAGATCGTGCGTGATCTCCAGATAGTTCGAGTTCGGCAGGGAAGCTATCAGATGCATGTTGCAGACGGTCCCTACACTGCCATCGCCCAGATGCGGCACCATCATCTTGTTCATGGACTCGGCGATGACCGCAATCTTGCGTATCTCCATGGGTCCTTCGAGCAGGATTTCCGGCTGCACGATATCGAAGCATCCGCGCTCGAGCAGCAGGCGGAATTCGTGCAGGCCGCGGTTGCCTTCGCCCCCGGCGATGGGGATCTCGACCAGACGATTCAGTTCGGCCTGGTGATCGAAATCGAAGCGGCGACAAGGTTCTTCAAGCCAATACACGTTCAGCGCCTGGTACGCGCGGGCCGTTTCGACGACACGGCGGAAGTCCCACATCACGGTCGGGGTCAGGTAGCCGTTGGTCGCCTGGTTGGCGTCGCACATGATATCCAGGCCGCCGTCGACCAGTTTGCGGGTCGCTTCCACGAGCCGGATATCTTCCGCCATGGTCTCGAAGTGCGCACGAAACTTGATCCCGTGCCAGCCGGCCGCCTTAACCTGGGCGGCGAATTCGGCGCGCGTTTCCGGAGTGCCGAGGCGCGACTGGCTGGCGTAGGGAACGACGCGATCCTTTACCGGCCCCCACAGTTTGTAGAGCGGTTGATTGCAGGCCTTGCCGATGATGTCCCAACACGCGATCTCGACGGCGGCGTAGGCGCGGTCGGCGCTGGTGTCGCCGCCACGGCCGGCAGCCGCGGCGAGGCTCGACTGCGTGGGATCCGGCGGCAACGGCGGATGCAGCGCCGCCATGCGCCGCGCATTGCCCATGCCTGTGACTTCCCGCAGGTTCGCGACGATCAACTGCAGGTTGAAGGGATCTTCGCCGATGAGCTGGGCTTTCAATCCGGGCAGCTGAACCGGGTCGATGCCCGGACCAATCCCCACCAGTCCCTGATTGGTATGCACTTCGAGCACGGTACCGCCGCCGACCACCGCTCGGTTGACGTCCCACGGTCCCATGAAGCCGATGACGGAACCGAGATCCTTGATTACGCGTAGCCGCAGCAGGCGAATGTCGCTGATCTTGATCGGTGCACCGACCGACTGCTGCTGCGCCGCGGCCGGTAAAGTCGCCGCCGCCAGCGCTGCCGCAGGTAAGGCGCCCAAAATGTCTCTGCGCCGCATAGATCCCCCCTAAAATTACTGTGATTGCTCGTAGAATCGCGCGACGATTCCAGGGATATTGTTCAGATTCTTCCAGTCCGGATACTTGATCTCGAATTCCGGTATCAGAGTCTGTCCTGCTTCTTCAGCGCTCTTGCCCAGTGACCGGAGTTCCAACGCACGCTGCTGCAGGGCCCGGAGCACTTCCCGCTCACCGGCGATCAGCGAGCTGTCGCGCACCTCGCCATGATTTGGCACCACGATCAGCGGGTGCAGTGCCTCCAGCCGGTCGATGGTGTCGAGCCAGTTCGTGATGCTCGGCGTCTCGGGAGGCATCGAGAGATAGGTCTTGCTGCTGAGGATATTGCCGCTATGCAGGAGGCGGTCGGGTTCCACGAAGATCACGACGTCGCCGTTGGTCCGCGCCGGACCGTACCAGTGCAGAGCGACGCTCACGCCGCCGCCCAGCTCGATCTTCACGTCGTGGTCGAACAGTACATCAGGCTCCCGCAGCTTCACATCCTTGAGTGCCGCCATCAGGTCGGCCGACCGCGCCGTGAACCTGTCGATGTATTGCTGCGTGTTCTGGTCGATGTCGATTTTTTGAGCCGCCGGAATGATCCACTTCGTATTGGGCGGCAGGCCCATCGCGCCGGTAATGTGTTCGGGGCGGAAGTCGGTGGTCGTGAGATAGAACTCCGTGTTCTTGCTCAATCGCTGCGCTTCGTGCGCCACCGCCTCACCGCTCCTCGGGCCCATGCCGGTATCGACGATCAGCGTGGCCCGGCTCCCGACGACGATGGCCACGTTGGGATTACCAGGCCGGTTACGGTCGGGAACCTCCCAGACATGCTCCGACAGCCGCTTCACCGCGCCTTCCTGGACGATGAACGGGTTCGGCGCCGTCTCTTTGGACTGCGTGTCCTTGGCCTGGGCGGTTGCGCTCTGCGCCAGTGCGGGTGCCGCGGCGAGGCGCAGCACAGCCGTCATGAGCACAAGTGTGCAACTGAGCTGGCGGAAGTGCGCAGATGGCCTCATGCCGAATGCTCCTTATTGCTTCTTCAGCACCTTCACGACGTAATATTTGACCTCGGTGGGCACTTCCTTGAACCAGTGCGGAATGTTGGCCGGGATCACGATCACGTCACCCTTCACCAGATGATAGGTCGTCCCGCCGGTGATCGAGGTGCCGCGAATCTGCCCCGGACCAATCGAATGGCCGCCCACCATGGTGCCGCCGGTGACCATGGTCGTCTCACCATCAGTGATGTAGATCGTATCCATCAGCGCGGTGTGCAGCTCCGGAACGCCGGCCTTGTTGCGGTAGTTGCCCTCCACGATCACATCGTCGGCAACCAGCAAATGGATGTCGGCTTTGTTGTCGAGTGCGGCCTGCAGTTTGTCATGCGGTATGACGGCGACATCCTTCTGATCGTCCGCCCGGGCGTACCCCGCCGCCGTCAACAGGACAGCCGCACCGACCAATGCCGTGAATCCAATTCGCAGTTTCATGCTTGTTCTCCCGTTAGCCCCCGAGTTATCCGCAGTGCGCGGCGCGCCTGCTGGAGTCCGCTTATAAGTTGGCGATAGTTTGACACCATACTATACTTGTTGCTCAAAGGGATTGTCGCAGCCAGACGACGCGGTCACCCGGGCCCCGTCGCGGTCAAAGAAAGAATCCGGCAAGGGATCGCGTAGCCGCAGCCAAAGTTTTGGTGAATTCGTGCGCGCCTCGAGCAGACAATCGTGACGGAAGGCCAGGCGCAAAAAGAAGGCGAGTCCTCATCGCCGATCCTGGTGCTGCAGCGCTCTCGCGACGCGCTGGCACCGGGAACCCGCCACCCAGCGGCACGGACGCCGAGCAGGAGATCAGCGTGAATGCATCGAACAGTGTCAGAACCATTCTGCTTGCCGGCGTGTTGGGCCTGCTGGCGGGGGCCGTCTGCGCGCAGACAGCGGGGCAGGGCGGGACGAAATCGGCCTCCGCGCTGCCCGCAGATATCGATCCCGCCTCGGGAAACCGGCTGCCGCTGCCGAATCGCGCGGACATGAATGAGTCCGACGAGAAACTCTTCGATGAGGTCATGAAGGTGCAGGAAAGCGGGCTCGGCAGCCGGGAAAAAGAGCGGCCCCAGGTGCGGCTATACAGTCCCACGCTGTCCAAGGCCCTGAGTGACGCGCATCATTATCTGAAATACGACACGGGCTTCGGCGATCGGACGACGACGATCGCGGTCCTGACGACAGCGCGCGAGCTGACCAACCAGTTCGAGTGGACGCAGTGGGAAGAGCATGCGCGGAATCAGAAGGATTCGCGGAAAGTGGAGCCTACGGTCATCGATATCATCAAGTACTGCAAGCCGCTGACGGGACTCGAGGAGAAGGACGCTGCGATCATCAAACTGGGCCGCGAGATCTTCGGCACGAGGCAGGTGTCTGCGGCAACCTTCGCCGAGGTGCTGCGATTGTTTGGGCGGCGCGGCACCGTGGATCTGGTGGAACTGATGGCGCTGTACGCTGCTACCGGAGCGGAGCTGGTGGCATTCGACCAGCAGCTGCATGCCGGACAGCCAGCGCTACTGCCTGAGCATGTGAGCAGCTGCGGGAAGTAGTGCCCCCGGCCGGCACTGCACTGCGGCCCTCAAGGCAGCGACTTGGCAAATTTCTCCAGCGCGCGATGATCAAAATCGTTGGCGAACGCGATGTAGTCTTCGGTCACGACCGCCGAGGCGGGAATGGCGGTTTTGGTAACGCCCGCATCGGCCAGCAGCTGGATGTAGCGCTGCATACCGGATACTGAGAGCGCGCCAATCCGCTTGTTATTGGGATCCGCGGCCGGCAGGTCGTTCTGCCAGGCGGTCAACTCCGCCGTCTTGCGCCGCAGCTCTTCGTCGGTCCACGGCTTGCCATCGGCGCTCAGCAGCAGCCTTGCGGCCGCGGGCGCATTGTAACGTATCAGCAGCGAGGCCTTGACGATGGCCCGGGAGAAACGCCGGAGTGCGTTCCCTTTGGCGGCCATCACTGCCGGGGCCGCGGCATAGCCGGCGTTGGGCACGTTTTTCAAGGTTGGATGATAGAACATGCGGAACTTGCGTCCGGCAACCATGAGCGGGATCAATTCATAGTAGGGAAATGCCGCGCCCGCGACTTTGCCGGAGGCGAGCGCATCGGCGGCTTCGTTTTCGTAACCGATCGGTACCAGCGTGTAATCCGTCGGTTTCAGACCCGCCACCGAAAGCGCCGATTGCGTCGTAAAGACTCCGGACGCGGCAGCGCTGATGGTGTGCACGCCGATGCTCTTGCCCTTGAAGTCCGTCAGCTTTCTGATCGGGCTATCCTCGGGTACGACGATCACGTAGGAGAATTTCGACGCGCGCGCGAGAAACATCTTCAGGCGCACGCCGTCGCTGTAGTTGGTGAGCAGGGGTTCGATGCCGATCGGGCAGATGTCGCGCTGGCCGCTGGAGCACAGCTGGGCCGACTCCAGCGCGCCGCTCACCAGGACTTTCGAGACGGTCAGATGCTCTTCTTTGTAAAAACCGGCGCCCTCGGCGATGATATTCAGCGTGTTCATCAGCGCCGGCGTTCTGGCTCCCAGAACGACCGAAAGCGCGTCGTCGGCAAGCGCCGGACAGTGATGTGCCAGCGGCAGGACAGCGCAGGCACTCAAGGCCGCGCTGCGCAGCCAACGGCAAGGGGTGGCGGACATCGGCGCTCAGCCGCCCAGGTGGCGATCGAAGAACCTGACGATGATGTCGTACACCTGCTTCGATTCGGGCGGCGCCGGATCGTACCAGAAGGAATGCCGGCCACCTTCGAACACGTGCAGATCGGATTCCACGCCCAGCTTGACGAGCTGCTCGTGCGTGTACGCGGCCGTGCTCAACTCCACCCCGCGCGTGCCGGCAATCAGCAACGTCGGGGGGAACTTCGAGAGCACCTCGGGCGCGTAGACTGGAGCGGCCAGCGGATCATTCGGATCGATTTTTCCGAGGTCGGGGTCCGCCTGCCCCTCGCCGCGCGACATCACGCCGTTGCCGAGCTCACTGCCGATGTATATGGCATCGCCCCGTGCGCCCCCGGCGCTGGCGCACAGCATGCCGGCCGCGGCGGGTCTGGGTAGCTGGTGCTTCTGAAACCAGGCCAGCGAGCGCGCCACGAGCACGCCGCCGCGCGAGCAGCCATAGATGCCGATATGCCGCGGCTGATAGGTCTTCAGCAGCTCCCGGTAGACGCTCGCGACCTCTTCCACGGCGGTCGGAAACTGCGGCTCGTGGTAGTCCACCGCCACGATCTTGATCTTGCCGAGGTAGGCGATGGGCTGCGAGCCGAGCTGGGCGCAATCGGTCCAGCACGCGGCGTTGTGCAGCTCGATCAGGACGCGATCCTTGTTCTTCGCCGACGGGCCCTCCTGGGGCGTGAAGATCCAGACGTGCACGCCACCGACGGTGGTGTCCTCCTTGTGCACGGGATAAAGGGCATCCTGGCGCTCGCGATGGATCTTGTGAATGAGCTCCGAGCCGTCGGGCTGATGTTCGGTGTTCTTCGGATCGCGTGCGAGCAGCACGTCGTGGAGCAGCGATTCCTTGAGTTCCGGGCTCATGAGGTTGGACAGCGGAATGGCCTGCGCCGGGATATGAAAGGTGCCGTCCGGGTCGACGACGATCGCATTCGCGGTGCCGACCTGTGCCGGGCACGGCGCTATGCCGAGTACCGTCACCAGCAGTAGGCCGAGCGCGAGGCGCAGGCCAGTTGAGCGAGAGGGCATGATGCTTGGGTTCCTTGCGGTGCGTGACTTGGCGCGTACGGAAATCCTGCGGGCCAGCCTGTGGATCCTATACAGCTTGCGGTCCCTGGCGCTCCTGCTGTGTCCGAGGACGGGCAACACCCTATCCCCCGTGCTCGTTCGGCATGCAGATCTGGTACTGCTCCTTGATTCTCGAAATCGCGTCGTAGGTCTTGTGAAACGCGATCCAGTCCGCGTCGTTGACCGTGGTGGTATTCGGTCCATACGGCGGACGGACGTGGTAGGCGATCAGCTCGGTGGTCGAATAGGTCGCCTTGCCGGTGGCCGGGTCGGTGAGCACGATTCGCGCAGCGAAGATCTCATTGTTCGTGAAGCCGTGCCGGCGATACCAGGCGCGATGCACATCCATGGTCTGCAGGTACTGCTCCAGCGTCGCCGGAGCTTTCATCTCGATACGCCGCACGGTCACGATGTCCCCGGCGCAGGCCGGGCCGACCGGCGAGGGCGGCAGCTCCTGCGCCGAAGCCCGGATTAATGCGGATAGGACGGTCAGGGCAATTACGCGAAGCATGGGGAGTGCGCTCCTGTTATCAACTCAATGCGCTCGCGCCTGCGTGGCGACGGTGAATTTCTGCACGCGCGCGCCCGGGGCGACTTCCGCTGTGTAGAGCGTGCCGTGTGAATCGACCGCCAGCTGGTGAATGCCCTGGAAGTCGCCAGGTTCCGTGCCTCGCTGGCCGAACTGGGTCAGGATCGCGAGCGAGCGGCGATCGGCCAGGATGACGTGCGAATTGCCGAAGTCCGCCATGTACAGCAGCCTCTGGTCCCGGTCGGGCGAGAGCGCCAGAGCGCTGACACTGTCCGGCGAGGGGCCCGCACGATTCACGAAGAACTGTCGCAGGTACCGGCCATCGGTCGTGAATAGCTGCACACGCCGGTTGTGGCGGTCCGCCACGTAGACAATGCCGTCATTGGAAACGACGATGCCGTGAACCGGACTTGCGAAGCGCGGCGGTCCGGGACCCTGCGTGTCGAGCGTCGCGGGGCCCGGCGCAGCCGGCGCCGCCCCCAGGGGACCTCCGGACGGGCCCGGGCCGCCCGATTCGGCGTCATCGGCGGGCGGATTGCCGAACGCGCCCCACATCCGCTTGAACGCGCCGGTATCGGCGTCGAACACGATGACGCGGCGATTGCCATAGCCGTCCGCGACGTAGACCTCGTTGGTCTTTGCGGACACGAATACATCGCCCGGCTTGTTCACGCTCCCGGTATCGGTACTGCCGCGGCTCATCGAGCGACCGCCGATCTGCAGCAGAAATCTGCCGCTGCTCGTGAACTTGAGCAGCATGTCGTCCGAACGCGTGGTCCTGGATTGCCCGCTCGGTGAGCTGCCGCTGATCCAGACATTGGATCGGTGATCGACGACGATGTTGTGTTCGGCATCGGGCCAGTCGTAGCCGCTGCTCTCGCCACCCCAGGCCTGCAGGAACCGGCCGCTCGCGTCGAACTCCAGTACCGGCGGGGCAGACGTCCTGCCGGCCTTCACCGTGCGCGGCCGATGGATGATCCAGACGTTGTCGTGCAGATCCACGGCGACATCCGACACATTGCCCAGGGCCCAGTCATTCGGCAGGTGGGGAAAGCTCGGATCCGGCTGGTATTGCGGCACGATGGGCGCACTGGCACGCTGGCCCGTCGCGGCGCAGCCGAGCACGCCGATCAGCGCGCATGCTCCAAGCGAGACAGTCCGTGTCACCGGGATCTGCTGTGCCATTCGGATTGACCCTCGCAATGCTAGCCCAAGCCCATTATTCGACTGTAGCGTGCGGTGCCACCAGACGCTATCGTTCACCGATGGATACGCGCTTCCTGGAGAGCTTCGTGATGGTGATCGAGCACGGCTCGGTCGCAGCGGCCGCGCGTCGGCTGAACCTGACCGACGCCGCGGTGACGCAGCGCGTGCGGGCGCTGGAGCGCGAGATCGGAACGAAGCTGATCGGACGATCGGGCCGCACCGTGCGCGCCACTGAAGCCGGGACCGCGATCCTGATGCACGCGAAGAGCCTGCTGCGCGGCGTGAAGGATCTGCGCAGCGTCGCGACGGAGGAGCTATTTTCCGGCGAGCTCAATCTTGGCGCAATCTCCAGCGCGCTCACCGGCATCCTGCCGGCGCTGCTGGCAGGCGTCGCCGAGAAATACCCGCTTCTCAAACTGTTCATCACGCCTGGCAGTTCCGAGGACCTGTACCAGAAGACCATCTCCGGCGAGCTGGATGCGGCGGTGATCGTCGAGCCGCAGGTCGCGTTGCCGAAAACCTGCGACTGGGCGGTCTGGCGCGAAGAGCCATTCGTGGTTCTGGCTCCGCGCTCGACGAAGGAGACCAGCGCGCACCGGCTCCTGGAGACGCAGCCGTTCATCCGCTACGACCGCAATACGCTCGGTGGCCGCCTCGCCGAACGGTACCTGCAGAAAGTGAAAATCCAGCCGCTGGATCGCTACGAACTCGACTCGCTGGAGGCCATCGCGGTGCTGGTCGATCGGGGGCTCGGGGTCTCGCTCGTGCCGGATTGGGCGCCGCCGTGGCCCGAAGGCTTGAATCTGCGCAAGATCCCGCTTCCGCAAGCGTTTGCAAGCCGGCGGATCGGCCTGCTGTGGCGCCGCTCCTCACCGCGCATTCGCCTGGTGCAGGCGCTTGCCATGAGTGCGCATGCGGCTGCCCCGGGGGCCGTCCGTGGCGCGCGCGGCAGTGCGCAGAGCCGCTAGCGCCCTGTGCCCACTGATCATGTACCGAGGTGCCGGGACGGCTCAGCGTGCGTGTTGCCACGGCGTCTCCGGGACCGGTGTGATCGGGCCGCAGCCCGCGAACCACGAGCGAAGATTTCGCACCGCCAGGTCGATCATGAGCCCGCGCGTGGACGCCGTTCCGCTCGCCGCATGGGGCATCAGCACGACATTGTCGAGCTCCAGCAGTGCCTGCGGCACCCGGGGTTCGTCGGCGAACACATCCAGCCCCGCCCCCGCGATCACGCCGCCCCTCAGGGCCTCGATCAGCGCTTGCTGGTCCACGACCGAACCGCGGGCGACGTTGATCAGGATTCCGCGCGCGCCAAGTGCCGCGAGAACCTCCGCGTTGATCAGCCGGTCAGTGGCCGCTCCGCCAGGCAGCAGCACGATCAGCACATCGACCACCGCGGCCAGATCCGTGAAGGTCGGATAGTAATCCAGCTCGAGATCGGGCCGCGGCGTTCGACACGAATAGGCGATGCGCACGCCGAACGCCTTCAGGCGCTGCACGGTGGCGCCGGCGATCCGACCCATGCCGGCGAATCCTATCGTCCGATCGCGCAGCGACGCCGTCAGCGGGAACTGTTCCTTATGCCATGCGCCCGAGCGTACGAAGCGATCGCCCTGGGGAATCCTGCGCAACGTCGCCAGCAGCAGTCCCACCGTATAGTCCGCCACTTCGTCGTTGAGCACGTCCGGGGTATTGGTGACGACAATGCCGCGCTGACGGGTTGCCTCGAGGTCGATCGAATCGTAGCCAACCGCGAAGCTCGCAATGATCTCGAGCAACGGTAGCGCCGCGATCAGTGAGGCGTCGGCACGTTCGCGGCCGCGCGTCGCGATCGCGCGGATCTGCGTTCCGTAGCGTGCCACGAGCTGTCCGAGACTGGAGTGGCGGGTCGAATGCACCTCGAAGCATGGCAGCAGCGCCTGCTCGGCGATCGGCATCATTTCACCCATGCTCAGCAGGTGCGGCTTGGCGGGCATCGTGCCACTTTATTATCCATCAAACTGCCATTATTCCTGATCGGAACCACCTTTCTGCATCGATTGAAGATAGGGAAACCGCGGGTATACGTGCGGTTCAATGTCTACGGGAAGCCGCGGGCACGAGCCGCTACACTGGAACCGGCACACATCAGGAGCTGATATGCTGCTTTCGAACTCTGTGCACGGCGTGATCCCGGTCGCGCCCACGCCGTTCTTCCCGGACGGAACGCTGGATTACGCCTCCGTCGAGCGCATGACGGAATTCTTCGTCGCCGCCGGCGTCCAGGGCATGACGCTGCTTGGGCAGCTCGGCGAGGCGCCGAAGCTCGATCACCAGGAGGCCGTCAACGTGGTATCCCGGGTGATCGAGTGCACCAGGCTGCCGATCATCGTCGGCGTGTCGGCGCCCGGATTCGCCGCGATGCGTTCGCTCACGCAGGAGGTTATGTCACGCGGCGCCGCGGGAGTCATGATCGGACCGCCCAACACCCTGCGCACGGATGAGCAGATTGTCGGCTATTACCGGCAGGCCGTGGAGGCCATCGGTCGCGACGTGCCGTTCGTGATCCAGGACTATCCGCTGACCTTCAGCGTCGTGATGACGCCGGAGGTGATCCGCCGCATCGTCCAGGAAAATGAGTCCTGCGTGATGCTCAAGCACGAGGACTGGCCGGGGCTCGAGAAGATCACGAAGCTGCGTGAGTTCGAGCGCGATGGATCGATGCGGCACATCGCGATTCTCACCGGCAACGGCGGTTTATTCCTCGACTTGGAGGTCGAGCGCGGAGCCGATGGCGCCAACACCGGTTACGCATTTCCGGAGATGCTGGTGGACGTGGTGCGACTTCGTGCCGCGGGCCGACGGGACGAGGCGCAGGACCTCTTCGACGCTCATCTGCCGTACCTGCGCTACGAGCAGCAGCAGGGCCCGATCGGCCTGGCGGTTCGCAAGTATGTGCTGATGCGGCGCGGTATTCTCGCCTTCGATACGCAGCGCAAGCCCGCGCTGGCGCTCTCAGGCCACGCGCGAGCGGAGGTCGACTACCTGGTCGCCCGGATCGCGCGCACCGACAAGCGAGCGGTTATGTCAACCTAATCCGGGCAGGATCGGGCTTGCTTTGCTGATGCTGGCACGGAGAGATGCATGAGCCGCGGATTGCGCAGGGGGTTGACGAGCTACGGGGACAGCGGCTTTTCGCTGTTTCTGCGCAAAGTCTTCATCAAGGCCATGGGCTATTCCGACGAGGCACTGGACCGCCCGATCGTCGGGATCACCAATACCTACAGCGACTACAACCCGTGTCACGGCAACGTTCCGGCGCTGATCGAGGCCGCCAAGCGTGGCGTGATGCTCGCCGGCGGCATGCCGATGGTGTTTCCGACCATTTCGATTCATGAGAGCTTCGCGCATCCGACCTCGATGTATCTGCGCAACCTGATGGCGATGGAGACCGAGGAAATGATCCGCGCCCAGCCGATGGACGCGGTGATCGTGATCGGCGGCTGCGACAAGACGCTGCCGGCCCAGATCATGGCCGCGGTCAGTGTCGACATCCCGACGGTCGTGATTCCGGTCGGACCGATGGT
>JBELAR010000056.1:0-13206 GCA_049508555.1 Steroidobacteraceae bacterium
ATCTTCGACACGACGCCGGCCCCGACGGTGCGGCCGCCCTCGCGGATTGCGAAGCGCAGGCCCTCCTCCATCGCGATCGGAGCAATCAGATCCACCGTCATCTTGATGTTGTCCCCGGGCATGACCATCTCCGTGTTGCCCGGCAGCTCGATCAGCCCGGTCACATCGGTGGTGCGAAAGTAGAACTGCGGCCGATAGCCCTTGAAGAACGGCGTGTGCCGCCCGCCCTCCTCCTTCGTCAGCACGTACACCTCGCACTCGAACTGCGTGTGCGGCGTGATGCTCCCCGGCTTCGCCAGCACCTGCCCGCGCTCGACCTCCTCACGCTTCGTGCCGCGCAGCAGTACCCCAACGTTGTCCCCAGCACGCCCCTCATCCAGGAGCTTGCGAAACATCTCCACCCCGGTGCAGATCGTCTTGGCCGTCGCCTTCAGACCAATGATCTCCACCTCGTCATTGACCTTCACCACCCCGCGCTCGATCCGCCCCGTGACCACCGTGCCGCGCCCGGAGATCGAAAACACATCCTCCACCGGCATCAAAAACGGCTTCTCGATCTCCCGCTTCGGCACCGGAATGTACTTGTCCATCTCCTCCACCAGCTTGATCACCGACTTGACCCCAATCTCGCTCGCATCCCCCTCCAGCGCCTTGAGCGCCGAGCCGATGATGATCGGGGTCGCTTCGCCCGGAAACTTGTAGAGCGTGAGCAGCTCGCGCACCTCCATCTCCACCAGCTCCAGCAGCTCCTTGTCATCCACCATGTCCGCCTTGTTCATGTACACCACGATGTACGGCACGCCCACCTGGCGCGCCAGCAGAATGTGCTCGCGCGTCTGGGGCATCGGCCCATCCGCTGCAGAGACCACCAGAATCGCCCCGTCCATCTGCGCCGCGCCCGTGATCATGTTCTTCACGTAATCCGCATGCCCCGGACAGTCCACGTGCGCGTAGTGGCGCGCCTTGCTCTGATACTCCACGTGCGCGGTGGAGATCGTGATCCCGCGCGCCTTCTCCTCCGGCGCCTTGTCAATCTGGTCGTACGCCATGAAAGTGCCGCCGTTCGCCTCGGCCATCACCTTCGTCAGCGCCGCTGTCAGCGTCGTCTTGCCATGATCCACATGCCCAATCGTCCCCACATTCACGTGCGGCTTGTTGCGCTCAAATTTTTCTTTGGACATGCTCTTTGACCTCTAAAATCCTGTCAGTACAAACAATATCTGCTCAAACCCAACACCACGCAGCCGACCGCATACTACAAAGAGCCGTTGCTATCTTAAGGCTGGTGGATACCATGGTCTGGCTTACGTTAATGTAAGCCAGACCATGGTATCCACCAGCCTCAAAAAATGCGGCATGTCTCTGTAGGCATCCGTATCACTGCTTGATGATCGTTTCCGCGATGCTTGTCGGCACTTCCATGTACTTGCCGAATTCCATCGTGAAGGTGGCGCGGCCCTGGCTCATCGAGCGCACCGTGGTCGCGTAGCCGAACATCTCCGACAAGGGCACCTCGGCGGTCACGGTCTTGCCCGCCGGCGTGTCGTCCATACCCATGATCTGGCCACGGCGGCGATTCAGATCGCCGATCACGTCGCCCATGTAGTCCTCCGGCGTGACCACCTCGACCTTCATGATCGGTTCGAGGATCACGGGCTTGGCGCGGCGGAAACCGTCCTTGAAGCCGAATATTGCCGCCATGCGAAATGAGATTTCGTCCGAATCGACGTCATGGTACGAGCCGTCGAACAGCGTGACCTTGACGTCCACGACCGGATAGCCGGCGATCACGCCGGTGCCGCAGGCCTCGACCACACCTTTTTCCACTGCGGGAATGAATTCACGCGGAACCGAGCCGCCGGTGACGCCGTTGACGAATTCCACGCCCTTGCCGGTCTCGTTGGGCTCGATCTTGAGCCACACGTGTCCGTACTGGCCGCGCCCGCCCGACTGTTTGACGTGCTTGCCCTCGGATTCAACCCGGCCGCGGATGGTCTCGCGGTAGGCGACCTGCGGCTTGCCGACGTTGGCCTCGACCTTGAACTCGCGCTTCATGCGATCGACGATGATCTCCAGGTGCAGCTCACCCATACCGGAGATGATGGTCTGACCGGATTCCTCGTCGGTCGAGACGCGGAATGAGGGGTCCTCTTTGGCCAGGCGCTGCAGCGCCATGCCCATCTTCTCCTGATCCGCCTTGGTCCTGGGCTCGACGGCCACGGAAATGACCGGCACCGGAATGACCATCTTCTCGAGCGTGATGACTTTATCCAGATCGCACAGCGTATCCCCGGTGATCACGTCCTTGAGTCCTACGGCCGCGGCGATATCCCCGGCGCGTACCTCTTTGATCTCGCTGCGCTCGTTGGCGTGCATCTGCAACAGGCGGCCGATGCGCTCCTTGCGGTCCTTGGTCGGTACATAGACCGTGTCGCCGGAATTGAGCGTGCCCGAATACACGCGGAAGAACGTCAGATTGCCGACGAAGGGATCGTTCAGGATCTTGAAGGCCAGCGCCGAGAATGGCTCTTCGTCATCCGCATGCCGCGTGATCGGCTTACCATCCGGGTCCGTGCCGGGCGTGGGCGGCATCTCGTTGGGGGCCGGCATGAACTCGATCACCGCATCGAGCAGCGCCTGCACGCCCTTGTTCTTGAACGCGGTGCCGCACATGCACAGCACGACCTCGTTCTTGAGGGAACGGGCCTTCAGGCCGCGCTTGATCTCGGCGTCGCCCAGGGTTCCGTCCTCGAGGTACTTGGTCAGCAATTCCTCGTCGCCCTCGGCGGCCGCCTCGATCATCTTGGCGCGATACTCCTCGCACTGCGAGCGCATCGCGGCCGGTACCTCGCGGTACTCGAATTTCATTCCCTGGGTGTCCATGTCCCAGTAGATGGCTTTCATCTTGATCAGATCGACCACACCTTCGAAGCTCTCCTCGGCGCCGACCGGCAGCTGAATCGGCACGGGATTGGCCCGCAGGCGCGCGCGAATCATCTCGACGCAGCGCAGGAAGTCCGCCCCGGCGCGGTCCATCTTGTTGATGAAAGCGATGCGCGGAACCCGGTAGCGGTTCATCTGCCGCCATACCGTCTCGGATTGCGGCTGCACGCCGGCCACCGAATCGAACAGCGCCACGGCGCTGTCCAACACCCGCAGCGAACGCTCGACTTCGATCGTGAAATCCACGTGGCCGGGCGTGTCGATGATGTTGATGCGGTGCTCGGGGAAATTCTTCTCCATCCCCTTCCAGAAGCAGGTGGTTGCGGCCGAGGTGATCGTGATGCCGCGCTCCTGCTCCTGTTCCATGTAGTCCATCACGGCGGCGCCGTCATGCACTTCGCCGATCTTGTGCGACACGCCCGTGTAGAACAGGATGCGCTCGGTCGTCGTCGTCTTCCCGGCGTCGATGTGCGCCGAGATGCCGATGTTCCGATAACGCTCGATGGGCGTAGCACGTGCCACGATGTCCGGCCTTACCAGCGATAGTGCGCGAAAGCCTTGTTAGCCTCCGCCATGCGATGCGTATCCTCGCGCTTGCGCACCGCTGCGCCGCGATTCTCGGCCGCATCGAGCAACTCGTGCGCGAGGCGGAAGGCCATCGATTTCTCGCTGCGATCGCGCGCGGCCTCGATGACCCAGCGCATCGCCAGAGTCTGGCGGCGGCTGGAGCGCACTTCGACCGGAACCTGGTAGGTCGCCCCGCCGACGCGGCGCGATTTCACCTCCACCACCGGTTTGACGTTGTCCAGTGCCTGCGAAAGCAGCTCGAGCGCCTCGTTCGGTTGGCGGCCGGTCTTCTCGGTGATGCGCTCGATGGCACCATAGAGAATGTGCTCAGCGGCGGATTTCTTGCCGCTCTGCATGACGACGTTCATGAACTTCGCCAGCATGTCGCTGTTGAACTTCGGGTCCGGGAGAATGGTGCGGCTCGGTGCCGCGGCGCGACGGGACATCGTTCAATACCTCGCTATTTCTTCGGCCGCTTGGCGCCGTATTTCGAGCGGCCCTGCTTGCGGTTGCCGACTCCGGCACAATCGAGCGTGCCGCGTACCGTGTGGTAGCGGACGCCAGGCAGGTCCTTGACGCGTCCGCCCCGGATCAGCACCACCGAGTGCTCCTGCAGGTTGTGACCTTCGCCGCCGATGTAGCTCGAGACTTCGTAGCCGTTGGTCAGGCGTACGCGCGCGACCTTGCGCAAGGCCGAGTTAGGCTTCTTCGGCGTGGTCGTATAAACACGCGTGCACACGCCGCGCTTCTGCGGCGAGGCGCCCAGCGCCGGCACCTTGGTTTTCTCCGCGCGCACCTGCCGCGGCTGACGGATCAACTGACCTGTGGTGGCCATTCGGACTCCAGCGCTCCAATCGATGAATGAGGCGACTGACGAGACGCGCCGGGCCGTCCGTGGGGTGGACGGCCCGGCGCACTCGGCTCGCTATTTTTGGGTCAGGCAGTACGTAGGCCCGACCGACAAAGGCCGGCGATTCTAGGTAGCAGGCGCTGTTTAGTCAATGTCTTGCTGCGCTGCACAGCGGGGCTTGCGCGTCCCGATACGCGGAGCGGGCCCTATCAGCTGTTCGCGAGCTGCGCGCTGAGCGCCTCGAGCTTATCGCCGGCTTGGACCCAGGCGGCCTCTTCGCGCTCGATCGCATGGCGCACCCGGCCTTGTTCGGCCAGCAGCGCTGGCACACTCGCCCTCTCGGGACCATTGAGGGCCGAGCGCAGCGCCTGCTCGAGCTGCTCGCGCTGCGCGCTGAGGCGCTCGAGCGCGCGCTCGTGCTCGGCGAGCGCGGCGCGCAGCGGACTTAAGGCCGCGCGCTGCTGGGCCGCGAGCCGCTTGCGTGACTTGCGCGCCTCGGCGGAATCGGGCACGGCCGGGCCGGTGGCGAGGGGTCCAGCAGCGCCGCTGGCGCTGCCCTCAGCGGCCGCGACGCTCGCGGGGAGGTTCGAGCTGGCCAGCCAGCGCGCGTAGTCCTCCAGATCGCCGTCGAAGGGCAGCGCCCGGCGATCCGCCACCAGACGGAATTCATCGACCACCGTGCTGAGCAGATGGCGGTCGTGCGAGACCAGCACCACGGCGCCCTCATAGTCCTGCAGCGCCACGGCCAGTGCCTGACGCATCTCCAGGTCCAGATGATTGGTCGGCTCATCGAGCAGCAGCAGATTGGGCCGCCTATAGGCCACCAGCGCCAGCACCAGCCGCGCCTTCTCGCCGCCCGAGAAGGGGCCGACGGCCTCGAACACGCGGTCGCCGCGAAAGCCGAATCCGGCGAGAAAATCCCGCAGTTCCTGCTCCCCCGCACGCGCGCCGCCAGCGCTGCGCATCGTCTCATCGACGCTGCGTAATTGCTCCAGCGGCGATTCGGTCACGTCGAGCTGCTCGAGCTGATGCTGCGCGAAGTAGCCCAGGCGCAGGTCCCGCGCCTCGGTGCGCACGCCGCTACGAGCTTTCAGTTCCCCGGCCAGCAATTTCATGACCGTGCTCTTGCCGGCGCCGTTGCGCCCGAGCAGCGCGATGCGGTCTCCCGGAGCCACCGTGAGGTTCAGGTCCTCCACGATCACGCGGCCGCCATAACCGACCGTCTGATGCTCGAGCGCGAGCAGCGGTCGGGGCAGTTTTGCGGGACTCGCAAATGAAAATTCAAAAGGCGAGTCCACATGGGCCGGTGCGATGCGCTGCATGCGCTCGAGGGCCTTGAGACGGCTCTGCGCCTGCCGCGCCTTGCTCGCCTTGGCCCTGAAGCGCTCGACGAAGGACTCCATGTGGCGGATCTCACGCTGCTGGCGCGTGCGCAACGCCGACTGTTCGGCCAGCTCGCTGGCGCGCTGCGTCTCGAAGGCGGAGTAATTGCCGCGGTAGGCCCGCACCGTGCCGTGCTCGATGTTCACGATGCGATCCGTCACCCGGTCGAGGAACTCACGGTCGTGCGCGATCAGCAGCAGGGTGCCGGGATAGTCGCGCAGCCAACCCTCCAGCCACAGGATCGCATCGAGATCCAGATGGTTCGTGGGCTCATCGAGCAACAGCAGGTCGGAACGGCACATCAGGGCTTGCGCCACATTCAATCGTACGCGCCAGCCGCCCGACAGTGCGCTCACGGGGCGGCGTTCGTCGGCGCTGCTGAACCCCAGACCATGCATGAGCTGTCCGGCGCGGGCCCGCGAGTCGTAGCCGCCGATGGCGGCGTACCGGGCGTGCAACTCACCGAGCCGGATGCCGTCATCGGCCTGCTCCGCGGCCGCCAGCGCGCGCTCGACCTCGCGCAGCTCCGCGTCCCCATCGAGCACGAACTCGATCGCGTCGCGTTCGCTCGCGAGCAGCTCCTGCGAAACATGCGCGAGGCTGAGCTGTGCAGGCATGTCGAAGCTGCCGGCCTCGGCTTGCGTCTCGCCGCGGACCAGCGACATCAGGCTCGACTTGCCGCTGCCGTTCTCACCCGTGATGCCGACCTTCTCGCCGCGAAACAGGCTGAACGTGGCGCCGGAGAACAGGAGCCGCTTGCCGCGGCGAATGCTGAGATCGGTGAAGTTGAGCATGAGCGGCCGCGCAGCCTATAGATCGCTGCGCCGCCGATCAAGGGCGGAACGGAATTGTCGCTCAGACTCTGAGCCGGCAGTTCCGCCCGCCATGGCGGGCCTCAGCTCGCCGCGCTCTCTTCCTCGCTGACCGTGACATCCTCCATCTCGCCGACCGCGCCACCGACATCCATGAAACTGCGCCGTCCGCTCTCATCGAGCTTGCGCCGCCGGTGCGCATGGGCCGCAAAGCCCGTGCCTGCCGGAATCAGCCGGCCGACGATGACGTTTTCCTTCAGGCCGCGCAGATCGTCCTTCAGACCGCGCACCGCCGCTTCGGTCAGCACGCGTGTGGTCTCCTGGAACGATGCGGCAGAAATGAACGACTCCGTCGCCAGCGATGCCTTGGTGATGCCCAGCAGTACCGGCTGCAACCGCGCCGCCTGCTTGCCGTCGGTCTCGATCCGATCGTTGATATCGAGCGCCCGTGAGCGATCGATCTGCTCACCGCGCAGCAGCGTGGTCTCGCCCACCGCCACCACCTCGGTCTTGCGCAGCATCTGGCGAATGATCACTTCGATGTGCTTGTCGTTGATCTTGACGCCCTGCAGGCGATAAACGTCCTGGATCTCGCGCACCAGATAGTTCGCCAGAGCCTCGACGCCCTGCAGCCGCAGAATGTCATGCGGGTTGGGTTCGCCGTCGGCGATCACCTCGCCGCGCTCCACCGTCTCACCCTCGAACACGTTGAGCTGGCGCCACTTCGGAATAAGCTCCTCGTACTTCTCGCCATCGTCGCTCGTGATCACGAGCCGCCGTTTGCCCTTGGTCTCCTTGCCGAAGCTCACCGTGCCGCTCTTCTCGGCCAGGATCGCGGGATCCTTGGGCTTGCGCGCCTCGAACAGATCGGCGACCCGCGGCAGACCGCCGGTGATATCGCGGGTCTTCGAGGACTCCTGCGGGATGCGCGCGATGATGTCGCCGATCGACACCTTGGCGCCGTCCTCGAGATTGATCAGGGCGCCGGCCGGCAATGTGTACACCGCCGGTATCACCGTGTTGGCGAAAGTGACTTCCTTGCCCTTGGCGTTGAGCAACTTGATCGTGGGCTTCAGATCCTTGCCGCCGCGCTGCTTCGCGTCCATGACCACCGTGGAGGACAGTCCCGTGACCTCATCGAGCTGAGAGGTCACCGTCATGCCGTCGACGAAGTCCTGGAACTTGATGAAACCCGCAACCTCGGTCACCACGGGATGGGTATGCGGGTCCCAGGTCGCCACGACCTGCGCACCCGACACCACCGCGCCCTCTTTCGCCGTGATGGTTGCGCCGTAGGGGATCTTGTAGCGCTCGCGCTCGCGCCCGAACTCATCGACCACGCCGATCTCGCCCGAGCGCGATACGGCCACCAGGTGGCCCTTCTCGTGTTCAACGGTCTTGATGTGATGAAAGCGCAGTGTGCCCTTGTTGCGGATCTCGACACTGCTCGCCGCCGCGGCGCGCGAAGCCGCGCCACCGATATGGAAGGTACGCATCGTGAGCTGCGTGCCCGGCTCGCCGATCGATTGCGCCGCGATCACGCCGACCGCCTCGCCGATATTGATCAGCCGGCCGCGCGCCAGATCGCGCCCGTAGCACTTGCCGCACACGCCGTAGCGGGTCTCGCAGGTAATCGGCGAGCGCACGTCGATCTGATCGACGCCTTCCTGCTCCAGCAGGCGCACCAGGTGTTCATCGAGCAACGTGCCTGCGGGCACCAGCACCTCCTCCTTGCCCGGCTTGTGCACATCGGTGGCGGTCACACGGCCGAGCACACGCTCGCCAAGACCTTCCACGACGTCGCCGCCTTCGACCAGCGGCGCCATGACCAGCCCATTGACCGTGCCGCAATCCTCCTCGGTCAGCACCAGATCCTGCGCCACATCGACCAGACGGCGCGTGAGATAACCGGAGTTCGCGGTCTTCAGAGCCGTGTCGGCCAGACCCTTGCGCGCGCCGTGAGTCGAGATGAAGTATTGTAGTACGTTCAGTCCTTCACGAAAATTCGCCGTGATCGGGGTCTCGATGATCGAGCCGTCGGGCTTGGCCATCAGGCCGCGCATGCCGGCGAGCTGGCGGATCTGAGCCGCGGATCCGCGGGCGCCGGAATCGGCCATCATGAAGATCGAGTTGAAGGACTTCTGCCGCTGCAGCTTGCCGCGGCTGTCGATCGCCTCCTCGGTGCCGAGCTTCTCCATCATGGCCTTGGCCACCTGATCGTTGGCGCGCGACCAGATGTCCACGACCTTGTTGTAGCGCTCGCCGTTGGTAACCAGACCGGATGCATACTGGTCCTGGATCTCCTTGACTTCGCGATCCGCGGCCGCGACCAGTTTGGTCTTCTGCTCCGGAATCACGATATCGTCGATACCGAAGGACACCGCCGAGCGCGTCGCGTAGTGGAAGCCCATGTACATGAGCTGATCCGCGAAGATCACGGTTTCCTTCAGGCCGAGCACGCGATAGCAGGCGTTGATGCAGGCGGAGATGGTCTTCTTGGTCATGTCCTGATTGATGATGTCGAAGGACAGGCCATGCGGCAAAATCTCCGACAGCAAGGCGCGGCCCACCGTGGTCGCGACCAGCCGGCGGCGAGCCTTGAGCTCGCCGTTTTGCTGCACGTATTCCTGCAGGCGCACCTTGACCTTGGCCTGCAGATCGACCGTACGGCTCTCATAGGCGCGGTGCGCCTCCTGCACGTCGGTGAAGAACATGCCCTCGCCGATCGCGCCGACGCGCTCACGCGTCAGGTAGTACAGGCCGAGCACCACGTCCTGCGAGGGCACGATGATCGGATCGCCGTTGGCGGGCGAGAGGATGTTGTTCGAGGACATCATCAGGGCTCGCGCCTCGAGCTGTGCCTCGAGCGACAAGGGCACGTGCACCGCCATCTGGTCGCCGTCGAAGTCGGCGTTGAAAGCCGTGCAGACCAGAGGGTGCAGTTGAATGGCCTTGCCCTCGATCAATACCGGCTCGAAGGCCTGGATGCCGAGGCGATGCAAGGTCGGCGCGCGGTTGAGCAACACCGGATGCTCGCGGATGACCTCCTCGAGAATGTCCCAGACCTCAGGCCCCTCGCGCTCGACCAGGCGCTTGGCGGCCTTGATGGTCGAGGCCTCGCCGCGCAATTGCAGCTTGTGGAATATGAAGGGCTTGAAGAGCTCGAGGGCCATCTTCTTCGGCAGCCCGCACTGATGCAGGCGCAGCGTCGGGCCGACCACGATGACCGAGCGGCCGGAGTAGTCGACGCGCTTGCCGAGCAGATTCTGGCGAAAGCGGCCCTGCTTGCCCTTGATCATGTCGGCCAGCGACTTCAGCGGGCGGCGGTTCGTGCCCGTGATCGCACGGCCGCGGCGGCCGTTGTCGAGCAGAGCGTCGACCGCTTCCTGCAACATGCGCTTCTCGTTGCGCACGATGATATCGGGGGCGGAGAGCTCGAGCAGGCGCCGCAACCGGTTGTTGCGGTTGATCACGCGGCGATACAGATCGTTCAGATCCGAGGTCGCGAAACGGCCGCCATCGAGCGGCACCAGCGGCCGCAGATCCGGCGGCAGCACCGGCAGCACGGTCATGACCATCCACTCGGCCTTGTTGCCCGATTCGATGAATGACTCGATGAGCTTCAGTCGCTTGGACAGGCGCTTGAGCTTGGTCTCCGACGCGGTCGCGGCCATGTCCTCGCGCACCTTGATGATCTCGGACTTCAGCTCCATGGTGCGCAGCAGTTCAAACACCGCCTCGGCGCCCATGCGGGCGTCGAACTCATCGCCGTGCTCCTCGATCGCCTCGAGATACATCTCATCCGTCAGCAGCTGCCCGCGCTGCATCGGTGTCATACCCGGATCGATGACGACGAAGGCCTCGAAGTACAGCACCCGCTCGATCTCGCGCAGCGTCATGTCCAGCATCAGGCCGATGCGCGAGGGCAGCGACTTGAGAAACCAGATGTGCGCCACCGGGCTCGCCAGCTCGATGTGGCCCATGCGCTCGCGGCGCACCTTGGACTGCGTGACCTCCACGCCGCACTTCTCGCACACGACGCCGCGATGCTTCAGGCGCTTGTACTTGCCGCACAGACACTCGTAGTCCTTGACGGGACCGAAGATCTTGGCGCAGAACAGGCCGTCGCGTTCCGGCTTGAAAGTGCGATAGTTGATCGTCTCGGGCTTGCGCACCTCGCCATAGGACCAGGCGCGCACCATCTCCGGCGACGCCAGGCCGATCTTGATCGAGTCGAAGTGCTCGACCGGGGCTTGCTGCTTGAAGAGCTTGAGTAGATCTTTCATGGATTCACCTTGAGGCTTGTGGCCCTTAGTCCTGCTCGAGTTCCATATTGATACCGAGCGAGCGGATTTCCTTGACCAGGACGTTGAAAGACTCTGGCATTCCAGCCTTCATCTCGTGGTTGCCGTCGACGATGCTCTTGTACATCGCAGTGCGCCCGATCGTATCGTCCGATTTGACCGTGAGCATCTCTTGCAGCGTGTATGCGGCGCCGTAGGCCTCCAGTGCCCAGACTTCCATCTCACCGAAGCGCTGACCACCGAACTGCGCCTTGCCGCCGAGCGGCTGCTGCGTAACCAGGCTGTACGGTCCGGTCGAGCGGGCGTGCATCTTGTCATCGACCAGGTGATTGAGCTTGAGCATGTACATGTAGCCGACGGTCACCTGGCGGTCGAAGCGCTCACCGGTGCGGCCGTCGTACAGCCAGGTCTGACCGGACAGTGGCACGCCGGCGAGCGCCAGCAGGCCCTTGATGTCGCTCTCTCCGGCACCATCGAACACCGGCGTGGCCATCGGTACGCCTTCTTTCAGATTGCGCGCCAGTTCGAAGATCTCCTTGTCGTTGAACTCGCCGAAGCGCTCCTTCTGGCCGGCCGTCTCGTTGTAGATCTGCTCGAAGAACGTTCGCAGCTCGGAGGCCTGCGATTGCGCCTCGAGCATGCGCCCGATCTTGAGCCCCAGGCCCTTGGCCGCCCAACCCAGATGCGTCTCGAGCACCTGGCCGACGTTCATGCGCGAGGGCACGCCCAGCGGATTGAGCACGATATCGACGGGTGTACCGTCCTCGAGATACGGCATGTCCTCGACCGGCACGATGGTCGAGATCACGCCCTTGTTGCCGTGTCGCCCAGCCATCTTGTCGCCGGGCTGCACGCGGCGCTTCACGGCCAGATAGACCTTGACCATCTTGAGCACGCCGGGAGCCAGGTCGTCCCCGGCCGTGATCTTGGCGCGCTTCTCCTCCAGCCGCTTGTCGAAGGCCTTCTGCTGCGTCTGAATGCGCTCAGCCGCGGCCTCGAGCTGCGCGTTGGCCTCCTCCTCATCCACGCGGATCTGGAACCACTCCTCCCGCGGCAGCGCATCCAGGTACTCGGCGCTGATCTTGGTGCCGCCCTTGAGCTTCTTCGGGCCGCCGGCAGCGGTGTGGTTCAGCAGCATACCGCGCACGCGCTGGAACAGATCCTCCTCGAGGATACGGCGCTGATCCTGCAGGTCCTTGCGCACCCGCTCGATCTCCGCCTTCTCGATCGACTGCGCGCGCGAGTCCTTCTCGATGCCGTCGCGCGTGAATACGCGCACGTCGATCACGGTGCCGTCCATTCCCGGGGGCACGCGCAATGAGGTGTCCTTCACGTCCGAGGCCTTCTCGCCGAAGATCGCGCGCAGCAGTTTCTCCTCCGGCGTCAATTGCGTCTCGCCCTTGGGCGTGACCTTGCCGACCAGGATGTCCCCGGCGCGCACCTCGGCGCCGATGAAGGCAATTCCCGCCTCATCGAGCTTCGCGAGCGCTGCGTCCCCGACATTCGGAATGTCGGCTGAAATTTCCTCCGGACCGAGCTTGGTGTCACGCGCGACGCAGGTGAGCTCCTCGATGTGAATCGTCGTGAATCGATCCTCCTGCACCACGCGCTCGGAGATCAGGATCGAGTCCTCGAAGTTGTAGCCGTTCCAGGGCATGAACGCGACCAGCATGTTCTGGCCCAAGGCGAGCTCGCCCAGGTGCGTCGAGGGCCCGTCGGCCAGCACGTCGCCGCGCGCGATGGAATCACCCGCATTGACCAGCGGGCGCTGATTGATGCAGGTGTTCTGATTCGAGCGCGTGTACTTCGTCAGATTATAGATGTCCACGCCCGGCTCACCGGCCAGCGTCTCATCGTCGTTGACCCGCACCACGATACGTGAGGCGTCGACCGAGTCGACCGAGCCGCCGCGGCGCGCGATCACCGCCACGCCGGAGTCGATCGCAACGGGCCGCTCCATGCCCGTGCCCACCAGCGGGGTCTGCGAGCGCAGCGTCGGCACCGCCTGGCGCTGCATGTTCGATCCCATGAGCGCGCGATTGGCGTCATCGTGCTCCAGGAACGGAATCAGCGAGGCCGCAACCGAGACGATCTGCTTGGGCGATACGTCCATGTAGTTGATGCGCTCGCGCGGCATGAGCGTGAACTCGCTCTGGAAGCGGCAGGACACGAGCTCATCGCCGAGCTCGCCGTTGGCCCCGGTGCGCGCATTGGCCTGCGCGATCGCGAACTCACCCTCCTCGATCGCCGAGAGGTAGTCGATCCGATCCGTGACGCGGCCGTTTTCGACGCGCCGGTAAGGCGTTTCGAGAAAACCGTACTGATTGGTGCGCGCATAGACCGAGAG
>JBELAR010000057.1:0-24686 GCA_049508555.1 Steroidobacteraceae bacterium
CGTGTCTCAGTCCCAGTGTGGCTGGTCGTCCTCTCAGACCAGCTACGGATTGTCGCCTTGGTAGGCCGTTACCCTACCAACTAGCTAATCCGACTTCGGCTCATCCAATAGCGCGAGGTCTTACGATCCCCCGCTTTCACCCATAGGTCGTATGCGGCATTAGCCAACCTTTCGATTGGTTATTCCCCACTACTGGGCAGATTCCGAAGCATTACTCACCCGTTCGCCGCTCGTCGCCAGGATTGCTCCCGCGTTACCGCTCGACTTGCATGTGTTAGGCACGCCGCCAGCGTTCAATCTGAGCCAGGATCAAACTCTTCACTTAAACATCTTGAGCTTTAGTGATGAGTGCATCCAATTGCCCACTGCTGGACTTTTGGTCACTCGGTCAATGACATCCAAAGGACGTATCGACGCGAGTCCCCACACAAATTACCTGCCAAATTTTTAAAGAGCACCCGCGGCGCTTGGGCCGAAGGAAAGGGGCGGGAAGTATAGCCCTGCGGCTTATCCCGTCAACATAATCAAAAAAACACAGAGCGCTTTAGGTCCGCCACCGCGAGAACCGCGGGGCGACTGGGCTCGAGGGCGCGAATTATAGGGCTCAAGGCGGCCCTGTCAACGCCTGGGATTCATTTATTTCAGATTATTTTCGCTTCGGCCAAATATCTGTATTTATTGCCGTTTTTCGATTCGCAGGCGCGCGAAGCGGCGCGGCCCGACCTGTAGCACGTGTACCGCGCCCACGGGGAGACGCGCCGCAGCATCCGATATCCTCTCGCCGTCGATCCGCACCGCACCTTCGGCAATCTTGCGGCGCGCTTCCGAGCCGCTCGAAACCAATCCGGCGCCCAGCGCGAGGGCGGCCGTCAGCGACACGTCCGCGGCGCCCGGCTCGGCGTAGTACACCTTCTCCGGCAGGTCGGTCGGCAGTTGCTTGTTGGAACCCGCCGTGAAGGCGGCCTGCGCCTCGGTGGCGGCCGTGGCGTCGTGGAAGCGCGCCACGATTTCGCGCGCCAGCTCGAACTTCACGTCCCGCGGATTGCGGCCGGACTCGACCTCGCGGCGCAGCTGCGCGATCTCGCCCAGCGGCCGGAAGCTCAGCAGCTCGAAATAGCGCCACATCAGCGGATCGGAGATCGACATCAACTTGCCGAACATCTGCTCGGCGGGATCGTTGATGGCGATGAAATTGCCCAGCGATTTGGACATCTTGTTGACGCCATCGAGTCCCTCGAGCAGCGGCATCGTCAGCACGACCTGCGGTTCCTGGCCGTAGTGCTCCTGCAGCTGCCGCCCCACCAGCAGATTGAACTTCTGATCCGAGCCGCCCAGCTCGACGTCGGCCTTCAAGGCGACGGAGTCATAGCCCTGCACGAGCGGGTAGAGAAACTCGTGCACGGCGATCGGCTCGTGAGCGCGGTAGCGCTTGGCAAAATCGTCGCGCTCGAGCATGCGAGCGACCGTATGCTGGGCCGCAATCTCGATCAGACCCGCGGCGCTCATGCTGCCGAACCAGCGCGAATTGAAATCCACGCGTGTGAGCGCAGGATCCAGGATGCGGTAGATCTGCTGCTCATAGGTTCGGGCGTTGGCCTGAACCTCATCGGGGGTGAGCCGCGGCCGGGTCGCGTTGCGGCCGCTCGGATCGCCTATCAGGCCGGTGAAATCACCGATCAGGAAAATGACCTCGTGCCCGAACTGCTGGAATGCGCGCATCTTGTTGATGAGCACGGTGTGGCCCAGATGCAGATCAGGCGCCGTGGGATCGAATCCCGCCTTCACGCGCAGCGCCGTACCGCGCCGCAGTTTGCGCTCGAGTTCCGCCGGCAGCAGCAGCTCCTGGCTACCGCGCGCGTACTCGGCCATCTGTTCCTCGACGGGTTCGACTTTCATGCTCATGGCAAGCTGTGGTTCCCTGGACGGCCCGGTCACTGTAGCAGGATGCGCCGACGGCGCCGTTGACCCGAGGCTTGGCATCAAGGTAGGGTCGCCGTTCGGTCAGAAACCAGCGTATTTCCGCCCGCTCATGACGATCTTACTGGATTCGCAGCCATACCCCCCGGTCGCGCCTGTACTGCGGCGCGCGCAGTTCGAGCGCGCGAGCGCGCCGCTCCTGACGGCGCTGCAGCCGGCAGCCGCCAGGCAAATCGCGGCCCGCTAGCGGTGTCGGGGCCGCCCTTACCATGAGTCTCTATCTGGGGCTGATATCCGGTACCAGCATGGACGGCATCGATGCGGCGCTGCTCGAGATCGGAGCCGAGCGCATGCACCTGCACGCGGCGGCGGAACGCGAGTGGCCCGCAGCCCTGCAGCGCCGGCTGCGCCGCGCGGCGGAGGATCCCGAGCACACGGGCCTGCACGAGTTCGGCGAGCTCGATACCGCCGTCGGGGTGGAGTTTGCCGAGGCGGCCGAGCATCTGCTGCGAGCCACGGGTGTGGCAGCCACCGAGGTGCGCGCCATCGGCAGCCACGGTCAGACCGTGCTGCACCAGCCGCGCGCCGCGATGCCCTTCACGCTGCAGATCGGCGACCCCAATATCATTGCCGAGCGATTGGGCATCGACGTGGTGGCGGATTTTCGCCGTCGCGACCTCGCGGCCGGCGGCGAAGGTGCGCCCTTGATGCCCGCCTTTCATGCCGCCGCCTTCGGCGCGGCCGGACAGACGCGAGCCGTGGTCAATATCGGCGGCATTGCCAATGTGACGCTGCTGCCGGCCGGCGAGGTGATCGGTTTCGACACCGGCCCGGGCAACTGCCTGCTCGATTCCTGGGCACGGCGGCACCTGCAGCAGGCGTACGACGCCCGGGGTGCCTGGGCGGCCAGCGGCACGGTCGACCCGGCGCTGCTCGGCCAGCTGCTGCGCCTGCCGTACTTCGCGCGCAGCGCTCCCAAAAGCACCGGACGCGAGACCTTCAGCGATGCCTGGCTGGATGCCGCGCTGGCGGGCCGGCGGCTCGACCCGGTCGACGTGCAGGCCACGCTCTCGCAGCTCACCGCACGCACGATTGCCGATGCGTTGACCGGCGTCAGCGGGACGGTGCCGCAGGACATCTATGTGTGCGGCGGAGGCGCCTTCAATGCCGATCTCCTGACACGGCTGGGCGCGGCGCTCCCCCAGGCACGCGTGGGCACGACCGCATTATGCGGCATCGCACCAGAGCATGTGGAGGCTGCCGGCTTCGCGTGGCTCGCGCACCGCTATCTCAACGCCGAGCCCGGGAATCTGCCCTCCGTCACCGGGGCTCGCCGAGCCGTTCCTCTCGGGGCGCTGTACCGGGGCAGCGCGGCTTGACCGGCCTCGCATTCGCCCGAGGATTGGGCCGTATACAATGGCTTTATCGCAATTTCCGCCAACGCACAGGCCAACGCCTTGGACCAGCCCGCGCTTCGCTCGCCGCTGAATTTCATCAACCGCGAGCTCTCGTCACTCGAATTCAACCAGCGCGTGCTGGCGCAGAGTCTCGATACGCGCGTGCCGCTGCTCGAGCGGCTCAATTTCCTGTGCATCTCCTCGAGCAACCTCGATGAGTTCTTCGAAATCCGCGTCGCCGGCCTCAAGCAGCTGCTCGAGCTCGGCTCCACGCAGATCGGTGCCGACGGCTTGGGGCTGGCCGAACAGCTGGCGGCCATACACGAGGGCGCCAAGCGCCTGGTGCACGAGCAGTACGCCTGCCTGAATGACGTGCTGCTGCCGGCGCTCAGCGCGGCCGGCATCGATGTGGTCGACGCGGCGGATTGGGACGAGGCGACGCGCGCCTGGGTGGAGCACCACTTCGTGGCGGAGGTCGTGCCGGTGCTCAGTCCCTTGGGCCTGGACCCCGCACGGCCATTCCCGCGCATCCAGAACAAGAGTCTCAATTTCATCGTGCGCCTCTCGGGCAAGGACGCTTACGGCCGCGACAGCGAGCTCGCGATCGTGCAGGCGCCGCGCTCCCTGCCACGCATCGTGCCGCTGCCCGACGGGGGCAACCGGCGGCGCTTCGTCGCCCTCTCGACCATCGTCGAGGCGATGGTCGAACACCTGTTCGAGGGCATGCAGGTGCTCGGTTGCTATCAGTTCAGGCTCACCCGCAACAGCGACCTGTTCGTCGATGATGAAGAGGTCGACGATCTGCGCCGTGCGCTCGAGGGCGAGCTGGCGCAGCGCCGCTACGGGGCGGCCGTGCGGCTCGAGACCGCAGCCCACTGTCCGCAGGACATGATCGATTTCCTGCTGCATCAATTTGCGCTCACACCGCTGGATTGCTATCAGGTGCCCGGGCCGGTCAATCTCAATCGCTTCTCGGCCATCTACGATCTGGCGCAGCGCGGCGACCTCAAGTACGCGCCATTCACCCCCGGACTGCCGGCAAGGCTCGTCGGCGCCACCGATCTGTTCGCCGTGATTCGTCAGCGCGATGTGCTATTGCATCACCCCTACCGCAGTTTCGGGCCGGTGATGGACCTGCTGCGTCAGGCCGCCAGCGATCCGGGCGTGCTCGCGATCAAGATCACGCTCTATCGAACGGGCAACAACTCGCCCATCGTCGAGGCGCTGCTGGCGGCAGCCATGGCCGGCAAGGACGTGACCGTCATCATCGAGCTGCGGGCACGCTTCGACGAGGAAGCCAACATCGAGCTCTCGACGCGGCTGCAGGAAGCCGGCGCGCACGTGATGTACGGCGTCGTGGGATACAAGACTCACGCCAAGATGACGCTGATCGTGCGGCGCGAGAACGACGGCATTCGCCGCTACTGTCACCTCGGCACCGGCAACTACCATCCACGCACTGCCCGGCTGTACACGGACTATGGACTGTTCACCTGCGACGAGGACATCGGCACGGACGTGCATGAGATCTTCCTGCAGCTGACCAGTCTCACGCGCACCCCGAAATTGCGGCGGCTGCTGCAATCCCCGTTTCATCTGCATGAGGCGCTCGAGGGACTCATCGAGCGCGAGGGCGAGCATGCACGCGCGGGCAAAAGCGCCCGCATCATCGTCAAGCTCAATGCACTGGTGGATCCGCAGACCATCGAGACGCTCTACCGCGCGTCCCGCAGCGGCGTACGAATCGACCTGATCGTGCGCGGCGTATGCGCGCTGCGCCCGGGCATTCCCGGCGTATCCGACAACATCACCGTGCGCTCCGTGGTCGGCCGCTTTCTCGAGCACTCGCGCGTCTATTGGTTTCACAACGACGGCTCCAGCGAGCTGTACCTCTCGAGCGCCGATTGGATGGAGCGCAATTTCTTCCGTCGCGTCGAGATCGCTTTCCCGGTGCTGGAGGATCCGCTGCGCGAGCGCATCTTCAGCGACCTGGAAACCTATCTGGCCGACAACGCCAACGCCTGGGATTTGCGCCCGGACGGCTCCTACCAGCGTGTGAAGCCCGCCGGTGCTCCGCTGAGCGATGCGCAGGCGCTGCTGCTCGCGCGCTACGCGGGCGGTCCGATGCCGGAGCCCTGAGTAAACCACGCGGCTCGCCGCCGCCGGGGTCAATGCCTAACTGGCGCGGCCGCCGGAATACACGCGCACCCGCACGCGCTCGGGCCGCAGATATTCGATCTCGAGCTGCAGATCCGCGACCGTCAGCGGATGCTCCTTGAGCCAGCGCGCCGGAAAATCCAGCTCCAGCGTGCGCCCACGCGCCACGAGTTCGATCTTCGGCAAAGCCTCGGCGCTGCGGCCCCGATGCAGCAGCACCGCCAGGCGCAGCAACACGATCAGGAAGATCGCGAGCCGGTCCCAGGGCGGTATCAGCTCCTCGAGGCGCTCGAGCGTGAACTTGCGCCGATGCGATCCGACCAGGCGCGCGATGAGCTGCTGCTCCTCGCGCGAGAATCCGGGCATGTCGGCGTTTTCGAGCAGATAGGCCCCATGGCGGTGGTAGCCGTTGTGAGCGACGTCGAGACCGATCTCGTGCAGCCGCGCGCCCCACCTGAGGCTCAGCTCGGCCAGCGGGTCCTCGAGCCCCCAGACCCCCTTGGCTTGCGCCAGGAACCCCATGGCCGCGGCTTCGACCCGCTCGGCCTGCTCGAGGTCGACGTGGTAGCGGCGCTGCATCGAACCCACCGTGCGCTCGCGCGCGTCCGAGCGCGTCAGGCGGCCGACCATGTCGTAGAGCAGGCCGTCACGCAGCGCTCCCTCGACGAAGCGCATCTGCGCGATCCCGAGCGCCGCGATGATCTCGGCGAGAATGACGGCCCCGCCCGGAAACACCGGCCGGCGCTCCTCGCTCACGGAGTCCAGATCAAGCGAGCGCAGATGGCCGCTCTGGGCGAGACGCTGCAGCAGCAGCTCGAGCCCGTCGGGCGTGATGCCATTCGCGGTCGGATCGAGCTCGCGAATGCTCGCGGCGATCGCGCGCACCGTGCCGGAACTGCCGACGGCGCGCTCCCAGCCGCGGCGCAGGAACGCCGCCTGGATCGGTTCGAGTTCCAGACGCGCGGCCAGCCGCGCGCGCTCGATACGCTTGGGCGAGAGCCGCCCGTCGTCGAAGAAGCGCTCGCTCAACGAGACGCAGCCCATCTGCAGGCTCTCGAGCTCGAGCGGCTCGTGGCGCTCGCCGATGATGATCTCGGTACTGCCGCCGCCGACGTCGACGACCAGCCGCCGGCCGGCCTCGTTCGGCAGATTGTGCGCCACGCCGGAATAGATCAGGCGCGCTTCCTCCATGCCAGAGACGATTTCGATGGGGAAGCCCAACGCCTCGCGGGCACGCTCGAGAAACGCCTGCTTGCGCCGCGCGATGCGCAGCGCATTGGTGCCCACGACGCGCACGTTGCGCGCGTGCATGTCGCGCAGTCGCTGGCCGAAGCGCTCCAGACACGCCAGGGCGCGTGCCGCGACGTCCTTGTCGAGTCTGCCATCCTCGCCGACGCCAGCGGCCAGGCGCACCATCTCGCGCAGCCGGTCGATGATGACCAACTGGCCGTGCGAGTAGCGCGCGACCACCATATGGAAACTGTTGGATCCCAGGTCGACGGCCGCGATGACGTCGGACATGGTGCGGTCGGCGTGACTCAGACCCGCCGGTCGGTTCTAGGCAGCAGGCAAGGGCTCAGGCGCTGAACGAGGAGCCGCATCCGCAGGTCGTCTGTGCATTCGGGTTGCGGATCACGAACTGCGCCCCGTCCAGACCTTCGCGGTAATCGATCTCGGCGCCGCCGAGATACTGGAAACTCATCGGATCGATCAGGAGCTTCACGCCCTGATTCTCGACACAGGTGTCGCCTTCCTGCAGCACTTCATCGAATTCAAAGCCGTACTGCAGCCCCGAGCAGCCGCCGCCCTGCACGAACACGCGCAGCATGAGCTTCGGATTGCCCTCGCCGGCGATGAGTTCGCTGACCTTGCGCGCCGCGGCATCGGTAAACACCAGCAGGGCGGGGTCGCTCTCGGCGACGGCGGCTGGGCTCTCAGGCAGGCTGGCTACGGCGGCTTCACTCATGGGAGCCAGTGTAGGCGGCCCGCCTCGGGTCGTCAAAGAGGCACGTCACACGGCTGGCCCGGGGTTCTCGCGCGGTATCAGCTTACCGACGATCTCCGCGCCGAGTGCCATTTCGATCAGTCCGTAGTGCACGTTGCCCTGGACCCGGGCCTTGGCGCCCAGCACGACGCGCCCGCTGCAGTGAATGTCGCCGTTGACCCGGCCGTTGAGCACCACATTCGGCGCCTCGACCGAGCCTTCCACGAGCCCGTGCTCGCTCACGGACAAGGCGGCGGGCACGCCGGAGCTGGCGCGCACGTTGCCGGTAATGCAGCCATCCACGTGCAGCCCGCCGGCGAATTCGACGTCCCCCTGCACGCGCGCACTGCGGCCGATCAGCGTATCGATGCGCCGGACGACGTCGCCCTTGTTGTTTCGCTTGAACATATGCTTGACGTGTGGAAAGCCGCTAGCCGGGCTCCACGCTCCAGACGAAAGTCCGGCGGTAGGGTGCCACGCCCTTGCGGCCCGGTCGAACTTCGATCGTCACGCGATCCGGCTTGAAGTCCTCCGGCAGTGCGATCGGCTGCTCGATGGTCTGAAAATAGCGAAAATTGAACGGCAGTTCCTTCTTGCCGCCCGTGAGCTCCGGCAATTCGACACTGACCGCGCCCCCGTCGCGGGTGCCATCGACGCTGATCGCCAGCGTGCCGTTGGTCGCCTCTTCCGGACGCTGCAGTCGGCTCAAACTGAAGCGCAGCGAGAATTTCTGCGCGACGGGCAGCGCGGCGATTCGGAACTGCTGCACACGCACCGCATCGGGCTCGCTTTGCCCAGGCTGGGCCACCAGCCCGCGATAGAACTCCACATCCTGCCGCTCGCGCGCGACCTGCGCCTGCAGTTCGCCGATGGTGCGCCCCAGCTCGGTACGCTCGCGCACCTCGCCGACGCGCGATTCATCCGCCGCGGCCAGCTGCACCCGCAGTTCGCGCTGCGCGCGCTCGAGCTGGTCAATGCGCTGCTGCAGAGCATCGCGCTGTCCGGCGGCCTGCATCGCATCGTAGCCGGCCTTGTAGCGGCCGAGCTCGAACATCACGTAGAGCGCCAGACCCGCGAGCAGCAGCAGTATGCACAGCACTATCCAGCGGCGCGCGGGCGCGTAGGTGCGAACGACCAGCTTGCCTGGAATCTCCATCCGGCGGCTAGCCGCCCGTCTGCGGTGTACCCACTGTCGCGCTCTCGTCCAGCGCCGCACGCGTCCGCCACCACGAAGGATAGGGCGGCAGTCCACCAGGGAAGGCTGCGGGTCCGAGTTCGTGCAACGCTCGCGTGTAGACCGCGCGCTTGAAGTAGATGACCTCGCGTATGGGCTGCCAATAGTCCACCCAGCGCCAGGTGTCGAATTCCGGCTCGGCGGTCAGATCGAAGCGGATGGTCGGATCCGGACGCAGCAATCGCAGCAGAAACCAATGCTGCTTCTGACCCAGACATAGTGGCTGCACGTGGCGGCGCAGGTAGCGCGGTGGGAGGCGATAGCGTAACCAATGCCGTGTACGGCCTACGATCTGTACGTCGCTGGGGCGCAGGCCGATCTCCTCATTGAGCTCGCGATGCAGTGCCTCCTCCGCACTCTCTCCGGGGCACATACCCCCTTGCGGGAACTGCCAGCCGCGCCCGCCGGTGCGCCGGCCCAGAAACAGCTGGCCGTCCGCCGACATCAGCACCATGCCGACATTGGCCCGAAAGCCGTCGCCGTCGATGAGATCATTCATGTGACAGTTTTACTACTGCGACGCGCACAAGCCAATCAGGGCGGCTCCGACCCGCGGTCGGTGACCTGCCGGCCCTGGCCGGCGTGCTGCTCCGCGCCCTGGGCTCACACGCGGCGCGAGGCCGCATCGCGACGGCCCTGCACGTAGTCATGTCCCTGACGCATCAGGGCCGTGAAGCGCGCCTGATCACCGGACAGTACCGCGTCGCGCACGCTCTGGACGGCACGCGCGAGCGCGTCGAGCGACTCGGCACCGAAGTCGTTGAGGCGCTGGATCTCGAAGTACAACTGCGGGTTCTCCTCCGCGACCTTGCTGGCGATATCGAACTGTGCATCGAAGGTCGTGCTCGAGAGCCGTACCAGGCGCGGCGCCGCCTCGCCGCTCTCGGCCAGGGCAGTGAAGAAAGCGATGTTCAGCGCGTGTGAGAGTCCGAGTACGTAGGCGATGAGACGATCGTGCTCATCGAGACCCATGACGGCCTGTTCGGCCATGGTCGGAGCGAACAGCGCGCGCGCCGCTGCCAGCGCCTTGGGATCGCCGAGATCGATGAATATCACATGGCGACCCGAGAGCAGCTCGGTATCCGGTCCGAACATCGGGTGCACCGAGCAGACCGAGATGCCGGCGCTGCGCAGGGCCTCGAGTCCCGCGCGCAGCGGCGACTTCAGCGAACCCAGGTCGAATACGAGCCCCGGCGGCTTGCGCACGGCGAGTTCGCGCAGGATCGCATTGGTGATCCCGAGCGGTGCGGCCACGACGATCACGTCGTGGTCGAGGGCGGATTCGTGCCAGTCGGTGATGGCCTCGAAACCAGCCGGCGCCGGCCTGGGATCGGCGATCTCGACCCTGAATCCCTGCGAGCCGAGGAACTGCGCGAACCAGGCGCCCATGTTGCCCGACCCGCCGATCACGAGAGCGCGCCGGCCGCTGCCGGAGCCCAGCGCCGCGACGCTGGCACGCTCCTGCGTCGTCAGCGAGGAGCGGATCAGCAGACGCATGACGGTCTCGGCCACGTCCGGGGAAATGCCGAGCTCTACGGCGTGCTGGCGCGCGCCGAGTATGACTTCACGCTCGCGGCCGTAGTCACGCGTCGGACGGCCCGTCGAGCGCTTGACCCGCGCGATCTCACGGCTGGTGGCCTGGCGCTCGGCAATGATCTGCAGCAGCTTTTGATCCAATCCATCGAGGTGTCCGCGTAGCTCGTCGAGATTCATGCCGCCGCCCGGTTGCATCCGATCCGCCTTTGTATAGGTAGAGTCAGTCTTCCCGCAAGTTCGTGCATCCACGGTGCAGGCGTGATGCCGCGGGGCTACCATGGGGGGCGTGAGCAGGCATGAAGAACAACTGCCGGATCCTTTGCCGGCGGAGCCGCTGGGGGTCGTGGCCCATTGGCTCGAAGAGGCGGCTCAGGCGCGGATACAGCCGAACCCAAATGCGATGGTACTCGCGACCGCTGATTCGCACGGCCGGCCCTCGGCACGCGTGGTGCTTTGCAAGGATATTCGACCGCAGCCCGGCTATGTGTCTTTCTATAGCAATTACCAATCGCGCAAAGCCAGCGATCTCGCAGCCAACCCGCACGCTGCGATTGTCATGCACTGGGACCCGCTGGGCCGCCAGGTGCGCATCGAAGGGCAGGTCGCGCAGAGCACGACGGCGCAGAGCGATGACTATTTCGCCTCGCGCTCCTGGCAGAGCCGCATCGGCGCCTGGGCGAGCCAGCAGAGCGCACCGCTCGCCTCGCGTGCGGTACTGGCCGCCGCCGTGGACGAGGTTGCGCGGCGCTTCGGCGTGCCCTCCCCGAACCACAGCGACGCGACGGCGCTTGATCCGGGAGTGTTCATCCCCCGGCCGCCGCACTGGGGCGGCTGGCACCTCTGGGCTCAAACCGTCGAACTCTGGGTCCAGGGCTCCGCGCGCCTGCATGACCGCGCGCGCTGGACGCGTTCGATCTCCAGGAACGCCACCGGATTCGACGCCGGCAGCTGGAGCTCGACGCGGCTGAATCCTTGACCGTGCGCTCAGTCGCTCGAGGGCTGCATCGCCTCGAGCACGCCGGAATGCAGCGCCGCGTTGCTCGCCAGCACTGAAGTGGTGGACAACCCCACGGCCTCGCCCGCCAGATCGGTAAACACGCCACCGGCCTCGCGCACGATCACAGTCAAGGCCGCGATATCGAGAATATTCACATCCGATTCGATCACCACGTCGAGCGCACCGCGCGCGAGCAGATGGTAGTGCAGAAAATCACCGTACCCGCGTAAGCGATTCACGCGCCCGACGAGCTTGCCGAAGCGCATCCAGGCGGCCGGGATTGCCGCCAGTGTCTTGAGATTGCCGGTCGAGAGAATCGCTCCGCCAAGCTCCTCAACGCCGCTCACGCGCACGGGCTTGCCGTCGAGGAATGCGCCGGCGCCCTCTTCCGCCCAAGCCACCTCGCCGTAGACGGTAGCGCTCGAGACGCCGAGCACCAGCCTGCCGCCGCGCAGGAGTGCGATCTGAGTGGAAAAGAACGGACTATCGCGCACGAAGGATTTGGTGCCATCGATGGGGTCGACCAGCCAGATGCTGTCGGCCTCCATGGCGTGGCGACCCGTCTCCTCACCATAGAAACCATAATCCGGGAAACGTGCGCTCAGCACGCCTCGGATCGCCTGCTCGGCGCGCACATCCGCCTCGGTCACCGGGGAGCGGTCGGCCTTGAGCGTGATGGCCAGATTGCGCCGGTAGAGGCGCTGAATGACCTCCGCGGCCGCGTGCGCTGCCTCGAGCGCTGTCTGCAGTTCCGGCGACACGTGCAGGCTCAGGCCGGGTCGTCCCGGTACGGACAGTGGCGGCAACCGTTACCGCAGCAATACCCACGGCGCAGATGGTACTGGCGTGTAAAGACCCGATACGCGCCTTCCTGATAGCAATCGCCGGGTTGAATCGGCAGATCAATGCGCCGTCGCAGCTCCATCGCCGGCTGTGGTGGCGTCGGCGCAAGCGGGTCAATGAATTCGGATCGATCACTCGGCATGACTGGACTATATGCCATCAGCGGCGGCGCTTGCTGGCGTCTGCAGCGTTGACATCGATCGCGCGGCACGCCTAGAGTTCGAGCCTCGATAGGTGCTCGGGAAGCCGGTGACGCGCGATGTTCGCGCCATTCCGGCGCTGCCCCCGCAACGGTAAGCGACACGACACTGCCTCTGCAAACCACTGCGCCGCAAGGCGTGGGAAGGTGAGGCACCGGATCGGCCCGGGTCGGAATGAAGACCTGAGCCGCTCACGTTCGCAAGCCCGGAGACCGGCCTGTCGAGCAGTACCCTCAAAGACGCGGCGGGCGTCGGGCTGACGGCGTTTGCGCGCCGCGATCCTAAGCTCCTGCGCCTGTGGGCCTCCGGTGTGAAGCACCATGCGGGCGTGCATGGAAAGGCGCTGTAAAGATGTCTCCTGCACATGCGGGCGTTCGAATCGCCCCGCTCAGCTCTTGCCTCGTGTTTGCCGTGTCAATGGCCTATGCCGACATGCCGCCGGCGAGCGATGCCGATGGCGATTCGTCGCTCGACCCGGTGGTCGTCACGGCGACGCGCACCGCGCAACCGCTGGATCGCACCGGCAGTTCGATGTCGGTGATCACCGGCGCCGATCTCGATACCCGGCAGCTCCTGTTCGTCAGCGATGCGCTGGCACAGACGCCGGGCCTGAGCGTGACGCGCGAGGGCGGTCCCGGTCAGGTCACGAGTGTGTTCATACGCGGCGCCGAAGCCGGCGAGTCGCTGGTCCTGGTCGACGGCATCCGCATCAACGATCCGAGCGCTCCCGACGGCTCTGCGGTGCTCGGGGATCTGCTGCTCAGCAACGTCGATCGCATCGAGGTATTGCGCGGACCGCAGTCGACGCGGTCAACTATTTCGACACCCGCGGCATCTCGGCGGCCTGTGCCTGCGATGGCAACACCGAGCCGGATGGCAATCGCAATCTGGGCGCCACGGCGAACCTGCGCTGGCACGCGAGCGATGTGCTCAGCGTTGACCTGCGCGGGTTCTATACCAAATCACACACCGACATCGACGGCTATCCGCCGCCGAACTACAACTTTCAGGACGATCCGGAGTTTGGCCGTGATCAACTGCTCGCCGGCTATGCCGCCGTCACCGGTTCATGGCTGAACGGCCAGGTGACACAGCGCGTTGCACTCATCGGCAGCGACAGCGATCGGCGCTTCTATGGCGTGTTCGCCCCCGCGGCGCCCTACACCTTCACGCCGGCGGAGAGTTTCTATGCCGAAGGGGGCTCCACGCGTCTCGAATATCAGGGCGTCATCGAAGCGGACGCCACGGACGAGTTGACTTATGGCGCTGAGACGCAGCTCAGCACCATCAACACCGCCAGCACAGCGAGCAATACCGACCCGATCCTGGGGCCTCCCACCACCGGCCGCGACCGGCTCACGGGATACTACGGCCAGTGGCAGAGCACCTGGGCGCAGAGCCTCACGCTGACCGGCGGTCTACGCTATGACAAGGACGAGCTGTTCGGCAGCCACACCTCGCTCAAGCTCGCCGGCGCATGGAGCCTGGGGGACGGGACGACCGTGCTGCGGGCCAATTATGGCGACGGCTACAAGGCCCCGACGCTGTATGAGCAGTTCTCGAGCTATTCCAATCCGTTTGCACCGCTCGCGCCCGAGAAGGCCGTGGGCTGGGAAGCGGGATTGGATCACGACATGCTGGACAAAAAGTTGCGCGCCTCGGTGACCTACTTCAGCCGCAGCGAGCATGACCTGATCGATTACGACGACTGCTTCAGCACCGACCCGGGCTGCGTACTGCGCCCGTATGGCTATTACTTCAACGTCGATCGTGCGCACGTGCGCGGCATCGAGACCGGATTGCAGGGGCATCCGGCCGAGGGCTGGAGCGTGTGGCTGAACTACACCAACCTGCGCGCGATCGATGCACTGACCGGACTGTCGCTGGCGCGCCGGCCGCACGTGACGGACAACGCCGGCTTGTCCTGGAGCAGCAAGAGCGGCGCATCGCTCGGGGCCAGCTACGGCTTTGTCGGCGCCCGCTTCGATGATGCGGCCAACATCACGCCGCTGGATTCCAGCGAGAATGTGAGCCTGTTCGGCAGCATTGCGCTCGGTACGGGGCTGCAGCTCACGGCTCGCGTCGACAATCTGTTCAAGAATCGCAGCGAGCCGGCGGCCGGCTATGGCTACCTGGGCGAGGCATTTTATGTGGGGCTGCGCGTGACGCTGTAGAGTACGCATATGGGAAACCGGCTTTCCAAAATCGTCACGCGCACCGGAGATGATGGCAGCACCGGTCTGGGCGACGGCACGCGGGTGGCGAAGGACGCCCTGCGTATCGAGGCGATGGGCAGCGTCGATGAACTCAACTGCACGCTCGGAGTATTGCAGTCGAGCGAGCTGCACGATGCACCGGCGTCGGCCTGCCTGACGGAAGTACAGCATGACCTGTTCGATCTGGGCGGCGAGCTGTCGATTCCGGGCAGTTCGATTCTGGGCGTTGAGCGTCTCGTCTGGCTCGAAGCACAGCTCGAGGACTTCAATCGCAATCTGCCGCCGCTCAAGGAATTCGTCCTGCCGGGCGGGGGCACTGCCGCGAGCGCCGCCCATATTGCGCGTGCGGTGTGCCGGCGCGCCGAGCGCTGCTGCTGGTCGCTCGCGCGCAGCGAGCCAGTCTCGCCGACGGCGCTGAGCTACCTCAACCGCCTATCTGATCTGCTGTTCGTGCTGGCGCGCCGCTTCGCTCGCGCCCAACAGTCGAGCGAGCCGGTATGGAATCGCGCCCGCCACGACGCGGGCGTCAAGGCAAGCGATGAGCGGGAGGATTCAGGCCAGTAGCGCGCGCAGCCGCGGCCAGTCGAAGGCCGGCCCCGGGTCGCTCTTGCGGCCGGGCGCGATGTCGCTGTGGCCGACGACGCGTGTCGCACTGAGCGTGGGATAGGCCAGGCACAATGCGCCGATCAGGGCGGCGAGCGCCTCATATTGCGGCGTCGTATAGGCGACGGTGTCCGTACCCTCGAGCTCGATTCCGATCGAGAAGTCATTACAGGCCTCGCGCCCCCCATGGCGCGACTCGCCGGCGTGCCAGGCGCGTGCGAGGAATGGCACATATTGCGAGCTCGTGCCGTCGCGCCGGATCACGCAGTGGGCCGACACCCGCAGGGCCGCGATGGACGCGAAGCCCGGATGCGCGTCCGCGGGCAGATTGCCGCAGAACAGGCGATCGATCCAGGGACCGCCGAACTCGCCGGCTGGCAGGCTGATGCCGTGCACCACGATCAGCTCCGGCACTGCGCCCGGCGGCCGCGCGTCGTAATGCGGACTGAGCACCTGGCGCGCTGCGAGCAGCAGCCCGGTCACGGTATCGATGCGCGGCGTGGCGATCATGGCAGCCTCGCATGATGCCAAAATGGACCGATGAACACCGTGCTGCATTTCAACCCCGAGCCCCCATGCGCCTGACGCGCTGCTTTGTGGACGCACCGCTCGCGAGTCAGACGGTCCTGCGACTGCCGGCCGGTCCCTCGGCGCACATATCGAAGGTGCTGCGCCTGCGTGCGGGGGCCATGCTCAGCGTGTTCGACGGGCGCGGCGGGGAGTTCGAGGCGCAGATACTCGCGATCGAGCGCGACGGCGTTCAGGTGCGCGTGGGTGCCCACGATCCGATCGAGCGCGAAGCGCCGCTCGCCGTCACGTTGCTGCAGTGCCTTGCGCGCGCCGAGCGCATGGACTGGATCGTGCAGAAGGCGACCGAATTGGGCGTGACCGCCATCGTGCCGGTCGCCAGCGCACACAGCGTGGTACGACTGGATGAATCCGGCGCGCAGCGCCGCGCCTCACATTGGCAAGCGGTTGCGATCAGCGCCTGCGAGCAGTGCGGCCGCAACCGGGTGCCGGCGCTGCAGAGCGCAATGTCCTTCGAGCGAGCCTGCGCCGAGGCGAGCGGGGGCTCCGCCCGGCTCATGCTCGATCCGCAGGCCGCACAGACCCTCACCAGCGCGGTCCGAGCGCTGTCCGCCGCGGCGCTGAACCCGGCCTTGAGTCTGCTGATTGGCCCGGAGGGGGGCTTCAGCGCCCCGGAGCGAGCCACCGCGATGCACTACGGGTTTATACCGTGCACGCTCGGTCCGCGAATTCTGCGCGCGGAGACGGCCCCCCTGGTCGCCCTGGCGGCGATACAGGCGGTGCTCGGCGACTTCGCGTAGCGCGATTGAGCCCGGAGCGGCGCGGCTGGCCTCAAGCGCCGGTATCAGACACCAGGCCCGCGGCCGCGATTCCGGCGAGCGCACACAGCTCGTCGTTGTCCGACGTGTCGCCGGTAACGCCCATCGCGCCGAGCAGTGCGCCGCTCGCATCGCGAATCAACACGCCGCCCGGAACCGTGGCGATGCCTTGCGGGAACACCGCGGCCAGCGAGCCATAGAATCCCGGCGCGGCTTGCGCGCGGCGCGCGAGTTCGCGGCCACCGAATCCCATCCCCAGGCAGCCTGCCGCTTTGGCGGTCGCGACCTGCGGTCGTGAAATCGCGCACTGATCCTCGCGCTTCAATGCCACGGCATGGCCGCCCGCATCGAGCACCACCACGCACAGGGGCGCGAGTTTGCGGCGGCGGCCCTCGGCGAGCGCTGCATCGACGATCGCCGTAGCGTGTTCGAGGCGCATCAGCCCGCGTCCCGTTCCGGCACGACCGAGGTTTCCTCGGCGATCATGAGCTCGAGGCGCTCGAGGTCCGGCAGCAAGGGTGTCTCGTTGAGCATGCGCACCTGGCACAGGACCGGCACGCGCTCCGCGAAAATACGCGAATTGTCCGGCCGCACGACATCGTTGCTCACGCGCACGAGTTGCGGAAAGCCCTGCGAGACGATACCAAAATAGCCGATCTCGATGTGGCCGCCGAGCGCGTGAAACACCACCACGCGAGAGCGGCCGGAGGCCGGTGGAATCGGCAGACCACAGGCGCCCTCGAACGAGACCAAGGGCAACGAGCGGGCATTCCAGTTCACGAGCCCGAGATACCAGGGCGGCGCGGCCTCCATGGGCGCGGGCACCTGATAGCCGACCACCTCAGCCACACACGCGCGCGGGACCAGCAGTCTCGCATCGGCCAGCGGGATCAGCAGGCTGTAGACCTCGGCGATACGCTCACTCATCGGCCGGCACCGGAGGCACGGGCGCCGGAGCGGCGCTGCGCCACCAGTGGCGCGATCGCGTCGACCAGCTCGCTCTCCTGGTAAGGCTTGCCCAGATAGTCATCGACGCCGAGCTCGATGGCGCGGGCGCGATGTTTTTCGCCCACGCGCGAAGTGATCATGATGATCGGAATATCGCGCAGACGCGGATCGGCACGCACATGCGCCGCCACCTCATAGCCATCCATGCGCGGCATCTCGATGTCGAGCAGAATGATGTCCGGTACGTTATCGGCGAGCAGCGCGATGGCGTCCATGCCGTCGCGTGCGGTCAGCACGCGCATGCCGTTGCGCTCGAGCAGACGCTGCGTCACGCGCCGCACCGTGATGGAATCGTCGACCACCAGCGCGAAGGTGCGCCGATCGGCCTTGTCGCGTGTGATGGTCGGCGCCATCCGGCCGCGCCATTCCGCGCGCACCAGCGCGCCGATGTCCAGAATCACGACGATGCGCCCATCGCCCAGAA
Organism: Steroidobacteraceae bacterium; assembly: GCA_049508555.1. GTDB lineage: Bacteria > Pseudomonadota > Gammaproteobacteria > Steroidobacterales > Steroidobacteraceae > FEN-1191. The sequence continues at coordinate 17,863 of JBELAR010000057.1, forward strand.
TCGTGGCGCCTGAAATTCCGCGAATGCTGGAGATCTGCGGTCCGACCGGCTTGACCACGATCTCGCGGCTGCCAATGAGCTCATCGGCCACCAGGGCCGTGGAGTGCTCGCCGGCTCGCACCAGGACCAACGGAATGGTGACGTTCTGCTCGGGCAGCGGCGAGGGCTCCATGCCCACATAGGAGGCGAGGGGCTGCAGTCGGTATCTTTGACCGCCGTGAATGAAACTCGCTCCGTCCGCGCGCAGATGCGTCTCGACCTCGGAGCGGCTCAGGCGCACCACGCCCTCGACCGTGGGCAACGGCAGCGCGTAGAACTCGTCCCCGGTGCGCACCACCAGGGCATGGCTGATTGCCAGCGTGAAGGGCAGCCGGATCGTAAAGCGTGAGCCACGCCCCGGCGTGCTCTCCATGTGCAGCGCGCCGCCGAGCTTCTTGATCTCCACCGCCACCACGTCCATACCGACGCCGCGGCCTGCCTCTTGAGTCACCGTCCCGGCCGTGGAGAAGCCCGGTTCGAGCACGAGCTGCATCACGTCCTCGTCCGAGAGGCTCTGATCGGCGCGGATCAGCCCGAGCTGCAGCCCCTTGTCCCGTATCGCCTGCAGGTTCATGCCGGCGCCATCATCTGTGACCTCGACGATGACCTCCGCGCCCTCGCGCCGCAGACTCAATGTGATATGCCCGACCTCTTCCTTGCCGGCTGCGCGACGCTGCTCCGGGTATTCGATGCCGTGCACGACGGCATTGCGCAGCATGTGCTCGAAGGGCGGCAGCATGCGCTCGAGAACCTGCCGATCGAGCTCGCCGGCGGCGCCCTCCACGATGAGCTCGGCGCGCTTGCCCGTATCCGCGGCGCTCTGGCGCACGATGCGTGCGAGCCGCGGCAGCTGCCGCTGCAGCGAGACCATGCGTGTGCGCATGAGGCCGTTCTGCAGTTCCGTGACCGTGCGCGACTGTTGCTGCAGCAGATTCTGGGCCTCGCCGATCAGGTTCTCGAGCAGGCCCTGGATGCTGGCGACGTCGTTGGCCGATTCGGCCAGGGCGCGCGAATTCTGCTGGATCGCCGAATAGCGGTCGAGTTCCAGCGGATCGAAGTCCTGCTTGTGTCCGGTCTCATTCTCGTGCCGATGCAGGATCTGCGCTTCGGTCTCGATCTCGAGCTTGCGCAGCTGTTCCTTGAGCCGGGTCACTGTGCGCGAAAGCTCGCCGAGATTGAACTCGATCGAGCCGAGCTGCTGCTCGAGACGGGCGCGCGCGATGCTGACCTCGCCGGCGTTGTTGAGCAGCTGATCGAGCAATTCGGCATTGACTCGCGCCATCTCGACGCGTTCGGCGGCGACCACCGGCTCGCGTCCCGGGGGCAGCGGCGCCGCGGGCGCGGGCAAGGCGGCCGACACCACATTGAAGGGCGCGGCCGGCGCCGGCGCGCTCGAGCTTTCCGCTGCGAACGCCTCGAGCTCCGGCTCGGGCGATATCCACGGGCTGGCCGACTCCGACTCGGCCGCTGCCGCCGGTGGGAACTCGAGGGGCGGGGTTTCCGGAGCGATCAGCCCCTGCCTCCAGGGCGTCCCCTCGCTCATCGGCGGCGGCTCAATGAACGCGGAGACGTCGCCGAGCATCGGCGGCTCAGCGAATACGGGCAACTCGCCGAGCGCCGGGGCCGGGGCCGCTGCGGCCGTGCGCGCGCCCTCATCCAGCCATACGAGCGCATCGAGCGGAGCCTCATCGACCTTAAGCGCCGCCTGCGAGGTCGTGATTGCGGCAAGTTCTACGGGTGGCAGCTCCTCCGTGCTCCCGCCGAGCGGCGCAAGCGCATCGGTCACGCCGGGCGCGGCCGGCGCACCGGCAGGCTCCGGCACAGCAGCCCCCGGCTCGGCGGGCGCCGCCGCTTCCACCTCGGGTCGAGTCTGCTCCGCGGCCGCCTGGATGCGCGCAATGAGCCAAGGTACGGCGGCGATGGGGCGGCCCTGGGCGATCTCCTCGCGCATCTGTGAGAGTTCATCGAGCGCCTGGCGAGCCACTGTGCGCGCGCCTGCGTCCGCGCTCGCGACCCCGCTCTCGATGCGGGTGATCAGACTTTCGAGCTCATGCGCGAGTTCGCCCATGGCGAGGATGCCGGCCATGCGAGCGCCGCCCTTGAGCGTATGCAGGGGCCGGCGCAAGGCGGCGACCTGCGCGCTATCGTGCGGCGAAGCATTCCAGGCTTCGAGGGCGATATCCGCCTCATCGAGCAGCTCCACGGCCTCTTCGCTGAAGATTTCCGCGATCTCGGGGTCGAAGTCGGCCGCAGGCCCCGGTTGCAATCCTGCATGCAAAGCTGCGAACTCCTGCGGCGGCGGTTCCACGGGCGGCGCGTGCGAGCGCTCCGGCGTGTCCAGCCGGACGCTCTGGTCGAGGTCGGTGGCTTCCGCGACGCGCCGGTCCAAGTCCTGCTCGGCACGCGCGATGCGCGCGCGCAGCGTGTCGTGCACGACCACGAAGAAACCGGTGCCCTCATCGAGGTTTCCGGCCACAGTCTCCATGGCCCGCATGCAATCGCCGAGCAGCGACAGATCCGAATCGTCGAGGCCGACGCCGCTGTCGAAGGACTTGCGCAGCCAATGATTGACCGGTTCAGCCAGACGCATGCCGTGCCGCGCCTCGGCCATGGTCGAGCTGCCGAGCAGGGTATGACAGGCGCGATAAATATCCTCCGGCAACACGTGCGGCGCGCCGCGTCCGCTTTCGCGCGCGATCCACTCGCGCACCGTCGCGACGTGGCTTGCCGTCTCACGGCTGTAGATCTCGCGCAGTGCCGGATCGCTCTGCGGCGTCATGGAGACGGCAGCCTCGGAAGCGAACCCCGTCAATGCGTGCGCCAACGGAATGGCCACCGGCACCGGCGGGGGCGCCGGGACGGTGGGCGGGGCGGGGACGCTGCGGGCACTCGCCGCATCGACCGGCGCTGCGTGGGCCTCGGCGGCCGCGGGGGCGCCGGGGGCTGCGAGCGCATCGCTGCGTGACGGCGCTGCCACAGCTGTGGCGAGCTCAATGGGTGAGGCCAAAGCGATATCGCGCCCGCTCGCGAGCGCATGCGCGCGCGCCGCGAGCCTCGATACATCGGTGCGGCCGCCGTGCCCCGCTTCGAGATCCGAGACCAGCTGCGGCAGCACGGCCACGGCCGCACGCAGGGTCTCGAGCACGGCCGGGGAGCGCTGCTGCGTGCCATCCAGGATTCGATTGAGCAGGTTTTCGATGGCCCACGAGAATTCGCTGATCGGGCGCGCGTCGACCATGCGGCCGCTGCCCTTGAGCGTATGGAAGGAGCGCCGCAGGATCAGCAGCGGCTCGGATTCGAGCGGGTTGTGGTCCCAGATCGGGAATTGCTGCCGGATCTTCACGACCTCGTCATTGGCTTCCTCGATGAACAGCCGGGTGAGTTCGGGATCGGGGATGGTCAGAGTCATCGCGGAATTGCCGGCCGCGGCCGCGAGCACCGGCGGCTCGGCCATGCCTGCCTCGCGCCGCTGAACGTCCGTGGCGCTCATGGAGGGGCTCAGCGGCTCGATGCGCATGGTGCGCGAGTAGTTCCCGGCAGCGAGCGGAGGCACGGTCGGCAGCACGCGCTCGGGCGCGTGCGCCAGCGCATCGAGGCACGTGCGCGCATTGTCCAGCATGTACCAGGGATCGCTGCGACCGGCCTGCAGCGTCTCGATGTAGTACTCGAGGCTCACGATGGCGTCGGCGAGGCGATCGAGATACTCCGGCGCCAGCGTTGTGCCGCCGGGCTGCATCACGCGCTTGAGGTGCAGCGTGATGTCATCGATGATGTCCACCGCCCGCGCCTTGCCGAGCATGAGCAGCCCGGCTTTGATACCGCGCATGAGCTCCGGCCAGCTGTCGAAGCCCGCGGCGTCGAGCGTGCCGCCGACGTTCTGCGCGACGTATTCCTTGATTCGCGCCAGGTTCACGACGCATTCGCGCAGCACCGCGCTCTGGACCTGATGGAAATCCTGGTCCTGCGATTCGCCCTCCGCGCCGTCAGTCGATTTCTGGCGCGGCAGGATCAGGCCGACGAGTTGATCATCCAGATGATCCTCGACATTGATCAGTCCGGCGGCGATCTGCACCAGCGCACTCTCGCTGACCTCCTCCTTGCCGGTGGCGATGGCGTCGAGCCGGCCCGTGGCCTCCTGCACTCGTGAGCGCAGCTCACCCAGACCGAGCACCCCCAGCGTATCGCCGATTTTCTTGAGCAAGCCGACCTGCGGGACGAGCTCCTCGGGTTGACCGCCGCCGCGGCGCACGAAGATGTCCAGCACATCCTTGACCTTCGACAGGTCCTCGCGAATTGCCGCGGCGACCGTGTGCATGAGCTTGATCGAAGGGGCGGAGAGATTCTCGCGCTCGAGCTCGATCGATTCATCGACCGGCAATAGCTCGGCGAGCCGGAACGAGGCGCGCACGGCCGCCACGCGCGGTCCGCCGCTGGTGGCTCGCGCGACGTAGTAGAGCAGGTTGTTGAGCAGCTCGACCGGCGGGCTCTGCGAATAGCGCTTCTCGCCGAGCTCGAACAGACGCCGCATCTCGCGATCGGCGAGGCCCAGCAGCCGCTTGACCGAGATGCTGCCCTCCACGCCGTTCTCGCGCAACGCCTCGATGAGCGCCCCAACCACCCACCAGAGCTGGAATACCGACTGCTGTGTCGCGACCTGCTCGAGCCGCGAGCTCACCGCGGTCAGAATCTCGAGGTTCTGTTCCAGGCGCTCGCCGCGAATCCAGCCGATCAGCCCGGTCTGGAAGCGCGAGCGCAGGCGTCGTGCCCACTGCGAGGCGGAGAGTGGCGGCTCGCCGGGCGCCGGCGCCGCGGGCTGTGCCTGGCGGTCGGACTTCAGATTCAGCAACAGCAGCGTACCTTCCGAGAGCAGGGCGCTGCCGCGCACGGCGCGCAGATCGTTGAGCAGCGGCAGCAGCACGAGCGCCAGATCCCGGCCTCCGGCCAGCACGCGCTCCAGGTAGCCCGGCAGCTGCACCATGGCCCGCATCAGCGCGTCGAGCGCTTCGGCCTGGTTCTTGTTCTCCAGACCGATGCCGATCAGATAGCGCGCCACCTGCTCCATTTCTTCGGCCAGCAACGCCGCGCCGTAGATCTCGAGCAGGCGCAGGGCACCCTGCACCTGATGCAGCTCGAGGCGGCAGCGCTCGAGCATCGCCAGATTCTCGGGTTGCTCGACATGCGCCTCGAGCGCGACGCGGCCTTCGCCGAGCGCGACCCCGATCTCGCGCGCGACCGTCTCCAGAGTTTGGGACGCCAGCTCAGTCATGCTGCATGTTCCGTGGCTCGGGGCAAGACTCAGGAGCCGCCGAGGGCCTTGATCTTGCTACTGGAAAATGTTCCCGAGGCGGCCGCCGCGCCGCCGGGAGCCGCCGGGCCTGGCGGCGCTCCTACGCTCGTGCCGGCCGATTGCGCGCCGGTCTTCGCCGTTGCGGCTTGGCTTCGCTGCACGGTGGCGTTGTCCGAACCGCCCGGCAGGCGGAAACCGGTGATGGATTTGCGCAGCCCAGCGGACAGATCGGCGAGCTTGGCGATCGCCTGGGAAGTGGCGCTGGTCGAATCCGCCGATTGTGCGCTGATCTCACGCAAGACCTGCATGTTGCGCGCGATGTTCTGTGCGGCGGAGGACTGGCCGCGAGCGCTGGCGGAGATGTTCTGCACCAGGCTCGCGATCTGGTTGGAGACCTGCTCGATCTCGAGCAGGGCGGCACCCGCGTTTTCCGCCAGCAGCGCGCCACCGACGACGTCGGTGGTGCTGCGTTCCATCGAAACCACGGCCTCATTGGTGTCGCTCTGTATGGTGCGCACCAGCACCTCGATCTGCTTGGTAGCGTTCGCGGCCCGCTCGGCGAGTCGCTGCACCTCATCGGCAACCACCGCGAAGCCGCGGCCGGCCTCCCCGGCCATCGACGCCTGGATCGAGGCGTTGAGTGCGAGGATGTTGGTCTGTTCGGCGATGTCGCTGATGAGCTCGACGATATTGCCGATCTCCTGGGAGCTCTCCCCGAGCCGCTTGATGCGCTTGCTCGTATCCTGAATCGTCTCGCGAATCGTGTTCATGCCGTCGATCGTGCGCCGCACGGCATCGCCGCCCTTGTGCGCCACGTCGACCGAGTGGCGCGCAACATCCGCGGCCCGCTCGGCGTTGCCCGAGACCTCCTCGATTGAGCTGGCAACCGCGCCTATCGACTCCGTCGCCGAGCCCACTTGCTTGGACTGAGCGTTGCTGGCGCGCGCCAGATGCGAGGCGAGCGCCTGCGTCTGGCGTGCGGCGCCGTCGAGCTGAATGCCCGACTGGCTGATGGTCGTCACCAGCTTGCGCAGCGCCTCTACCGCATAGTTGACCGAATCGGCGATCGCACCGGTAATGTCTTCGGTTACAGTCGCCTGCACCGTCAAATCCCCTTCGGCCAGATTCGACATTTCGTCCAGCAGCCGCATGATCGCCTGCTGGTTACGGTCGCTCTCCAGACGCTGTGCATCGGCGCTGCGCTGCGCCTCAAGGCCCGCAAGCGCGGCGCGCCGCAAATGGGCGTACAGCAGTGCGAGCGGTATCAATGCGGCAATCGCGCCGGCCGCCGCATACCAAACCGGCAGGCCGACGCGCGGCAGGATGAGGCCCGCTGCCAGGGCACAGACGATCAGCGCCAGCGCAGCGATCGCCAGCCACTGCGCCCGGCTTGCGCTCTGGGCAGCCCCGGCGCTCATGCGCTCGCCCCGTTGAATGCCGGATCCTCGAGCAGCGCGCGCAGCCCGATGACGGGCCACTGCTCGCCGCCGCGGCGGAC
>JBELAR010000058.1:0-12993 GCA_049508555.1 Steroidobacteraceae bacterium
ACGCGCACGATGCAGGCCCAGCCCGGGGCGGCGCTGTTTCTCGCCAGCTATCCCGCCGCCGAGCCAGGCCCGCTGCAGCACGCCGCGTTTCTGTACGACAATGCCGTGACGGCGATCGCGCTGGTCGGCTGCGGGCAAACGGCGCAGGCGCGCCGCATTGGCGACGCCATGCTGCTCGGTCTCGAGCACGATCGCTACTGGCACGATGGCCGCCTGCGCAACGCCTATCTGGCAGGCGTGATCGATGGTGAACCGCTCAAGCTTGCCGGCTGGTGGGACCCGGTCGCGGGCCGCTGGCTCGAAGATGGTTATCAGGCCGGGAGCGATACCGGGAATATGGCCTGGGCGGTGCTGGCGTTGCTGGCCTTGGACGCGAATGACGACGGCCGGTATCGTCGCGGCGCGCTGCGTATCGCCCAATGGCTCGAGGGCTTCGTCGATCGGCGTGGCGCCGGGGGCTTCACCGGCGGCGACTTCGGACATGAGCCCACGCCGCAGCGGCTACTCTGGAAGTCGACCGAGCACAACGTCGATCTGGCTGCGGCATTTGCACGCCTGGCCACCGCCAGCGCCGATCCGCGCTGGGCCACGCAGGCGCAGAGCGCCCGGCATTTCGTCGAGGCGATGTGGAATTCGCAGCGCGGCAGCTTCGCCGTCGGAACGCTCTCGGACGGGCAGAGCGTCAATCCGATGCTGGCCCTGGATGCGCAGATCTGGCCATTGCTCGCGCTGCCCGAGGCAAGCACGCGCTACGCCGAGGCTCTGCCGAGCGCGGCACAGCGCTTGCGCAGCGGGGAAGGTTACGCCTACAGCGATGCGGGTGGCGGCCCCTGGACCGAGGGCGGCGCACAGCTGCTGGTGCTGCTCAAGCGGCTGCACCGCAAGGCAGCCGCACGGCCGCTCGAAGCGGCCATTGCCGCGGCCCGCGCACCGGATGGCGGCTACTACGCCACGACGCAGGGCACCGTGCCCACCGGGTTCATGCTCGCTACCGCTCCGGATCAGCCGCGGCTGTATCTGCATCTCGAGCATCTCGGCGCCACCGCCTGGGTCGCGCTGGCCGAGCAGGGCTTCAATCCGTTCACCGGCGCGCGCACCCTGCCGCCCTGAGAGCGAGGCAGCGCCGTGCACCCACTGGTCAGCACAGCCTGGCTCGCCCAGGAAATCGGCGCCGCGGACCTGCGGATATTCGATGCCACGCTCTATATGCCTGCCGAACAGCGCGACGCACGCGCGCTTTATCGCCACGCGCACCTGCCCACGGCGCGCTTTTTCGACGTCGACGTCGTGGCCGATCCGGATTCGACCCTGCCGCACATGGTGCCGACGCCTGCTCGCTTCGAGCATCTGCTCGGCGAGTTGGGCGTCAGCCGGCAGCATCGGGTCGTGTTCTATGACCAGAAGGGCATATTCTCGTGTGCGCGTGGTTGGTGGCTCCTGCGCCTGTTTGGCCACGAACACGTTGCGGTGCTCGACGGCGGCCTGCCCAAATGGCGCTCGGAAGGCCGGGACTTGGCCAGTGGGGAGGAACCGGCGCCGCGACCGGGAGATTTTCGCTCGAGCTTCAACGCGCGCTACCTGCGCGGTCTGGGTGACGTCTGGGCGAACCTCGGGACGCGGCGCGAACTGCTGCTCGATGCGCGCTCGGCGGAGCGCTTTGCTGCGCGCGTTGCCGAGCCGCGTCCGGGGCTGCGCGGCGGTCATATCCCGGGTAGTCGCAATCTGCCCTACACCGAGCTGCTTGCGGACGGCCAGACGCTGCTGCCGCCCGCCGTGCTGCGAGCGCGGTTCGGCGCGGCCGGAGTGGGCCCCGACAGCGCCGTGATCACGAGTTGCGGCTCGGGGCTCACTGCTGCGGTGTTGAGCCTCGGGCTCGAGGTCGCGGGACTGCCGAGCGGCGCGCTCTACGACGGTTCGTGGGCTGAGTGGGGAGGCCGCGAGGATACTCCGATCGAGCGCTGAGGGTCCCTCATGAGCGGTCCCTGGCACGCGCAGCACGGCGGCTCGCGATATGATTCCGGGCATGCAAGAGCCCATTCCGAGCCGATCCTCGCTTGCCGTCGCCGGCGCCTCCGGCGCGACGCCGGGCGCCCGGCCTTCGAGAATCGACGGCCTGCGGCTGATCGCTCTGTTCAAGTTCCTGAAGGCACTGCTGCTGATCAGCACCAGCTATGGCGTGCACAAGCTGCTCGATCCATCCCTGGTCTACAAAATCCGCCATTGGTCGGCGACTTTGACCGATCCGGTCGATCAACGCTTCATATTGCGCGCCTTGAGCTGGGTCGAGGATCTGGGCACCAACAAGCTGCATCTCGTGATCGCGGTGGGCATCGCCTATACGGTGGTGGTGCTGATCGAGGGCACGGGACTGTGGCTGCGCAAGGCCTGGGCGGAATGGGTGACCGTGGTGGTGACCTCTTCCCTGATCCCCTTCGAACTCTGGGATCTCTTTGTGCGGCCACCCGGTCGCCGGCTGGCCGTGTTCGTCACCCTCTCACTCAATGTTCTGATCGCCGGCTATCTGATTTATCTGCTGCGCAAGCAGTTGCGCCACAGGGAGCAGGAGGGCTGAGCGGCCTGCATCCGGGCGCGAGGCGTCTGCGCTCAGACGAGCTTCAGATCCATCGGGGGCATCTGACGGAATATGTGCTCGCCCTGCCGCGCTGAGAGTCCCCAGAGCGAGCGGAACAGACCGCCGAGCACCGCCCGATAGTCGTTGAGCACGGGATAATCGCGATCCTGGAACAGGTTGGCGCGCTCGAGGCGGGTCTGAGCTCCGGCCATTCGCGCACCGCTGATCGAGCCCCCGAGTACCCAGTACACCGTGCCGTGCCCGTGATCGGTGCCGCGATTGCCGTTCTCGCGAAAGGTGCGGCCGAACTCTGACAACACGACCACCACCGTGTTGTTCCATTCGCTGCCGAGGGAGTTCGAAAAGGCCTGCAGGCCTCGGCCGAGGCTCGTCAGGTTGCTGGCGAGCGTGCCCTGCGCGCTACCCTCCCCGACGTGAGTGTCCCAGCCGCCGACGTCGATGAAGCCGATGCGGTAGCTGTCGCGCATGAGCCGTCCCATCCGCTCGGCCTCGAGTTCGAAGCCCTTGGTGTTGATCGCGTCGCGATTGGCGCTGGTCATCTCCTCGGCCATCTGCTGAGCCACTTCCTGGCGCAATTCCAGACCGTTGTTGACCGCGCTCTGCAGCGGGTGACCGGCATACATATCGCTCAGAATGCGCGTCTGGCGCTCATCGAAGGGTGGTTTGCCGACGCTCTTGAGCGAGAGATTGGGTATGGTGCCGCCGCCCTGAAAGGCGAGCGGCAACGCGTCCGTGAAGGCGATGGGCGCGGCGTTGGCCGAGGCGCCGAGCAGGGTTTCGGACAAGCGGGCGAGAAATCCGGAGCGAAAATCGCGGGCACCGTTGACCGGCTGACCGAGCTCGATGCTGTCCTGGGTCTCGAAATGGCTGCGGGAGAGATCCTCGGTGCCGACAAATGGCACGAAGGCAACCTGGCCCCGCAGGTACATGGCGCCAATGGTATCGCGCACGGCTGGCGCCAGCGCCCAATCGGCATCCAGCGCCATGGCGCCGGTACTGGCCGTGGGATCCGGCCGGGCTATGGCGATGTTCGGCCGCGCTTCGTAGTAGTAGCTGCTCGAGTAGGGGATCAGCAGATTGGTCGAATCATAGCCACCGCGCAGGAACACCAGCAGAAAGCGTGGCCCGGAGATCGGCGCCGCGTACAGGCGGCCGCTGACTCCGAGGCTCAGCAGCGTGGCGCTGCCGAGTTGCAACAGATGACGGCGGTTCATGCTGACTCCTTGATCCGGTTCACTCAAAGCTGAACTCCGGCGAAGACAGAAGGAACGTGTTCCATTCCTGCGGCGAGTTCGCGCGATTCAGTGCATCGCGGGTGCCCGTGGCCAGAAAGGGTTCCACGGCTTCAAAGTACAGTCGGTTCGAGAGCTGCGGGAAGCCGGTCATGGTTGCGGCGCTGCCGTCTTCGGGGTCGAACAGGCCGGCATTGCCCGAGCCTATGGCGCGCGCGATCTCGAAGCGACGGCTCATCTGACCCGAACTGGCCCAACCCGCCTCGGTCAGCGGATAGCCGTCCGGGGTCTGGCGGCCATAAGGGGCCTCCCCGAGGCTATTGAGCCAGTTGAGCAGCGGGCGCGTATTGCTGATGGGACGCCCGTCGTAGGCGAAGCGCACCGCGGAGACCACGTAGCGCATCGGGTCCTTGAATTTAGACCCGAGCGCGGCGTTGTATTCCGGCGCCAGCAGCAAGGTGCGCAATACCGCGGCGATGTCGCCATCGGTATGCGCGAAGGTCTCTGCCATGCGTGCGACCAGCTGCGGCGGTGGATCGTCGGCGAGGAAATAGCTCGCGAGCTCTCGCGAGATGAACTGCGCACAGGCCCTCTGGTGCACGATCAGGTCGACGGCGCTCTCCACTTCGCCAAAGCCCCCGCCCTCTATGTTGTGGCCGAGCAGCGTCTTGTGGCCGAAGTCGTGCCGCGCCGGATTGAATTCAAAGGCGCCGCGGCGCACGTACAGGCGCTGCCATTCGGGACGCAGATGCGGTGCCTCGGCGACGTTGATGCCGACACCGGTCAGCACGCGTGCGAGCTGCTGCACGTCCTGCTGCGTGTAGCCGCCATTGACGCCGAGCGTGTGCAGCTCCATGAGCTCGCGGGCATAGTTCTCGTTGATGTGTCCGGCGGCATTCTGGTTGTTGTCCAGGTATTCCAGCATGGCCGGGTGCTCGAGGGTCGCGAGCACGAGGTCCTTGAAGTGTCCCAGCGCATGCGGGCGTATCGCCTGTTCCTCGTAATCCCCGATCAACCAGTGCAGGTCGGCCTTGTGCTGGTAGACGCTGAAGTGATTGAGCCAGAACCACACCATCTGTTCCTGTAATTGCGCCGGTGAATAGATGGCGCGCAGCAGATCGCGGCTGATGGCCTGGTTCGCCAGCTTGTTGGCGCGATCGTTGATGCTCTTGCGCGCCTGCTCCTTGTCTGCGCCATCGGGCATGGCATTGATGGTCTTGTACTGCGCTCTGACCTCGGCGATCCATTGCGCCGGCTCGGCATGCGCGATCTCCATGGCATCGATACGCGCGGCGATCGGTGCGGGTAGTGATGGCTCGCGTTGCGTGAGTTGCAGTTCGAGAAAGCGCTCGCGCCCCAGACGCCGGTAGGCACTGACATTGGCAGCATCGAGCCCGAAATCGACCTGCTCGAGCCAAAGCGCGTCCTGGCGTTGCAACGGCCGCAATGGCGGCGCGCTCTGGACGGGGGCACCGTCGCGGTTTCCAGGCGCGGCGCACGCCGCCAGCAATGCGCTCAAGGCCCAGGATGCCGCGCGCCAGCGCGGCGCAGAGCGGCCCCGTGCGGGTTGCCGCGGACATAAAGGGCGGAGCGGGCTTGCGGTCAAGATGGAGGATTCCTCGGGCTGTGCACAGGATAACGGCCCCCGGCAGTTCACGTTGACACCGCGCTTGCTGCGCCGCGGGTGCTGCGCGACAGTAACCACATACTGTCCCGGTACTCTCGGGACTGCGACGACGGGGTGCTCATGTCGATGACGTTATTGTGGGCTCTGCCGGGCCTGGTGTTCCTGGGCCTCATCGCGTGGGTCATTGTGAGGATGTCGGGCACGGCCCTGGGGCCGTATTCGATTCGCCTGCTGGCGCTCGGCGCAGGCCTCATCGGCTATTACGGCGCCCTGTCACTCTCGCGACAGATGCCGGTGCTGTTCCATCCGGTGCATCTTCGCGTGCTGCAGTATGCTGTGCCGATCGCGGGGGCACTCGCGCTGCTGTACTGCGGCTGGCGTGTACTGCAGAACTGGCACTCGGAACTGCAGGGCCTGCTGGGTTGCCTGTACAAACTGACGCTCGTGCTGGTGCTGGCCGCACTGGCGCGATTCTGCTTTTCGATCTAGCGTGGGATGCAGCGATGTATACGGTTTATGGCATGTCGAGCTCGGGCAATTGCTACAAGGTTCGGCTGCTGCTCGAGCAATTACAGATCCCGTATCAGTGGATCGAAATGGATACCCGCAAGGGCGTGACGCGTACGGCCGAATTCCTGGCCAAGAACCCCAACGGCCGCGTGCCGTTGCTCGAGCTCGAGCCCGGGCAATTCCTCGCCGAGTCGGACGCGATGCTGTTTTATCTGGCCGAGGGCACCGCCTTCTGGCCGCAGCAGCGGCGTGCTCGGGCCGAAGTGCTGCAGTGGATGTTCTTCGAGCAGTACAGTCACGAGCCGTATATCGCCGTGGCGCGCTACATCTGCAAGATGCTGCCTGCCGATCATGAGCGCCGTGGCGATCTGCCGCGACTGCGTGAGCGCGGAGCGCAGGCGCTCGCGGTCATGGAGCAACATCTCGCGCAGCGTTTCTTCTTCGTCGGCGAAACCTATTCGATTGCCGATATCGCGCTCTATGCCTATACGCACGCGGCTGCGGATGGCGGCTTCGAGCTGCATCACTACCCGGCCATCGGCGCCTGGCTGGCGCGCGTCGAGCGCCAGCCGCACTACGTGCGCATGCCGGCGGAGGGCTCCGTCTGAGGGCGGCTCTGCCCCGCACGCAGCCTCTTCCGTGCTCAGCAGCCCGATTCCGGTTCCGATTCCGATGCTCGCGACTGCGGCGGTGCTCGCGCTGTACGCACTCGCGGCGCTCTGGCAGGCGGTCGAACTGCACTCCGCGGCCTACGCGGCCTTCGCACTGCTGGCAGCAGTGGCCTGTGTGAGCGCGGCGCGGCTGCGCTCCTGGTCGCAGTATCTGGTTTACCTGCTGGCCGCCGCGCTCATCGGCTCGTGGCTGCGCTCGATCCAGATTTCCCACTCGCTCGGCTATTTCCGTATCTACTCCGTCAGCCACGTGCTGCTGTGGCTGGCGCCGGAAGGGGTGCTGGTGTTGCTCTCGGGCTATTGCTGCTACGCGGTGTACCGGCAGTTTCGGCGCTGACGTAGGACGCCGCAGGCGCTCCTCAGAGCCCTGGAGCGGATATTGAGCGGCCGGAGATGGCCCAGTTCATAGGCGACTTTTTTGTGATCAAAAAATCGCCTATGAGTTGGACCATCTCTAGCGGCTACGTGGCGCCCCCTGGCTCCGGGGCCTGCGGTGGCCTACGGACGCTCGAGCGTCTGTTTGAGCGCCGCGAGTTCCGCGCGCAGCTCGCTGACCTGTGTCTCCAGGGCGGCGAGGCGTTGCGTGGTTGCGGAGGCTACACCCTGGGGTTCGGGGTCCGGCGCCGCGGCGATGATCGCCGGCTCCGGCGTCTGGACTTCGCCGCTGAACAGGTGTGCATAGCGTGAATCGCGCCGGCCCGGCTCGCGCGCCAGGCGCACGACCATGGGACCGGCGGCATGGGCTGCCAACAGCTCCAGCTCCGCCTCGACCTGGCTGACGTCGGTGAACTCGGCCATGCGGCTCGCCCTGGTGCGCAGCTCACCCGGGGTCTGCGGTCCACGCAGCAACAGCTCGCAGAGTATGGCGCGCTGCTGGGGCGTGAACTGCAGCGCACTGAATTCGGTGTTGCACAGGCGCTGCTGATACTTGGGCACGCGGCTACCGAAGCCCGATTTCTCGAGTACCAGATGCCGGCGAATCAGCGCGTCGATGAGCCCCTGCACGGCCTGTTCGCTGAAGTCGACCATCGGATGACGGTTGCTCTTCTGATTGCAGGCGAGGACCACTGCGTTGAGCGACAGCGGATACTGCTCGGGAGTCGTGACCTGTTTCTCGATCAGGCTGCCGATCACGCGCGCCTCGTCGGCAGATAATTGCGGAATCATCTCGCATTATATGTTCCGGGGGAGAGTTCGCCGTTATCGGCGCGGCTTTTTTCAGTCAAAATAGCCGCGCCATGAACCACGCCGATTCCACCGCTCCCTGCCTCGATAGCCACGTGGTGGATATCGGCTTCGCCCAGCTGAGCTGGCTGCAGGTCGCCGTGCTCGGGATCGTGCAGGGCATCACCGAGTTGCTGCCGATCAGCAGTACCGCGCATCTGCGCGTGCTGCCGGGACTGCTCGGCTGGCCGGATCCCGGATCGGCGTTCTCGGCAGCGATGCAGTTGGCGAGCTTTGCCGCTGTCGTGGCCTATTTCCGCAAGGACATCGCGCAGCTGGCCGGCGCCGGACTGCGGGCGGCAGCACAGGGCGACTATCGGACGCACGATTGCCGCGTACTGCTCGGAATTCTGCTCGGTACCATTCCGTTCGTCGTGGCGGGAGCGGCCCTGCGGCCGGTACTGAACGGCTGCCACTCGCCGCTGCGCGGCCTGCTCGTGATTGGCTTCGCCTCCATCGGCATGTCGCTGTTGCTGGCGCTCTCCGAGCGGCTCGCGCGCCACAGTCGCGGCTTCGGCACGATCACCCTGAGGGACGGAATCATCGTCGGGCTGGCACAGGCCTGCGCGCTCGTCCCCGGGGTATCACGCTCGGGAGCCACGCTGACGGCCGCGTTATTCTGCGGCATGGAGCGGGAGACCGCCGCCCGCTACTCGTTCCTGCTGGGTCTGCCCGCGATCACCCTCGCCGGGCTTTATGAACTGCTGGTGCTCGTGAAGGCGGGTCTGGCCGCTCCGGGCTGGATCACCCTGCTCATCGGTTTACTTTGCGCGAGTGTCACCGCCTTCGCCGCCATCTACGGCCTGCTGCACTATCTGGAACGCCGCAGCACCTGGGTGTTCGTCTGGTACCGGCTGATATTCGGGTTAGCGATCGTGCTCGGCGTCGCCGCCGGCTATTTGCACAACTGATCCGGCTGCGTGCCTTACCGAAGCGCCCACTGCGCGGCACAGCGGGCGTGAATGCTGGTGGTGTCGAACAGCGGCAGGGTCGAGTGCTCCGGGCCCACCAGCATCGCAAGTTCCGTGCATCCCAGAACGATCGCCTCCGCACCCTGTGCAGCCAGAGCCGTCATGATCCGTTGCAAATCCGTGCGCGAGGCCGGCAGCACGCGACCGAGACACAATTCCTCGAAGATGATGCGCTGGAGCTGCTCGCGCTCGGCCCGATCCGGTATCAAAACCCGCAATCCGTGCCGCGCGCTGAGCCGTTCGCGGTAGAACTCCTGCTCCATGGTCGCGCGCGTGCCGAGCAGGCCGATCGTGCCGATTCCGGCCCGCAGGAGCTCGCTTGCAGTCGCATCGACGATGTGCAGCAACGGGATCTGCACTGCCGCTTCGATGGCCGGGGCGACCTTGTGCATCGTATTCGTACACAGTACGAGGGCCTGCGCGCCCGCGCTTTGCAGTGAGCGGGCGGCCCCTGCCAGCGCATCCCCTACTGCCTGCCAATCGGCCGAATCCATGCAGCGCGCGATGTCATGGAAGTCGACGCTGTAGAGGATCAGTCTGGCTGAGTGCAGTCCGCCGAGTTCCCGTTTGACGAATTCATTGATCAGGCGGTAGTAGGGAACGGTGGATTCCCAGCTCATGCCGCCGATCAGCCCGATGATTCGCAATGCTTCTCCAGCTCAAGGTGCGCGGCGCCACGGAAATTGCAACCCGCCATTTGAGAGGGGTTAGACCATGAGCGGTTTTTTTGTGATCAAAAAACCGCTCATGGTCTAACCCCTCTCAGTCGGCCGAATGTATTTCCCAGGGCTCCGCGCCGCTGCGCCGGCTCACGCGGTGCCCCCAGCCCAATAGTCCTCGATGAGCGCATGCATGCGCCGCCACAGCGGTCCGGGCCGTCCGCTGCCCACGCTACGGCCGTCGAGCGTCGTCACGGCCACCACACCGCGAGTCGCGGCGCTCAACCAGATCTCATCGGCCGCGCGCAAGTGCGCCTCGCTGACGGCGACACTGCGCCGGGCGATGCCGTGCGCATCGGCGAGGTCCTCGAGCAGGCTGCGCGTGGTGCCTGGGAGCAGGAGCGTCGAGTTCGGCGGCACTCTCACCTCCCCATCCTTGACGATATAGACGGTGGAGGCGCTGGCATCAGTGAGCCAGCCGTCACGCAGCAGAATCGTCTCGCTGGCGCCCGCCTCGACGGCCTGCTGGCGCAGCAGCACATTGGCCAGCAGCGCCACCGCCTTGATGTCGCAGCGGGCCCAGCGCGTGTCGCTGGCCGTGATACAGGCCACGCCCTGCTCGAGCACCGCGGCAGTGGGCGGCAGCAGCGGCGTACAGTAGCCGAATACGGTCGGCTCGATCTCGGGCAGCGGCGCGTGATTGCGGCCGAACTCGGCACCGCGCGAGACCTGCAGGTAGACGTAGATATCGCCGCCACCATTGGCTGCAATCAGCTGCTCGATCAACTCTCGCCATTGCTGCTCGGTGTGTGGATTGTGTATCTGCAGCTCGCGCAGGCTGCGCATGAGCCGCGCGAGATTGGCGCCCAGGCGCCGCGCCCGGCCGTGACGCACCGGAATGACCTCGTATACGCCGTCGCCGAAGAGGAAACTGCGATCGAACGGTGAAACGCGAGCCTCGCGCACGGGCATCAGGCTGCCATTGAGGTGACAGCGCGGCAGCGGTTCAGCCATGGAGGCTCACTTGGCGAACCATAGCGCCACGGTGTCGCTGAGCCGGCTCCAAAAGCCGCCGGGCGGCACATCGGCGAGCGGATACAGGGGCACTGAAGTCACGGGCTTGCCTGCCACGATGACCTGCAGCTCGCCCACCGTCGTGTGCGTGCTGAGCGGGGCAATCAGGGGGCGGCGCACGCTCGCGTTGGTCTCGATACTGCCACCCTGCCCGCGAGGCACGACGATGTTGATGTCAAAGGCTGGGCCGACCGGGTAGTACTCCTCGACGGCCTTGAATACGCGCGGCTTGAGCACGGCGGTGCCGCCCTTGCGCACGTTCACGCTCTCGTAGAAGGTGTAGCCATAGTTGATCAGCGCCGCACTCGCATCCTCGCGTCCCTTGATGCTGCCTGAGCCGAGCACGACGGCGATCAGCCGCATGTCCTGGCGCTTGGCGGAGGTGACCAGGCAATACCCCGCGCTGTCGGTATGCCCGGTCTTCATGCCGTCGACCGTCGAGTCGCGCTCGAGCAGACCGTTGCGATTGTCCTGCTTGATGTTGTTCCAGATGAACTCGCGAATCGAGAACCAGGCGTAGTACTGCGGGTAGTCGTGCACCAGCGCTGTCGCGAGCCGCGAGAGATCGCGCGCCGTGGTGTAATGCGTCGGGGAGGGCAGGCCGCTGCTGTCGTCAAAGTGCGTATTGGTCATGCCCAGGCGTTTGGCATATTCGTTCATGAGCTGCACGAACGCCGGCTCGGTGCCGCCCACATGCTCGGCGATGGCGATCGTGGCGTCGTTGCCCGATTGCACGATCATGCCTTTGATGAGCACTTCGGCCGGTATCTGGCTGCCGACCTGCACAAAAGTGCGCGAACCCTCGGCGCGCCAAGCGTGCTCGCTGATCGTGACCGGATCCGTGAGCTTGAGCGTGCCGCTCTGAAGCGCGTGGAACACGATGTAGCAGGTCATCAGCTTCGTCAGGCTCGCGGGCTCCAGATGCGTATCAGCATTGCGCTCTGCCAGGACCTGACCGCTGTTGTAATCCACGAGGATGTAGGCGCGCGCATCGGTATCGGGCGCATTGGGAATCGCGGGTGCAGCCAACGGCGCGGCTGCCGCGGCTGCCGCGGCTGTCGGGGCCGGCTTCGGGGCCGGCGCTGCCGCAGTCGCGGCCAGCGCGTACAGCGGGGCACCTGCACAGAGCGCCGACAGAGCGGTGATCCAGAGGAGCGTTCGAGCGTTCGGCAAAGCGAATGGTTTCATGCAGCGTTTCATCCCAGAGAGGGCCAAAAAGACAAGTGTAGCGGCAGTTTTCAGTCTTGTGCGAGGCGCGCGCCGGCGAAGCCCAGCGCATTCAGGCGCGCGATGAGGCGGTCGAACTCCTGGACGCTGCTGATGGGACCGATCCGCACGCGCAACAACGGCTGATCCGGCGTGGCGCCGATGGTGAAAACCTGCTCGAGGCCGGCGCCGCGCAGTTTCTCCTCGGTGCGGCGGGCGTTGTCGGCCAGTCCGTAGGCGCCGACCTGAATGTAGAAATGAGCCGCTGGCAGCGTCTCGGCAGCGTCGGCGCTCGCAGCGCTCGCAGCGCTCGCAGCGCTTGCGGTGCCAGCGGCGGCCGCGGGCGCAGGCGCGGGAGGCGCAGGCGCGAGGGGCGCGGTCATGGCCGGCACGCTGCTCAGGCCGGCACTGGCCGATGAAGCCGCCGCGGTTGTGACCGGCAGCTCGGCGCTCGGCTGCGAGGTGGCCGGGGAGAGCGTCTCGACCTGAACGAAGGCGGTGCCGTTGCGGATCATGTCGAGCTTGGATGCGGCCGTATAGGACAGATCGATAATGCGATTGGCCACGAACGGTCCTCGATCATTGATGCGCACCACGACGCTGCGGCCATTGGACAGATTCGTGATGCGTGCATAGCAGGGTAGTGGCAGTGTCTTGTGGGCGGCGGTCATGGCGAACATGTCGTAGGGCTCGCCGGTCGCGGTGCGCAGGCCGTGGAACTGCGCGCCGTACCAGGAGGCGACCCCGCGTTCGACGTAGCCATTGGCGCTCGCCAGTACGATATAGCGGTGGCCGGCGACCTCGTAGAACGGCGGGTTGCCCGATGCGCTGCGCGGTTCCATGCGCGGTACGGCATCGGGAACGCCGCCCAGGTCGGGTCCATTCGGCGCCGGCGCCGGGGCGACTGGCGCCGGTAGGCTCGGACTCGCTCGCCGGGGCGCCTGCGCACAGCCGGCGATCAGCAGCGCCAGCGTGATCGGGCCGAGCCCCCATCGGTGCGCCATCGATGCCGTGCGGCGCATCGACAATGTCAGTCCCAGTGCCGCGAGGCGCAGCGCTCCGCGTTCACAGCGCAGCCTCCTGCTCGATGCGCTGGCGGATCGCCTGCGCCAGATCGTAAACCGACATGGCATAGAGCGGACTGCTGTTGTAGCGCGTAATCACGTAGAAGTTCTGGAAGCCGACGCGGTAGCCCATGGCATCCTGTTCTGGAGCCGCGAGCAACA
>JBELAR010000059.1:0-12927 GCA_049508555.1 Steroidobacteraceae bacterium
CGGCTGCCTGCGGCCCAGGCGCAGACGCGGGAGCGCTTCATGGAGCGGCTGCGCGAACTGCACGCGCAGGTCGATCAGGAGCGCGTGGAGCAGGAGATCCTGCTGCTGCTGCAGCGCTGGGACGTGGTCGAGGAGCTGGACCGTCTCAGCGGCCACATCGAGGAGACGCGCCGCACGCTCGCGGGTGATGAGCCGGCGGGTCGCCGGCTCGACTTCCTGATGCAGGAATTCAACCGCGAGGCCAATACGCTGTCCTCGAAGTCGCAGGATCTCGAGACCACGCGCACGGCCGTCGAGATGAAGGTGCTCATCGAACAGATGCGAGAGCAAGTGCAGAACATCGAGTAGCCGTGCAAGCAGCTCGCCACTGATCCCGTGAGAAAACTATTCGTCATTTCCGCGCCCTCCGGGGCCGGCAAGACCACCCTGGTACGCAGCCTGCTCGCGACGCGCCCGGATCTCGTGGTCTCGGTCTCGCACACGACGCGCCAGCCGCGCGCGCAGGAGCTCGAGGGTGTCGACTACTATTTCGTGACCCGGGAGCGCTTCGAGCAACTGGCCGCCGTGGGCGCCTTCCTCGAGCACGCGACTGTGTTCGGCAATTTCTACGGCACCGGCAGTGCGCAGATCCAGGACAAGCTGGCGGCCGGCAAGGACGTATTGCTCGAGATCGACTGGCAGGGTGCGCGCCAGGTGCGCGCTGCGCGTCCCGACTGCACCAGCATCTTCATCCTGCCGCCCTCGCGCGCGGCCCTCGAGCAGCGCCTGCGCGAGCGGCGCACTGACAACTCCGAGACCATCGAGCGCCGGCTGGCCGAAGCGGCCGCAGACATGTCGCATTATGACGAGTTCGAATTCGTGGTGGTCAATGACCGCTTCGAACAGGCAGCCGCACAATTGGGCTCGATCCTCGATGGCGCCGGTGCCGCATGGCGCTCGGACCGCCCCGAAGTGAAGGCCTTGATCAAGGTGCTGCTGCACTGAAGCCCAGCGCCCGCAGTGAGGCTGGCGCGGCCCTGCACCGATGCAGTACACTCCGGGCAACCCCCGGTCTTTTCAGGAATTTCATAGCCATGGCCCGAGTCACTGTCGAAGACTGCCTCAAGAACGTCGACAACCTGTTCCAGCTCGTACTGCTGGCCAGCCAGCGCGCGCGGCGGCTGGCCAACGGCGCGGAACCGACGGTTCCGATAGAGAACGATAAAGCCACGGTGCTGGCGCTACGGGAGATTGCCGCGGGCAACATCACCCCGGAGATGCTGCGCGAGCCCGAGCCGCGTCAGGACGCCCTGGTGCCCGATGCCGACAACGAAGCCACGTTCCGCGCGCCGCAGTTCGGCCTCATCGAACGCGAGATCTGATCGGTCCGATCAACCCGAGGCTCGACGCACCCTACGGCCGTGGACTATGCGTCTTCGCTCTTGGGACTCTTGCCCGGCGCGAAGCGTGGCACGCCTGGCGTCAAGGAACTGCTAGCCAAGGTTGCGACCTACCTGCCGCCCGAGCAGATCGAGCGCATCCGCACCGCCGCTGAGTTCGGCGCCGCCGCCCACCAGGGACAGACGCGCGTTTCGGGCGAGCCCTACATCACCCACCCGGTGGCGGCGGCCGTGATCCTGGCCGACCTGCATCTCGACGCGGACACGATCGTCGGGGCGATTCTGCACGACGTGATCGAGGACACGCCGATCGCGAAGTCGGATATCGAGCAGCGCTTCGGCCACGACGTAGCCGAGATCGTTGACGGCGTCACCAAGCTCGATCAGATCCGCTTCAAGAATCGCGAGGAGGCGCAGGCGGAGAACTTCCGCAAGATGCTGCTGGCGATGGTGCGCGATCTGCGCGTGATCCTGGTCAAGCTCGCCGATCGCACTCACAATTTGCGCACCATCGAGTCGCTGGCGCCTGCCAAACGGCGCCAGATCGCGCGCGAGACCCTCGACATCTACGCGCCGGTGGCCGAGCGTCTCGGGCTCTATGCGATGAAACTCGAGCTCGAGGACCTCGGCTTCGCCACGCTCTACCCGCAGCGCTATCGCGTGATCGAGCGCGCGCTCAAGCGCGCGCGCGGCAATCAGAAGGAATTTCTGACCCGGATCCGCGTACAGTTCGAGGCCGCGCTCAAGAAGGCCGCAGTCGAAGGCGAGGTCGAGTCGCGCGAGAAGCATCTGTTCAGCATCTATCGCAAGATGCTGCGCAAGCGCGCCACGCTCGCCGAGATCGTCGATGTGTACGGCCTGCGCATCATCGTCGATTCCATCGACACCGTTTACCGCGCCCTCGGTATCGTCCACAGCGTGTACAAGCCGATGCCGGGGCGGTTCAAGGACTACGTCGCGATACCGCGCGTCAACGGTTATCAATCGCTGCACACCACGCTATTCGGTCCCAACGGCGTGCCGATCGAGGTCCAGATCCGCACCAAGGATATGGATCACATTGCCGAGTCGGGCATCGCGGCGCACTGGAAGTACAAGCAGGGCGATCATGAGGGTTCGGCGCAGCAGGAGCGCGCGCGCAAATGGCTCTCCAACCTGGTGGATCTCGAGGTCGGGGGCAACCCTGGGGAATTCATCGAGAGCGTCAAGGTCGACCTGTTTCCCGACAAGGTCTATGTGTTCACACCGCGCGGCGAGATTCTGCGTCTGCCGCGTGGCGCCACCGTGGTGGACTTCGCCTATGCCGTGCATACCGGCATCGGCAACCGCTGTGTCGCGGCCAAGATCGATAGGCGTCTCACGCCGCTGCGCGCGGTGCTGCGCAACGGCCAGACGGTTCAGATCATCACCGCCAAGGGCGCGAACCCGAACCCCTCGTGGGTGAATTTCGTGGTGACCGCCAAGGCGCGCTCGGCGGTCCGGCACTATCTCAAAGGCCTGCATCGCAGCGAGGCGGTCGAGCTCGGCCGGCGCCTGCTGGCGCAGGCGCTGGCCGAATTCGGCCTCGAACTCGATGCAGTCGAGAGCACGGCGCTGGCCTCCGCCGTGAGCGAATTCGGACTCAAGGACACCGAGGAACTATTCGAGAAAGTCGGCCTCGGCGAGCGCCTCGCGCCGCTCGTGGCGCGGCGGCTGTTGCCGAACGAGCATACCGATGACGCCAATAGCGCGGCCTCGCCGCTCACGGTCGCCGGCACCGAGGGCCTGCTGGTGAGCTACGCACATTGCTGCTATCCGATCCCGAACGATCCGATCCTCGCCTTTCTGAGCACGGGTCGCGGCATCGTGATCCACCGCGAGACCTGTGCCAATGTCGAGGACTACCGCAAGCATCCCGAGAAATGGCTGCCGGTGAGCTGGCAGCATCAGCCGGGGCGATTGTTTCTCGCGCAGATCCGCATCGATATCGTCAATCGCATGGGCATGCTGGCGGCCTTGTCGGCCGCGATCGCCGACACGCAGACCAACGTCAGCCACGTCTCGATCGAACAGCGCGATGCCGAGACCTCGGTTATCGTGTTCATCGTCGAAGTCGCCGACCGGGCCCAGCTGGCAGGCATCATGCGCACCGTGCGCCGCATGCCCGACGTCCTGCGTGTGGTGCGCTCGCTCGCCGGCTCGACCTATCGGCGCGAGCGCAACAGCCCGATCGAGGACGGCCACGCCGACGACGCCTGAGACCCTTTGACGGAGAGCAGCAGAACATGCCACGACAGGTCATTCACAGCGCCGCTGCCCCCAAGGCCATCGGCCCCTATTCACAGGCCGTGCGCGTGGGCGACACCGTCTACGTCTCGGGCCAGATTCCGCTCGATCCGGTCAGCGGTCAGCTCATCAGCGGCGACATCGAGGCGGAGATCCGTCGCGTGTTCGATAATCTCGACGCCATCGCCCGTGCCGCCGGCGGATCGCTGCAGAACGTCGTGAAGCTCAGCATATTTCTGACCGATCTGACGCACTTCGCCAAGCTCAACGAGATCATGGCCAGCTATTTCAGCGAGCCCTATCCCGCACGCGCGGCGCTCGGCGTCGCGGCGCTGCCGCGCGGCGCCCGGGTCGAGATGGAGTGCGTACTGAGTTTCGCCTGATGGCTCCGGCCGCCACCGGAGCGCTGCGCGCACGGCTGGCCCGACTCGGAGTCGAGCAGCCCGGCGACATCCTGTTCGTGCTGCCGCTGCGCTACGAGGATCGCACGCATGTCCAGGCCATCGGCAGCCTTCATGAGGGCGTGCACGCGGTCGTCCAAGGCGAGGTGTTGCTCTGCGAGATCGCATTGCGCCGGCGCCGGGCGCTACTGGTGCGCCTGGCTGACGGCTCCGGCTCGCTGACACTGCGGTTTTTTTATTTTTCGACCGCCCAGCGGCTGGCGCTGGCGCGCGGTACGCGGCTGCGCTGCCATGGCGAGGTGCGACGCGGTCCCTTCGGACTCGAGCTCGTGCATCCGGAGTACCGGCACATCGCGGCGCTGAACGAGCCGCTGCCCCAGACCCTGACGCCGATTTATCCGAGCACGGAGGGACTGACTCAAGGCCGATTGCGCATGCTGGTCGAGCGCGCCCTGCAGGCGCTCGATCGGGACGGGGTGGTCGAGCTGTTGCCGGGTAGCGTGCTCGAACGCCTGCGGCTGCCCTCGTTGCGTGCTGCGCTCGAGACCATGCATCGCCCCCCGCTCGGTACCCAGCTCAGCGAGCTCGCGGCGGGCCGGCATCCGGCGCAGCGCCGCCTCGCCTTCGAGGAACTGCTCGCGCATCAGCTCTCGCTCATGGAACTGCGCCGCCGCACGCGGCGCGAACACGCGCCGCCCTTGCCGGACCCCGCTGCACTCGAAGCCAGGTTGCTGGCCGCACTGCCGTTCCGGCTCACGGCCGCGCAGCAGCGCGTACTCGATGAAGTCGATCGCGACCTGCGTCTGCCGGCACCGATGACGCGACTGGTGCAAGGCGATGTGGGCTGCGGCAAGACGATCATCGCTGCGGCCGCAGCGGCCCGCGCGATCGGCAGCGGCGCGCAGGCGGCATTCATGGCGCCCACGGAGCTGCTGGCTGAACAGCATGCGCGCTCGCTCACACGCTGGTTCGAGCCGCTGGGCATCAGGGTGAGCCTGCTGACCGGCTCGCAAGGCGCGCGCGCCCGCCGCGCAGCGCTCAACGCAGCGGCCAACGGCCAGGCGCAGGTGTGCGTCGGCACGCATGCGCTGTTTCAGGGGGCCGTGCGCTTCGATAATCTCGCCCTCGCGATCATCGACGAGCAACACCGGTTCGGGGTGCAGCAACGCCTGCAGCTCGCCGCCAAAGGCGGCGCCGGTGCGCTGCGCATCCCGCATCAGCTCATCATGAGCGCGACGCCCATTCCGCGCACGCTGGCCATGACGCTGTACGCCGACCTCGATGTCTCGATCGTCGATGAACTGCCCCCCGGCCGCACGATTGTACGCACGGTGGTGCTGCCCGGCGTCAAGCGCGCCGAGATCGTGGCGCGCATCGATCAGGCCTGCGGCGCCGGACGGCAGGCCTACTGGGTGTGCCCGCTCATTGCGGAGTCCGAGGAGCTCGATTGTCAGGCCGCCGAGGAGACCGCCGCGGCGCTGGCCGAGGCCCTGCCGGCGCGGCGCGTCGAGCTGCTGCACGGGCGCATGAGCGCGAAGCGCAAAGAGCAGATCATGCAGCGCTTCGTCGCCGGGGAGATCCAGCTGCTGGTGGCCACGACGGTGATCGAGGTCGGCGTCGATGTGCCCAACGCCAGTCTCATGGTGATCGAGAATGCCGAGCGCATGGGGCTGGCGCAGTTGCATCAGCTGCGCGGCCGCGTGGGCCGCGGCGCGCAGGAGAGCAGCTGTGTGCTGCTGTATCGCGCGCCGCTGTCGCCGACGGCGCGTTCGCGCCTCAGTGCGATCCGCGAGAGCAACGACGGCTTTCACATCGCCCGCCGCGATCTCGCGCTACGCGGCCCCGGCGAGCTGCTCGGGCGCCGCCAGACCGGGCTCGCACAGCTACGAGTCGCCGATCTGGCACGCGACGCCGATCTGCTGGATGAAGTGCGGGCGGCAGCCGCGCAGATGCTCGAGGCCATGCCCGAGCGCGTGGCGGCATTGCGCATGCGCTGGATCGGCGAGCGGGAACAGTATGGCCGCGTCGGCTGAGCTGCCGATACCCGAGGGCGCGCCGCGCGCCCCCACGCCGCGAGTGCTGCGCCGCACGCTGGCACTGGCGCGCCTCATGCGCCTGGACCGGCCGATCGGCATCTGGCTGCTACTGTGGCCGACGCTCTGGGCACTGTGGGTCGCCGCCGACGGCCACCCGCAGCGCCGTCTGCTCGCCATATTCATCTGCGGCACGGTCGTGACGCGCAGCGCGGGCTGCATCGCCAACGATCTGGCCGACCGCAACATCGATGCGCACGTGCGGCGCACACGCGCCCGGCCGCTCGCCGCCCGGATCGTATCCCCGTACGAAGCCCTGGTACTGCTGGCGGTGCTGCTGGGCATCGCGTTGTGCCTGGCGCTGGCGCTCAACCCCTTGAGCCTGAAACTCGCGTTCGTGGGGGCGGGCCTCATGCTGAGCTATCCATTGCTCAAGCGCTTCTTTCCGCTGCCGCAGCTCTATCTGGGCCTGAGCTTCGGCTGGGCCGTGCCCATGGCATTCGCCGCGACCTTGAATTCGGTACCGCGCGTGGCCTGGCTCATGTTGATCGCGGCGGTGCTCTGGGCGGGCGTGTACGACACCGAATACGCCATGGTCGACCGCGACGACGACCGGCGCATCGGCGTGCAATCGAGCGCGATTCTCTTCGGCGACATGGACCGGCTCATGATCGGGGGCATGCAGCTCATGGTATTGCTCGCGCTGCTGCTCATGGGGCGCAGCTTGCATTTCGATCTCGCCTACGCCTGCGGACTGGCTTCCGGCGCGTGCCTGTTCGCCTGGCAGCAGTGGCTGATCCGCGATCGCGACCGTGAGCACTGCCTGCTCGCGTTCCAGAACAACAACTACTTCGGCATCGCGGTGCTCGCCGGTATCCTGATCGAATACGCCTCCGGCCCTTGAGCCATTGGCCACTGGCCATGAAACGGCCGGCCATCGGGCGCCGATACCGAGCGCTCAAATAGTAGCCATTCGTCTACTTCAGGCACGCCGTTTGGTTGACAAGGTCCAGCACCCCACTGAATATGCGGCCTCGATGGGGTCACGACAGGACGGCGCGGATGTACGACGGCACGAGCCCTGACACGGCCATGGCGGAGCGCAGCGAATCGTGCGGGGCGAATCTGCCCGAGGCGCCGCGCCACGATTGGTCGCTGCAGCAGGCCGAGGCGCTGTTCACGCAGCCCTTCGCCGATCTCATCTACGCAGCGCAACGGGTGCATCGAGCCTGGCACGCGCCGAACACCGTACAGATGAGTGCCCTGCTGTCGATCAAGACCGGTGCCTGCCCGGAGGATTGCGCCTACTGCCCGCAGAGCGTGCGCTACGACACCGACGTGGGCGCCGAGGCGCTCATGCCGCTCGCGGCGGTGCTCGAGCGCGCGCGCGCCGCGCGCGACGCGGGCGCCACGCGCTTTTGCATGGGCGCCGCCTATCGCTCGCCCAAGCGCCGCGAGCTCGAACAGATCGCACTGATGATCCGCGAGGTGCGCGCGCTGGGCCTCGAGACCTGCGCCACGCTGGGCATGCTGGATGAGCCCCAGGCTCGGGAGCTCAAGCACGCCGGTCTGGACTATTACAACCACAATCTCGACACCTCAGAGGACTACTACGCGCAGATTATCTCGACGCGCAGCTACCAGGATCGGCTCGATACGCTCGCTGCGATACGCGCGGCCGGCCTGAATGTGTGCTGTGGGGGCATCGTCGGCATGGGCGAATCGCAGCGCGATCGGGCGCAGCTGCTCGTGACCCTGGCGAACCTGCCACAGCATCCCGAGAGCGTGCCGATCAACCAGCTCGTGCGCGTGCCGGGCACGCCGCTGGCCGATACGGCGGACATGGACCCTCTGGAGTTCGTGCGCACGATCGCGGTCGCGCGCGTCATGATTCCAAAGGCCCATGTGCGGCTCTCGGCCGGACGCGGCAGCATGAGCGATGAGCTGCAGGCGCTCGCCTTCCTGGCCGGCGCCAACTCGATTTTCTATGGCGAGAAACTCCTGACCACGGGCAACCCCGATGTCGCACACGACCGTGCGCTGCTCGCGCGTCTGGGTATGCAGGCCGAGACGGCTCCGGCGGGTCTGGGTGCGACTTGAGCCGCAGCGGCTGCGCGGGGAGCTCGAAGCGCTGGATTCACGTCATGAGCGCCGCCGGCGCCGTATGGTCGAGGCGATACCTGAGCTCGGGCACAATGCGCGCGTGCGCCTCGATGGCCGCGAGCTGCTCAATTTCTGCAGCAACGACTATCTGGGCCTGCGCACCCACCCGGCGCTGATCGAGGCGGCCAGCGGTTCGCTGCAGCGTGACGGCGTCGGCGCTGGCGCCGCCCATCTGCTCAGCGGCCATGGCCTCGAGCATCACGCCCTCGAATCCGAGCTCGCGGCCTTCACCGGCCGCGAGCGCGCGCTCCTGTTCTCGAGCGGCTACATGGCGAACCTCGGCGTGGTGGGCGCACTGTGCGCGCGCCACGACCTCGTGCTCGGCGACCGTCTCAATCACGCCTCCTTGCTCGACGCCGCGCGACTGGCCGGCGCGCGGCTGCGGCGCTACACCCACCTCGATGCGCTCGCGGCACGCCGGGCGCTCGAGCAGCATCCGGGCACGACGCTGATCGTCACGGACGGGCTCTTCAGCATGGACGGGGATGTGGCACCGCTGCGCGAACTGGCCGCGCTCGCGCAGCAGTACGGCGCCGGACTCATGGTCGACGACGCCCACGGGCTGGGCGTGCTCGGAGCGAGCGGCGGCGGCTCGCTCGAGCACAGCGGCGTCGATGCGCGCTCGGTGCCGATACTGATGGGCACGCTGGGCAAGGCCCTGGGCACATTCGGCGCCTTCGTCGCCGGGGACGCGACCTTGATCGACACCCTGATCCAGCGCGCCCGCACTTACATCTATACGACGGCGCTGCCGCCCTCGATGGCCGCGGCCGCGCGCGCCGCGCTGCGGCTGTTGCAGCGCGAACCCTGGCGCCGTGAGCGCCTGTGGGCTCTCGTGCGCCGCTTCCGTGCCGGCGCCAGCCGCCACGCGCTGCCGCTCATGGCCACATCGAGTCCGATCCAGCCGCTGCTGGTCGGGGATTCGGCGCGCGCACTCGCATTGAGTGCGGCGCTCGAGCAGCACGGCTACTGGGTCAGCGCGATCCGGCCGCCGACCGTGCCGCGCGGCAGCGCGCGCCTGCGCGTCACGCTCTCGGCCGCACACAGCGACGCGGATGTCGACGGCCTGCTCGAGGCGCTCGCGACGGTGTTCGCGCAGCGTAGCGCGGCATGAAGGCGCTGTATTGCGAGCGCTCCGGTCGCGGTCCGCCCCTGGGCCTGCTGCACGGCTGGGGCATGAATCTGCGAGTGTTCGATACGCTGCGCGCCGAGCTCGCGCGGCACTACACGGTCACGGCACTGGATCTGCCTGGACACGGACGCAGTCCCTGGATATCCGGACTGAGCCCGTCGCAGCAGCTCGAGATTCTGGCCGCACAGTTGCCGCAGGAGTCGCTGCTGGTCGGCTGGTCACTGGGTGGTCAACTGGCGCTGCAGCTCGCGGCCCAGGGCGCACTGCGCGTACGCGGCCTCGTGCTCATGGCCACCACGGTGCGCTTCACGCAAAGCACGGACTGGCCGCACGGCCTGCCTGCCGCATGGCTCGAGCAGTTCGCGCTGCAGCTCGAGCGCGATACGCGCCGCACGCTCGCGAACTTCCTGGCACTGCAGGTGCGGGGCAGCACCCGCGCGGACATCGTGCTCGCAGCGCTGCAGCAAGCGCTGCACGAGAGCGCGGCGCCGCAGGCGCTGGCGGCCGGGCTGGCCATGCTCCGGCACAACGATCTGCGCGAACTCGCACGCGGCCTCGGCGTGCCGACGCTCGTGGTCGCCGGTCAATACGATCGCGTGACGCCGCTCGCCGCCGCGCAGGCGCTCGTGCAGTTGTTGCCCCGCGCGCGACTGCTGGCCGTTCCGCGCGCCGGCCATGCGCCCTTTCTCTCGCACCGCCAGACGGTACTCGAGGCGCTGCTCGACTGGCCGGGCGAGGCGGCCGCCGCGGCCCCGGAATGCGCTCACAGCGCCGCGCATCGAGGCGCCACGCCGGCGGCGCCATGAGAGGCGCGCCGTGACGGACTTCGCGCTCGATCGGCGTGCGCTGGCACGCTCGTTCAACCTGGCCGCGCCACAGTACGACTCGGCGGCGCTCCTGCAGCAGCGGGCAAGTGCGGAGCTGCTCGATCGGCTGCAGTACTTCACGCTCGCGCCGCAGCGGATACTGGATCTGGGCGCGGGCACCTGTCAGGGCGCCCAGGCACTGCAGCGCCGCTACCCTCGCGCGCAGGTCCTGGCAATCGACCTCGCAGAGGGCATGCTGCGGGCCATGCCGCGCACGCGTTGGCGCTGGCGCTGGCCCTGGCGGCGCGACGCCATCGCGCGCGTCTGTGCCGACGCTTATGCGTTGCCCTTGGCCGATGCGGGCGTGGATGTCATCTACAGCAACCTGATGCTCCAATGGTGCGATCAGCCCGACGGCGTTTTCAGCGAGATCGCGCGCGTACTGCGCCCGGGCGGCCTGCTGGTGTTCTCGAGTTTCGGCCCGGACACCCTGGGCGAGCTGCGCGGCGCCTGGGCGGCAGCCGATGAGTACCGCCATGTGAGCCTGTTCGCCGATATGCCGCAGCTCGCGCAGGGCCTCACGCGAGCCGGGCTGGCTGAGCCGGTCATGGACGTCGAGCATTACCGGCAGTACTACCCCGACGCCCACGCGCTCATGCACGAACTCAAGCGCCTCGGGGCGCGTAACGCGGCGCGCGATCGCGCGCGCGGCCTGACCGGGCGCTCGCGCATGCAGCACATGCTGCGCGCCTACGAGGCGCTGCGCACGCCACGGGGACTGCCGGCCACCTACGAGGTCATCTTCGGCGCCGCTTTCGGCGGCGCGCGGGCCTCGAGCGCACAGGCCCGCGGCGCGGTCCCCGCCGGTGAATTTGCGGTGCCCGTCGGCGCCATCAAGCGCGGGCACCGATGACGGCACGGCACACTGCGGGCTTCTTCATCGCCGGCACCGATACCGGCAGCGGCAAGACGCGGGTCACCGTGGGGTTGCTGCGCTCGATCCACAATGTGGGCCTGATCGCGACCGGCATGAAGCCTGTGGCTACCGGCACGATCGATACTCTTAATGGCAATATCAACGAAGATGTCGCCGCGATCGCGGCGGAAAGCCGTACGAGAGCGGGTTCGGAGCCGAACCTCGGCGATATCAATCCCTATTGCTTCGACTGGCCGGTATCGCCGCATATCGCCGCCCAACGCGCGGGGATCCAGATCGATCTCTCCAGGATCGAGGCGGCCTACGAGCGGCTGGCCGGCTGCTGCGATGCAGTAATCGTCGAGGGCACCGGCGGCTGGCTTGCGCCCATCAGCGCCCGGGCGACGATGGCCGACGTCGCCTGCCGGCTGGCGCTCCCGGTCGTCCTGGTCGTCGGCTTGCGACTGGGTTGTCTGAGTCACGCGCTGCTGAGCGCGCAGGGCATCGAGCGCTCGGGACTTAAGCTCGCGGGCTGGATTGCCAGCACGATCGATCCCGCGATGCGGGCATCGACCGAGAACATCGAGACGCTGCGTGGGCGCATGCCGGCGCCGGAACTGGCCGTGCTGCCGTACGCGATCGACAGCGCCTGCGACCTGCCCCGGCTCGAATCCGCGGCGCGCGCATTGCTCGCTCAGGGCAGAGCGAACCTATGAGTCGCAGTGGCGCAACGGTGCGCGGCGCAAACAGTTTGTATTCCAGTCGCATGGGTCACGGGTTAAACTGCCCGGCGCTGAAATACCCTTGCATCCCTGCCGAGCGAGTCGCAAGGACTCGAATGCCCGCCGGAATGAACTCGCGGCAGGCTGGCTGATGCACCCATGCACTGAGACTGGGAGTGATGAGCAGAATGCCGATCAGTAAAGCGCGCTGCTGTAGTGCCATGACCGCGGCTGGCCTGCTCATGCTCGAGGTGCCGAGGGCCGAGGCGGCCTGGACGTTGAACATGACGCCGGGTATCAGCGCCATGTCACGGCAGATTTACGCCCTGCACATGTTGATGTTCTGGTGGTGCGTCGGTATCGCCGCAGTCGTATTCGGTTTCATGATTTTCTCCATGGTGCGCTACCGCAAGTCCGCGGGCGCGGTCGCCGATACCGAGCTTTTGCATAGCACGCGAGTAGAGGTGATCTGGACCATATTGCCGGTACTGATCCTGATCAGCATGGCGGTGCCGGCGGCGCGCACGCTCATAGAAACGGAGAACTCCGCGGGCTCCACCCTCGCAATCCGCGTGACCGGCTATCAGTGGAAGTGGGCTTACGAGTACCTCGGCTCCGGCGTCACCGTGCTCTCGAGCCTGGATCGGGCCAGCGACCATGCGCGCCAGTTGCAGTCCGGCATCGATCCGGCGACGGTGCCGAACTACCTGCTCAGTGTCGATCACCCGCTGGTGGTCCCGGCCGGCGTCAAGGTACGCCTGCTGATCACTGGGCAGGACGTCATCCATTCCTGGTGGGTGCCGGCGCTCGCCATCAAGAAGGACGCGATCCCCGGCTTCGTCAACGAAGCCTGGTTCGATATCGACGCCGACAAGACCGGCATCTATCGGGGCCAGTGCGCCGAGCTGTGCGGCCGCGATCACGGCTTCATGCCAATCGTGATCGACGTGCGCAGCAAGGATGACTTCGAGCAGTGGCTGCACGCGCAGCGCACGGCTGCCGGCGCGACAGCGCCACCGGGCAGCACGGCGAGCCTCGCCGCGGCTTCCAGCGTCAGCGTCAACTAAGCATCACCCGCAGCGAGAGTAGTCATGGTCCAGCACAGCGCTC